>NZ_CP192735.1:3600000-3900000 GCF_050749815.1 Dyella thailandensis | reverse complement strand
TGGAGCTGGGGTTGTCCTCGGAGATGTTGATCACCGCGCGCCACTTGGCGAACTGCGCGCCGAGCTTGGCGTATTCGGCCAGGCGCTCGCGCAGGCCGTCCAGGCCCTCAGTAACCACGTCACCCGGGAAGCCGGCCAGCGGCACCGGCCCCTTGTCCACCTTGATGCCGGGGATGATGCCGAGCTTCTTCATGACCTGGGTGAACGGCACGCCGTCCTTGGTCGACTGGCGGATCGTCTCGTCGTAGAGGATCGCGCCGGAGATGTGCTCGTTCAGGCCCGGGGCGGTGAGCAGGAGCTCGCGGTAGGCGCGGCGGTTCTCTTCGGTGTTCTCGATGCCGACGGCCTCAAACCGCTTCGCGATGGTCTTGGTCGACTCATCGATGGCGATGATGCCCTTGCCGGGCGCGACCATCGCCAGCGCGATGCTTTCCAGATCTTCGATGCTCATGACGACTCCGTGGAAACGACGGCGGCCGCTCGACCGCGCCAGATGGAAGCCGCCCCGGCGGGGGCGGCAAGGCTGAAAGCGGCGAATTATAGGCCAGATCGCCGGCGGGCACCGGCGGCCCGTCCCGAGCGGAGTCAGCCGGCGTCGTAGCCGGGCAGGCGACAGGGCGCCATCAGCGCCTGCTGGCCGGCCTTGTCGCTGGGACCGTTGAACGGCACCACGTAGTAGGTGTCGATCGGCTCGCCGGCCCGATTGGTCAGCGACGGACCGTAGGTGAAGTTCTTCACCGCGCTCTCGGCGGCCTTGCCCAGGTCGCTCTCGGGTACCGTCTTGACCGCCTTGACGTCGCGCGGCAGGCCATCGGAACCCACCGTGTAGGTCACCGCCACGCAGCCGGGCTTATAGATGTTGCGCCCGCTGTTGGGCACGTCCACGCCCACGTGCTGGTTGAGCAGGATCCAGTAGGCGTTGAGCCGTTCCGGCGGCAACCGGCGATTCTGCGCCATGGCCGGAAAGGTCGCCGCCAGGGCCAACAGGCAGAGCGGCAGTTGCACGCGAAGCAGGGTTTTCATGGAACGCCTCCGGAGATCGCGGGTGGGGAGGCCAGTCTAGCGTCCCCGCGGCCTTGCGCATCACAGGTCGCGCAGGCTCTCCACGATGCCGTCGGCGCCAACGAGCAGCAGCTTTAGCGTGTTGGTGCCGCCGACATGGCCGACGCGGTCGCCATAGGTGATGACCACGCGGTCGCCCTCGCCCAGCTTGCCCTGCTCGAACAGCAGGCGCACCGCGGCGCGGGTGGAAGCGGCCATGCTCTGCTGCTCGCCGTGGCTGAATTCCACCGGATGCACGTCGCGCAGCACCTGCATGCGTCGGCGCGCTTCGCCGAACGGCGACATGCCGTAGATCGGCACCGCGCTGCGGTAACGCGACAGCCACTGCGCGGTGGCGCCCGATTCGGTCAGCGCCACGATCGCCCGCACCCCCAGGTGGCCGGCCAGCACCATCGCGGCCATGGCGATCGCCTGGTCGGCGCGGTCCAGCTGCAGCCCGGCGTCGAGCATGCGGTCGTCCTTGGGCTCGAACTGGCGCTCCGCACCCAGGCAGATGCGGCACAGCGCCGCCACCGCCTTGTCCGGATGCGCACCGGCGGCCGACTCCTCCGACAGCATCACCGCGTCGGTGCCGTCGATGACCGCGTTAGCCACGTCCAGCACTTCGGCGCGGGTCGGGATCGGCGAGTGCACCATCGACTGCAGCATCTGCGTGGCGGTGATCACGGCACGGTTGCGCTGCACCGCCTCGCGAATGATCTTCTTCTGCAGGCCCGGCAGTTCGGCGTCGCCGATCTCCACGCCCAGGTCGCCGCGCGCCACCATCACCACGTCGGACGCGTCGATGATCTCGCCCAGCACCGGGATGGCGTCGGCACGCTCGATCTTGGCGACCATGCCGGCGTCACCACCGGCCTCCTTCATGAGGCGGCGCGCGGTGTGCATGTCCGCCGCCGAGCGCACGAACGAGACGGCCAGAAAATCGGCGCCGATCTCGGCGGCCAGCTTGATGTCGTTGCGATCCTTGTCCGACAGCGCATCGACCGAGAGCCCGCCACCCTGGCGGTTCAGCCCCTTGCGGTTGGACAGCTTGCCGCCGATGGTCACGCGGCAATGGATCTGGGCGCCATCGATCGACACCACCTCCATCGCGACCAGGCCGTCGTCGAACAGCAGCACGTCGCCCGGCTGCACGTCATTGGGCAGATTGAGATAGCTCACGCCGACGCGGGTCGCATCGCCCTCCGGCGCATCGGCGCGGCAGTCCAGCGTGAACGCATCGCCCGGCTCCAGCATCACCGGGCCATTGGCGAACTTCTCCACGCGGATCTTCGGGCCCTGCAGGTCGGCGAGGATGCCCACCTCCACGCCGACCTTGGCCGCGGCCTCACGCACCGCGTTGGCGCGGGCGCGGTGGTCGTCCGGCGCACCGTGCGAAAGATTGAGGCGGGCCACGTTCACGCCCTGGGCGATGATCTTCTCGAGCATGCCCGGCGCGTCGGTGGCGGGGCCGAGGGTGGCGACGATCTTGGTACGGCGAAGAGGAGTCTGGGTCATCAGGCAAACCTAGCAGAAGCGGGGCATCGCGCCATACTGCATTCGATTTCAATACGCGGCCGAACGGACGTCCAAATCAACTGCCGAGCAGCTCGTTGAGCACTGCGGCCAGCCGCACCCCACCCTGCTGCAGCCGGGTGCGCACCACCGGCCACGCGACCGCCTGGTAACGCGCCGACCAGCCGGCCTGGTTGCGCCCGTCCAGGTGCGCGTAGGCCACGTCCCGAGCCAGGCGGTGCGACTCCATCGCCCATGCGACCGTCTGGGTAGACAACTGCGGCAGCGCGCCGATGGCCGACCATGCGGCGCGGTCGGCCGGGCGGATCGAGGCGTCCAGCTGCATCGCGTCGGCCTGCACCTGGGCGTGGTCGAAGGTGTAGTTCGGGCCGGGCACCAAGTTCAGGGCCTGGCGCAATACGCCGCCGTCCCACACCGCGTGCAGATTGGTGCCGCGCCCGAAGAACTGCAGCTGCACGGTGTTGCCACCCTTGTCGTCATCGTCTTCGGCGTGCAGCGGCTGGTGCACGTCGCCCACGAAGTGCACCACCCACTTCAGCGCCTCCAGCCGCGCGGCGGGGGCGGCGGAGCGGTCCGCCAGCACCTGGCTGAAGTGGCTGATCTGCGCCACGACGCAGTTGTCGCGCGCGCAGTCGCGGGTCGGCACATAGGCATCTGCCTGCAGCGGAATGTCCACGTAATGCCAGCCGCCGGTGCGGGGGCGCTCCTTGCGGTTGCCGTCGGCCCAGGAAGAGATCTGGTCCAGCCGGCTCAGCCCCTCGAGGCCGAGCAGCGCCTGCACCTGCGCCGCGGCGCGCGCGTCGAGATGCTGCTGGGCAATGTCGGCCACGATGGCGTGGCCCTCCGGCCCCCAGGCCTGGGCGAGCGGCGCGGCCAGCGCGAACGCGCCCGCGCAGAGGACGGAAGCAAGTCGGGGAAGGCGCAAAGACATGAAGGGCAACTTGTGCGTTGGGGAGGGCCGGGAAGTCTGCCACAGGCCGGTGACAGCCTTGCGGCGGCGTAGCCGGGTCCACCCCTGCCGACGCCCTGCTAGAATTACGCGCTAGTTTCCACAATCCACGCCAGACGCAGGAGTCGAGGCAATGACGATCAAGGTGGGCATCAACGGCTTCGGCCGCATCGGGCGCAACGTGCTGCGCGCAGCCGTGCAGAACTTCAACGACGACATCGAAATCGTCGCGATCAACGACCTGCTCGAGCCCGATTACCTCGCCTACATGCTGCAGTACGACTCCGTGCACGGCCGCTTCAAGGGCACCGTGGCGGTCGAGGGCAACACCCTGGTCGTCAACGGCAAGAAGATCCGCCTCACCGCCGAGCGCGACCCGGCCGCGCTGAAGTGGGACGAGGTCGGTGCCGAGGTGGTGATCGAGTCCACCGGCATCTTCCTGACCAAGGAAGGCGCGCAGAAGCATCTGGATGCGGGCGCCAAGAAGGTGATCCTGTCCGCCCCGTCCAAGGACGACACGCCGATGTTCGTCTACGGCGTCAACGACAAGAGTTACCAGGGCGAGGCGATCATCTCCAACGCCTCGTGCACCACCAACTGCCTGGCGCCACTGGCCAAGGTGCTCAACGACAAGTGGGGCATCAAGCGCGGCCTGATGACCACCGTGCACGCCACCACCGCCACGCAGAAAACCGTCGACGGCCCGTCCAACAAGGACTGGCGCGGCGGCCGCGGCATCCTGGAAAACATCATCCCCTCCTCCACCGGCGCGGCCAAGGCCGTCGGCGTGGTGATTCCCGAGCTCAACAAGAAGCTCACCGGCATGAGCTTCCGCGTGCCGACCTCGGACGTCTCGGTGGTCGACCTGACCTGCGAGCTGGAAAAGCCCGCCACCTACGCCGAGATCTGCGCCGAGATGAAGGCGCAGAGCGAGGGCGCGCTCAAGGGCATCCTGGGCTACACCGAGGACAAGGTGGTCGCCACCGACTTCCGCGGTGACGCGCGCACGTCGATCTTCGACGCCGAGGCCGGCATCGCGCTGGACTCCACCTTCGTCAAGCTGGTGTCCTGGTACGACAACGAGTGGGGCTACTCGAACAAGTGCCTGGAAATGGTGCGGGTGGTGGCGAAGTAAATCTCCGCTGTCGCGAAATGAAGAAAGGCGCCCAAGGGGCGCCTTCCTTTTGTCCTGGTAGTCATCGAAGACGGGCGGCGTTTTTGCCGTCATTCCCGCCCTTCCGACGTGTCGCTGGAGCACTCTTCGGCGGAGAGACATGCCAATGGAGCTTCAGTACTCCGAAGTACTCGACTCAGCGCAAACAGGTAGGCGACCCGCCTTACTTCAATACGGCCAGCGCCGCGTCGTAATCCGGCTCCTGGGTGATTTCCGGCACCAGCTCGGCGTGCTTCACGTGATCGTGCTCGTCCAGCACCACCACCGCGCGCGCCGCCAGCCCGGCCAGCGGACCGCTGGCCAGCGCCACGCCGTAGTGCTTGAGGAAATCCGCGCCGCGCAGGGTCGACAGCGTCACCACGTTGTCCAGGCCCTCGGCGCCGCAGAAGCGCGCCTGCGCGAACGGCAGGTCGGCCGAGATGCACAGCACCACCGTGTTCGCCAGTCCCGCGGCGTCCTGGTTGAAGTGGCGCACCGAGGCGGCACACACCGGCGTATCCACACTGGGGAAGATGTTGAGGATCTTGCGCTTGCCGGTGAAGTCGGCCAGCGAGACGTCGGCCAGGTCCTTGGCCACCAAGCGGAAGCCGGGCGCCTTGTCGCCTGCGGCGGGAAAATCGCCCAGCACTTCGACCGGATGGCCCTTGAGCGTAACGTTGTGCGACATGAGCTGCCTCGTGCGGAAAAGTCGGGAGCGCCATCGTAGAGGGTCGGCCGCTCCCGTGTCGCGCCTTCAGTGCTCGCCGAGCAACTCACGGATCACCCGCTCGGCCAGCTGTTCGGGCGCTTCCTCGCCGCCATGCAGATGCACTTCCGGCGCCTCGGGCGCCTCGTAGGGCGAGTCGATGCCAGTGAAGTTCTTGATGCCGCCGGCGCGCGCCTTGGCGTACAGCCCCTTCACGTCGCGCGCCTCACACACCGCCAGTGGCGTGTCGACGAACACCTCGTGGAACTCGCCCGGCAAGAACAGCTCGCGCGCCATGCGGCGCTCCTCGCGGAACGGACTGATGAAGGACACCAGCACGATCAGGCCGGCATCCACCATGAGTTTGGCCACCTCGGCGACGCGGCGGATGTTCTCCACCCGATCCTCGTCGGTAAAGCCCAGGTCGCGGTTGAGCCCATGGCGCACGTTGTCGCCGTCCAGCAGGTAGGTGTGCTGGCCCAGCGCGAACAGACGCTTTTCCACCAGGTTGGCCACGGTGGACTTGCCCGAGCCGGACAGGCCGGTGAACCACAGGCACGCCGGCGACTGGCCCTTGATCCGCGCCCGCGCCGCGCGATCGATGTCCAGGTGCTGCCAGTGGATGTTGTCGGCGCGGCGCAGGGCGAAGTCCAGCGTGCCGGCGCCCACCGTGGCGTTGGTCTGCCGGTCGATCAGGATGAAGGCGCCGAGCTCGCGGCAGTTCGCGTAGGACTCGAATGCGATCGGCTGGTCCAGGCCGAGGTTGCAGTAGCCCACCTCGTTGAGCTCCAGCCGCTTGGCGGCCAGCTCTTCCTGCGTGTTCACGTCGATCTTGTGTTTGATCTCGGTGACCTGGGCGCCCACGGTGCGCGCGCCGAGCTTCAGCCAGTAGCCGCGACCGGGCAGCAGCGCCGACTCGTCCATCCACAGCAGGTGCGCGGCGAACTGGTCGGCCACCTGCGGCGGGTTGTGCGCGGCGGCGATCACGTCGCCCCGGCTGATGTCGCGCTCGTCTTCCAGCGTCAGCGTGACCGCGTCGCCCGTCGCCGCGCCCTTGCGATCGCCGTCGGCAGTGACGATGCGCGCCACGCGCGAGCGCGCGCCGCCCGGCAGGATGACCACCTCGTCACCCGGGGTGATGGCGCCGGCTACCACCTGGCCCGCGTAGCCGCGGAAGTTCTGGTCCGGGCGCGCCACCCACTGCACCGGCAGGCGGAAGCCCAGCGTGTCGGCCGGGCGTTCGATCGCCACCGTTTCCAGATGTTCCAGCAGGCTGGCGCCATCGAACCACGGCATGGTGGTGGCGCGCGTGCTGACATTCTCGCCGCGCAGCGCCGACACCGGGATCGCGGTGACCTGAGCGATGCCCATGCTCTGCGCAAGCGCCGCGTAGTCGGCCTCGATGGCGCGGAACGTCGCCTCGTCGTAGCCGACCAGGTCCATCTTGTTCACCGCCAGCAGCACGTGGCGAATGCCCAGCAGCGCGGCAATGTAGGTATGACGGCGGGTCTGCGTGAGCAGGCCCTTGCGTGCGTCGACCAGCACCACCGCAAGATCCGCCGTGCTCGCCCCGGTGGCCATGTTGCGGGTGTACTGCTCGTGGCCCGGGCAGTCGGCGACGATGAACTTGCGCCGCTCGGTGGTGAAGAAGCGGTAGGCCACGTCGATGGTGATGCCCTGCTCGCGCTCGGCCGACAGGCCGTCGACCAGCAGCGCGAAATCCAGCTCGCCGTTCTGCGTGCCGTGACGCCGCGAGTCGCCCTCCAGCGCCGCGAGCTGGTCGTCGAACAGCAGCTTGGTGTCGTACAGCAGGCGACCGAGCAGCGTGCTCTTGCCGTCGTCGACGCTGCCGCAGGTGATGAAGCGCAGCAGGTCCTTCGATTCGTGGCGGGCGAGGTACTCGTCCACCGAGAGGTTCGGTTCGCGGCCCATCAGAAGTAGCCCTCCTGCTTCTTCTTTTCCATCGAGGCGGACGGATCGTGGTCGATCGCCCGCCCCTGACGTTCGGAGGTGCGTGCGATGAGCATCTCCTGGATCACCTTGGGCAGGTCGTCGGCCTCCGATTCGATCGCGCCGGTGAGCGGGTAGCAGCCCAGCGTGCGGAATCGCACCTTGCGCATCTGCGGCTGCTCGCCGGGTTCGAGCGGCAGGCGATCGTCATCGACCATCAGCAGCATGCCGTCGCGCTCGACCACCGGGCGCGGCGCGGCGAAGTACAGCGACGGCACCTCGATCGCCTCGCGGTAGATGTAGAGCCAGATGTCCAGCTCGGTCCAGTTCGACAGCGGGAACACGCGCACGCTTTCGCCCTTGGCGATGCGGCCGTTGTAGAGGTTCCACAGCTCGGGCCGCTGGCGCTTCGGATCCCAGCGATGCTGCGCGGTGCGGAAGGAGAACACGCGCTCCTTGGCGCGCGACTTCTCCTCGTCGCGGCGCGCGCCACCGATGGCGGCATCGAAACCGTGCGCGTCCAGCGCCTGCTTCAGCGCCTGGGTCTTCATGATGTCGGTGTGCACGGTGGCGCCGTGGGAGAACGGGCCGACCCCCTGGCGCACGCCTTCCTGGTTGATGTGCACGATCAGCTTCGCGCCCACCTCGGCCGCGCGGCGATCGCGGAAGGCGATCATCTCGCGGAATTTCCAGGTGGTATCCACGTGCAGCAGCGGGATCGGCGGCGGCGCCGGATAAAACGCCTTCTGCAGCAGATGCAGCAGCACCGAGGAATCCTTGCCGACCGAATACATCATCACCGGATGGCGGAACTCGGCCGCCACCTCACGCAGGATGTGGATGCTCTCGGCCTCCAGCCGCTTGAGATGGGAGACGTGGGCGGGCGAAGCGAGTGGCGTCATGGGCGATCCGGTCATATGACCGCCGATTCTAGCCAGCCACGCCCGGCGGCGTGATAACGAGTCGTCCTGTCCATATGCGGCCGGCGCTTCGCGGGCCTGCGGCTTTCGCAGATCGCGCGGGCGCAAGCACGCTCGGCGGGGCGGCGCAGCGGCAGCCGCCGCCCCGCCGGGATCTGCAGGGTGCGGCCAGACGTGGCCGCCCGCCTCACGCCTTCAGCGGCGCGATCACCTGCTCGATGGCGCCGAAGATCGAGTGCCCGGCCGCATCGGTGATCTCGATACGCACGGTGTCCTCGTACTTCAGGAACGGCGTGGCCGGCTTGCCTTCGCGCAGCGTCTCCACCGTGCGCTGCTCGGCCAGGCAGGACGCGCCCAGCGAGGTGTCGTGGTTGGCGATGGTGCCGGAGCCGACCAGGGTGCCGGCGGTGAGCGGTCGGGTCTTGGCCGCATGCGCCACCAGCTGGGCGAAGTTGAACTGCATGTCCACGCCGCACTCGGCCTCGCCGAACCACTGGCCGTTGATCCAGGTGCGCATCGGCAGGTGCAGCTTGGTGTCCTGCCACGCCTCACCCAGCTCGTCCGGCGTCACTAGCACCGGCGACAGCGCCGAGCGCGGCTTGGACTGCAGGAAGCCGAAACCCTTGGCCAGCTCACCGGGGATCAGCCCGCGCAGGCTGACGTCGTTGACCAGGCCGACCAGCTGGATGTGCTCGGCGGCCTGCGTCGGCGTCACCGCCATCGGCACGTCGTCGGTCACCACCAGTACTTCGGCCTCCAGGTCGATGCCGTAGTCCTCGCTGGGCACGACGACCGGGTCGCGCGGCCCCAGGAAACCGGCGCTGGTGGCCTGGTACATCAGCGGGTCGGTGTAGAAGCTCTCCGGCACCTCGGCGCCACGCGCCTTGCGCACGCGCTCCACGTGCGGCAGGTAGGCCGAGCCGTCGACGAACTCGTAGGCGCGCGGCAGTGGCGCGGCCAGCGCGTTGAGGTCCAGCGCGAAGCGGCCTTGCGCCGTGCCCGCGTTCACCTCGTCGTACAACGCGTTGAGACGCGGCGCGGCGTTCTGCCAGTCGTCTAGCGCCGCCTGCAGCGTGGAAGCGATGGCGGTGGCGCGCGCGGCGTGGGTGAGGTCGCGGCTGACCACGATCAGCGTGCCGTCACGGCCGCCTTCCTTGAGACTGCCCAGTTTCATTGCTTGGATTCTCCTGCCTGCGGCCTCAGCCGCAGCCTTCAACGTAATCGATTTGCGGCGGCACGCCGACGCGCCAGCGCGTCACCTTACCGGTAGCGTCGGTTTCGAACACCAGCGCACTCTTGTCATCGGGTGAGGCGACACGCAGGTACTGCGCACCGGCCACGTACTTGTGCGGTGTGGCCTGCACGCGATCGCCGTACCGCGCACGGATGCCAGCCACGTCCATGCCGACCTTGCCACCCCCAGGCGCGGCCTCTTTCGCCGTGCCGACGTCATAGCGGGCGAAGCGCCCCTGCTCGAACAGGAAGCCGAAATCGCGCGGTTGCTTCACCCACACCGGGCGCAGCACGGAGCAGCCGCCGGCCGCATCCACGGTACCGGCCAGATCGCCTTGCCAGGCGCGCCGGAAGGCGGCCTCGTCCATGCCGAAGCGCATGTCGCCATAGCCATCGAAGCGGGGCAGGCCGTCGCTGGACTGGCCGTTCCCTGTCGCACGTTCGGTGGAACGTGCAGCGGGTGCTGCCATGACCGTGGTCGACGGCGTGGGCGCGCTTGCGGTAGCCGACGGTGTCCGCTCCGCGCCCGCTCCGGACTGCCCGCTGCAGCCAGCGAGCGTCGCCGCCAGCAGCGCGATCAGCGTCGCGGCTTTCATGCCTGCTCCGGGTCGAAGTGCTTCGCGATGCCCTGCCAGCAGGTGTAGTAGTCGTCCTGCAGCCCCGGCGCCGACAGCGCCTGCGCCGTCGGGCGAATCACCTTGCGGGTCTCGAACATGAAAGCCATGGTGCCGGTGAGGTGGTCCGGCTGGCTCACGTCGGCGGCGCTGGCTTTCTCGAAGCTGGCCGCATCCGGGCCGTGGCCGCTCATGCAGTTGTGCAGGCTCATGCCGCCCGGCGCGAAGCCGCCGGCCTTGGCGTCGTAGGCACCTTCGATCAGGCCCATGAACTCGCTCGCCACGTTGCGATGGAAGTACGGCGGACGGAACGTGTGCTCGGCCACCAGCCAGCGCGGCGGGAAGATCACGAAATCCATGTTGGCCGTGCCGGGCGTGTCGCTGGGCGAGGTGAGCACGGTGAAGATCGACGGGTCCGGATGGTCCACGCTGATCGAGCCGACCGTATTGAAGCGGGTGAGGTCGTACTTGTACGGCGCGTAGTTGCCGTGCCAGGCGACCACGTCCAGCGGCGAGTGGCCGATCTCGGCCTGCCACAGCGCACCCTGAAATTTCGCGACGAGCTTGAAGTCCCCCTCGACGTCCTCGTAAGCCGCCACCGGCGCCAGGAAGTCGCGCGGCAGCGCCATCGAGTTGGCGCCGATCGGCCCCAGATCCGGCAGCCGCAGCAGCGCGCCGAAGTTCTCCGCCACGTAGCCGCGCGCCTCGCCGTCCAGCAGCTCCACGCGGAAACGCACGCCGCGCGGAATCACCGCGATCTCCAGCGGCGCCACGTCCAGCACACCGAACTCGGTGGCCAGCCGCAGGCGACCGAGCTGCGGCACGATCAGCAGCTCGCCGTCGGCGTCGTAGAAGAACCGGCCCTGCATCGAGCGGTTCGCCACGTAGACATGCATGCCCACACCGCCCTGCTCCGCCGCCCCGCCGTTGCCGGCCATGGTGACCAGGCCGTCGAGGAAATCAGTGGGCGCCTGCGGCATCGGCCACGGATCCCAGCGCAGCTGGTTGGGCGTGGCGGGCGCCTCGTCGAAGCGATTGTGGAACGTGGCATGGTCGAGCGGCGCGAACGGCTTGTGCATCGCCGCGGGGCGGATGCGGTACAGCCAGCTGCGCCGGTTCTCGCGCCGCGGCGCGGTGAACGCGGTGCCGGAGAGCTGCTCGGCATACAGGCCTTGCGCCACGCGCTGCGGCGAGTTCTGCCCGGTGGGCAGCACGCCGGCCAGCGCCTCGCTGGCGAACTCGTTGCCGAAGCCGGATTGGTAGTCGGTGCTGACCATCGTCGACATGCTCGATGCCTTTGCTTTTAAAGCCCCTCTCCCGTCGGGAGAGGGGTTGGGGTGAGGGTTCGGTTTTCGCAGGCGCTCAGGATGGACGCAAGCACCTTCTCGGTGTTTTGAAGAGCCTCATTGTCCCAGTAACGCAGCACCCTGAGGCCGACGGATTCGAGGAAACGGGTACGAGACGTGTCAGCGGTTTCGTTATGTTGCGAACCATCGAGCTCCACAACCAACTTGCACGCCTCGCAGTAGAAATCCACCACGTATGGTGGCACCGGATGCTGACGTCGAAACTTCAACCCATCCAGCCTTCCTGCGCGCAGGTAGAACCAGAGCTTTTGCTCAGCGTCTTTGCCGACTCGCCGAAGAGTACGTGCCTGCTGCTTTTTCAGCGTGGGCAGCGGTGGCTTGATGCGTTCTGGCATGAGCGTACCCTCTCCCCACCCCTCTCCCGGAGGGAGAGGGGCTCAAATCAGAGCACCCCGCGCTTCATCTGGTCGCGTTCGATCGACTCGAACAGCGCCTGGAAGTTGCCCTCGCCGAAGCCTTCGTTGCCCTTGCGCTGGATGATCTCGAAGAAGATCGGGCCGATGCAGTTCTGGGTGAAGATCTGCAGCAGCTTGCGCTGCTTGGTGTCCGGGTCGGCGTCGATCAGGATCTTGTTCGCGCGCAGGCGCGGCACGTCCTCGCCGTGGTTGGGGATGCGCATGTCGATCACGTCGAAGTACGTATCGGGCGTGTCGAGGAACTCCACGCCCTGCGCGCGCATCGCCTCCACCGTGGCGTAGATGTCATCGGTGAAGCAGGCGATGTGCTGGATGCCCTCGCCGTGGTACGCGTCGAGGTACTCGTTGATCTGGCTCTTCGGGTCGGTGGACTCGTTGAGCGGGATGCGCACGATGCCGTCCGGCGCGGTCATCGCCTTGGACACCAGGCCGGTCTTGGCGCCCTTGATGTCGAAGTAGCGGATCTCGCGGAAGTTGAACAGGCGCTCGTAGTAGTCCGACCACTTCTGCATGTTGCCGAAGTAGAGGTTGTGCGTGAGGTGGTCGATGAAGGTCAGCCCGAAGCCGGCCGGATTCTGCTCGGCACCCGGGATCGGCTCGTAGTCGCCGTCATAGATGCTGCCGGCCGCGCCGTAGCGGTCCACCAGGTACAGCATGCAGTCGCCGATGCCCTTGACCACGGGCGCCTTCACCGCGCGGGTGTCGGCCTTGTGCTCCACCGCTTCGCCGCCGTTGCCGAGCACGGTGGCCAGCACCTCGTCGCCGGATTTCTTGAAGCGGATCGCGAAGCCGCAGGCGCTGGGGCCGTGCTGGGCGGCGAAATCGGCGGCAAAGGAATCGGGCTCTTCGTTGAGCAGGAAGTTCACCCCGTTCTGGCGGTAGACGGTGATCGCACGGCGCTTGTGGCGCAGCACCGCGGTGAAGCCCATGCGCTTGAACAGGTCGTGCATTGCGGCGGCCTGATCGGCCGGTGCGGCGAACTCGACGAACTCGAAGCCGTCGATGCCCATCGGGTTCTCGAACGTGGTGACCTGCATGCCGAGGTTGGGCTGGGTGACGTTGGGTTGGGCGGTCATGGCGCTCTCCTGCGTTGGCTGCGCTAATGTCACGGATGCGGCCCGCGCCAGCATCACCTGCCGGCGGCAAAAGCCGCATGAGCCCACCGTTATAGTTACATGTGTAACCAATTGCAAGGAGCGTCGCCGCAGTGCCCACCCCCCGCAAAGCCACGCCGCCTGGTGTCCAGCACGCCCCGCTTGAGCTGGAGCACTTCCTGCCCTACCGGCTCTCGATCCTCTCCAACACGATCAGCCAGGGCATCGCCAACGACTACCAGAAGCGCTACGACCTGAGCATGACCGAGTGGCGCGTGATGGCCGTGCTGGCGCGCTACGAGGGCTTGTCCGCGCGCCAAGTGGCCGACCGCACGGCGATGGACAAGGTCGCCGTGAGCCGCGCCCTGGCGCGACTGGTCGAGGCGGGCCGGGTCAGCCGGCACATGGACGACAACGACAAGCGCCGCTCGGTGCTCGACCTCACCGAGGAAGGCTGGGCCATTCACGAGGTGGTGGCGCCGATGGCGCGCGCGCGCGAGCAGGAGGTGCTGCAGAAGCTCAGCGAGGAGGAGCGCCATTGGCTGGGACGGATCCTCGACAAGCTGCAGGACCGCGCCACCGCCTGAGGCACGTGCGGCCCGCTCGCCTCACTTCACCCCGTGCATCAACCGCGCGATCAACGGCGCCGCCAGGAACAGCAACGCCCCAGGGATCACCAGCAGCCAGAAACTGAAGGTGAAGCCGCTGAGCGCCGAGGCCACGGTCATCCCGCTCTCGCCGCTGACGTGGCCGGCGAAGATGCCTGACAGGTTGTTGCCGATGCCGGTGGAGAGGAACCAGCCGCCCATCGCGAAACCCACCATGCGCGCCGGCGCCAGCTTGGTGGTCATCGACAGGCCGATCGGCGACAGGCACAGCTCGCCGATCACCTGCATCACGTACACCAGCACCAGCGGCCAGAACGGGATGTGGCCGGTGCCGTCGACCAGTTGCGACAGCGCAAACATCAGCACCACGAAGGCCAGCGCATTGAACAGCAGCCCCAGGCCGAACTTGCGCGGGATCGACGGCTCGGCGCCACGCGCATCCATCCAGCCCCAGGTGATCGACACCAGCGGTGCCAGCAGCACGATCGCCAGCGGCGCGACCGACTGGAACCAGCCAACCGGGAACACCCAGCCGCCGAACATCTCCCGGTCCACCAGGTTCTGCGCCAGGAAGTTGAACGAGCTGCCGGCCTGTTCGTAGAACATCCAGAACAGCACGTTGAAGGCGAAGATCAGCAGCATCGCGATCACCCGGTCACGCTGCACGCGTCCGGCACGGATGCCTTCCACCAGCAGCATCAGCGACAGCGCCACGAACATCGCGCTGAGCAGCCACTGCAGGGCGATCGCACCGGTCTTGGCCATCAGCAGGTAGACCAGCGGAATCGCCAGCACGCAGCCGATTGCCACATACGCTACGCGCACCAGCGACGCCTGCTCCGGTGCCGGCCGGCCGACACCCTTGAGCTGGCGCCGTCCCCAGGCAAACCACGCCAGGCTCACCAGCATGCCCAAGCCCGCGGCCAGGAACACCGCCTTGTAGTTCTGCTGCAGCGGCGTGCCGCTGAGGTAACTGGCCAGCCAGCCGGTGACCAGCGGCGCCACCAGCGCACCGCCGTTGATGCCCATGTAGAACAGCGTGAAGCCGCGGTCGCGGCGCGGATCGCCCTGCCCGTACAGCTGCCCGACCATCGAGGAGATGTTCGGCTTGAACAGGCCATTGCCGACGATCACCGTGGACAGCCCGAGCAGGAACACGTCCTGGTCCGGCCACATGATCAGGAACAGGCCGCTGGCCATCACCACCGCGCCGAGCAGGATCGAACGCTGGTAGCCGATCACCTTGTCCGCCACGTAGCCGCCGAACACCGCCGCCGCATAGACCAGTGCCAGATACGCGCCGTAGGTGCGGCTGGCATACGCCTGGCCCGCCGGATCGCCGCCGAAGAACTGCGCCACGATGTACAGCGTGAGCGCCCAGCGCATGCCGTAGAAGGCGAAGCGCTCCCAGAACTCGGTCATGAACAGCATCCACAGCGGACGCGGATGGCCCAGCGTCTGCGGGAAGTCCGGCGCGTTCGGTGCCGTCGCGGCTTGATCGGTCATGCAGCCCCCTGATTCGCAAAATATTGCGAAACCGTAGCTGGTCGGGATGGCGAATGCACCCCGGATGCCCGAAAACCCGGACGCAGCAGAAGATGAGGACTCCAGCGCCTGCCCGGCGCCCCTTGCCGGCCATGTAGGAGCGCACCCTGTGCGCGACGTGCTCTTGGCTTCGATGTCGATCAGGAGCAAGAGCATTCGCGCACAGGGTGCGCTCCTACAGGTTCTTCGCCAGGCTCACTTCACCCCGTGCATCAGCCGGTTGATCAGCGGCGACACCAGCAGCAGGAACGCGCCCGCACCGGCGAGCAGCCAGAAGCCGAAGGTGAAGCCGCCCAGCGCCGAGGCGGCGGTCATGCCCGTGCTGCCGCTGATCGAGCTGGCCAGCAGGCCCGATAGATTGCCGCCCACGGCGAGCGAGAGGAACCAGCCGCCCATCGCCGCGCCGACCAGACGCGGCGGCGCCAGCTTGGTCACCATCGACAGGCCGATCGGCGACAGGCACAGCTCACCGGTGGTCTGCAGCACGTAGCAGGCCGCCAGCGGCCAGAACGGGATCAGCCCGGCCGGCCCGAGCAGCTTCGACAGCGCGAACATCAGCACGGCGAAACCGAGGCCGTTGAAGATCAGCCCCAGGCCGAACTTACGCGGGATCGACGGCTCCTTGTTGCGCTTGGCCAGCCAACCCCACACCAGGGTGAGCGGCGGCGCCAGCGCGAGGATCGCCAGCGGGCTTACCGACTGGAACCAGCCCACCGGGAACGTCCAGCCACCGAACATCTTGCGGTCGACCAAGTTTTCGGCGAGGAAATTGAACGAGGTGCCGAGCTGGAAATAGAACATCCAGAACAGCACGTTGAAGGCGAAGATGATCAGCATGGCGATCACCCGGTGCACTTGCACCTTGTCGTGCCGCGCCGCCTCGACCAGCAGCAGCACGGAGATGCCGATGAACAGCAGGCCAAGCATCCACTGCAGTCCGATCGGGCCGATCTGCGAGAGCAGCCCGTAGATCACCGGCACCGCCAGCAACGAGCCCGCGATCACGCCCACCGTGCGCCCCGGCCCGGTCTTTTCCGCCGCCGGGCGGCCCACGCCACCGAGGCTGCGCCGGCCGAACCAGAACCAGAAGAAGCTCAGCACCATGCCCACGCCGGCGGCCAGGAACACCAGCTTGTAGTTCTGCTCCAGCGCGGTGTCGGTGAAGTACGCCGCCATCCAGCCGGTGAGCAGCGGCGCGATGAAGGCGCCGGCGTTGATGCCCATATAGAACAGCGTGAAGCCGCGGTCGCGGCGCGGATCATCCTTGCCGTAGAGCTGGCCGACCATCGAGGAGATGTTCGGCTTGAACAGGCCGTCGCCCACGATCACCAGCGCCAGCCCGAGCAGGAACACCGGCTTGGTCGGCACCGCCAGCGCGAACAGGCCCGCCGCCATCACCGCCGCGCCGATCAGGATCGAGCGCTGGTAACCGATCAGCTTGTCCGCCACGTAGCCGCCGAAGATGCCGGTGGCGTAGATCAGCGCGGTGTACGCGCCGAAGATGCCGCTGGCCCACGCCTGGCCCGACGCGTCGCCGTGGAAGAACTGCGCCACGATGTACAGCGTCAGCGCCCAGCTCACGCTGTAGAACGCGAAGCGCTCCCAGAACTCGGTCATGAACAGCATCCACAGCGGACGCGGATGGCCGAACAGCTGCGGGAAGTCGGGCGCCGCGGTGGCGGCGTCTTGGCGATCGGTCATAAGTGATGTCACCCCAGGAAAGTCGACCGATCGTGCCAGACGCGGGCCGCCGCGTCAGCCGTGAGGGATGCTTTGACTAGCCATGGGGACGCAAGGTCGTGCGCACCTCGAACAGCTCGGGAAAGAATTCCAGCTCCAGCGCCTTCTTCAGAAACGCCACGCCGGACGAGCCGCCGGTACCGCGACGGAAGCCGATGATCCGCTGCACCGTGCGCATGTGGCGGAAGCGCCACAGCTGGAACTGGGTCTCCAGGTCGACGAAGTCCTCGCACAGCGCGTATTCGCGCCAGTAGCGGTCGGTGTCGCCGTAAATTCGTTCGAACACCGGCAGCAGCGCCACGTCGGCTACATGCGGCTCGCTCCAGTCGCGCTCCAGGTGCTTGACCGGCACGGCGTGATCGAAGCGGGCAAGATAGCGCAGGAACTCGTCGTACAGGCTCGGCGCCTCCAGCACCGCGCGCAGCTGCGCCTGCCCTGCAGGATCATGGTCGAACACCTTGAGCATGGCCGCGTTCTTGTTGCCCAGCACGAACTCCATCACGCGGTACTGCAGCGACTGGAAGCCGGACGACGGCCCCAGCGTCTCGCGGAACTCCAGGTATTCCGACGGCGTCATCGTCTCCAGCACCGCCCACTGCTCGATCAGCTGACGCAGTACCGACTTGCAGCGCGCCAGCACCTTGCGCACCTGCCACACCTGGTCGCGCTGCAGGAAATCGATCGCCGCGCGCAGCTCGTGGATCATCAGTTTCATCCACAGCTCGCTCACCTGGTGCTGCACGATGAACAGCATCTCGTCGTGGTGCGGCGGCACGCTGCGCGGCTGCTGCGCCGACAGCAGCACGTCCAGCCGCAGGTAGCCGCCGTAGGTCAGGCGCCCCTCCAGGTCGGTTTCAATGCCCGCTTCCAGATCGCGCCGGTTGTCCGTCATGACCGCGTCATTCCCCGTCAAAACCCGCATGGTAGCGGCTCACCCGGGCGCATCCGTACCGGCGCGCATGCTGCGCTGTACCTTGCGACGCAACATCCCCGCCTGCTATCAATTGCAGGATTTTTTGGGACATTTGCGTGCCTGCGGGTGTTTCCCCGACCCGCGCCCTGCCGCCTCCCGAGCCCCTTTTGCCCACTTTCGGAGCGACTCGTGTCGATTGCCGCCAAGTTTGAGATCGAATACCTGCAGTACCTCGATGCCGAGGGCAAGCAGGTCCGTGACGACCTGCCCGCGTTCGCGCAGGACCTCGACCATATGGTCGAGCTGTACAAGCTGATGATGTCCACCCGCGTGTTCGACGCCAAGTCGATCGCGCTGCAGCGCACCGGCAAGCTCGGCACCTACGCCAGCTGCCTGGGGCACGAGGCCGCCCACGTCGGCATCGGCTCGGCGATGAAGCCCGAGGACGTGCTGGCGCCTAGCTACCGCGAGTACGGCGCCCAGTTGTACCGCGGCGTGCGCCCGCGCGAGGTCTACATGTACTGGGGCGGCGACGAGCGCGGCAACGACTACCAGAACGAACCGGCGCGCCACGATTTCGCGTGGAGCGTGCCGATCGCCACGCAGTGCCTGCACGCAGCAGGCAGCGCGCTGGCGTTCAAGATCCGCGGCGAGAAACGCGTGGCGGTGTGCACCATCGGCGACGGCGGCTCTTCCAAGGGCGACTTCTACGGCGCCATCAACATCACCGGCGCGCAGAACCTGCCGATGGTGGCGGTGATCGTCAACAACCAGTGGGCCATCTCGGTGCCGCGCAAGATCCAGTCGGGCGCGCCAACACTGGCGCAGAAGGGCATCGCTGCGGGCCTGTATTCGATCCAGGTGGACGGCAACGACATCATCGCCGTGCGCAAGGCGATGGAAGACGCGCTGGAGCGCGCCCGCAACGGCGAGGGTGGCAGCGTGATCGAGGCCGTCACCTACCGCCTTGGCGACCACACCACCGCCGACGACGCACGCCGTTACCGCGGCGAGCAGGAAGTGAAGGACGGCTGGGCGAAGGAGCCGATGAAGCGCCTGAAGAACTGGCTGGTGGCCAAGGGCGTGTGGGACGACGCCAAGGAAGAAGCCTGGAAGGCCGAGTGCGACGAGTGGATGGACAACGAGGTGAACGCCTACCTCGAAACCAAGACGCAGCCGGTGTCGGCGATGTTCGACTACACCTTCGCCGAGGTTCCCGCCGACCTCGCCAAGCAGCGCGACTACGTGCTCGCTCTCGAAACCACGCCGACCAAGGGTCACTGAGTCATGGCACAAATCACTCTTATCGAAGCGGTCACCCAGGCGCTCGCCTACGAAATGAAGCACGACGACTCGGTCGTGGTGCTGGGCGAGGACGTCGGCGTCAACGGCGGCGTGTTCCGCGCCACCCAGGGCCTGCAGGAAAAGTTCGGCGAGCTGCGCGTGCTCGACACGCCGCTAGACGAAACCACCATCGCCGGCGTCACCGTCGGCCTGGCCGTGCAGGGCATGAAGCCGGTCGCCGAGGCGCAGTTCGAAGGCTTCATCTACCCGATGATGGAGCAGATCGCCTGCCACGCCGCGCGCCTGCGCAATCGCACCCGCGGCCGCCTCACTGTGCCGGCCGTGTGGCGCGCCCCGTGGGGCGGCGGCATCCGCGCACCGGAGCACCACTCCGAGGCGAACGAGCACCTGTTCACCAACATCCCCGGCCTGCGCGTGGTGATGCCCTCCTCGCCCGCGCGCGCCTACGGCCTGCTGCTGGCGGCGATCCGCGATCCGGATCCGGTGATGTTCTTCGAGCCCAAGCGCATCTACCGCCAGTACAAGGAAGAGGTGCCGGACGACGGCGAGGCGCTGCCGCTGGACGTGTGCTTCGTGCTGCGCGACGGCACCGACGTGACCCTGGTGACCTGGGGCGCGCAGGTGAAGGAATGCCTGGAAGCCGCCGACGAGCTGGCCCAGGCCGGCATCAGCGCCGAGGTGATCGACGTGGCCACGCTGACCCCGCTGGATTTCGACACCATCGCCGAATCGGTGCAGAAGACCGGCCGCTGCGTGATCGTGCACGAGGCGCCGAAGACCGCAGGCTACGGCGCCGAGATCGCCGCGCGCCTGAGCGAGGAATGCATGTACGACCTGCTCGCGCCGGTCGAGCGCGTCACCGGCTTCGACACGCACATCCCGCTGTTCCGCCTGGAAATGAAGTACCTGCCGAGCGTGGAGCGCATCGTCGATGCAGCCAAGCGCACGCTGGCCGCCAGCTGACCCTCAAAGCCGCAACTGAAACGCACGTCATTCCCGCGCAAGCGGGAACCCATTTTGATCTTCGCCCAGCGAAACAATGGATTCCCGCTTTCGCGGGAATGACGGCAAAAGAAACCGAGATTTCTCCCGCCTGCGCGACACGCGCCAGACAACGGAAAACCACCATGGCTGACATCAAGACGTTCTACCTCCCCGACCTCGGCGAAGGCCTGCCCGACGCCACCGTGGTCGAGTGGCACGTGAAGGAAGGCGACAGCATCAAGCTCGACGCCCCGCTGTGCTCGATGGAAACCGCCAAGGCGGTGGTCGACGTGCCCTCGCCCTACACCGGCAAGGTCACCAAGCTCTACGGCGCCCCGGGCGACATCATCGAGACCGGCGCCGCGCTGGCCGACTTCGAGCCCGATCCGAACGCCAAGCAGCGCGCCGAGGCCGAGTCCACCGGCCACCACCACGGCCCGAAGAAGAGCGTAGGCAGCCCCGCGCCGGACGACGGCGGCCGCGTGGTCGCCTCCGACGAGGGCGGTGAAGTAGAAAGCGGCAACGGCGATCGCGAAGACGAGGGCACCGTGGTCGGCGCGATGGTCAGCGGCAGCCACGTGCACGTCGAGCAGGCGGCCAGCATCGGCGGCGTCAAGGCCGTACCGGCCGTGCGTGCGCTGGCCAAGAAGCTCAAGGTCGATCTGTCCCGCGTGCGCCCGACCGGTGCCGATGGCGTGGTCACCATGAAGGACGTCAAGGACGCCGCCGCCAACGGCAGCGCCCCGCTCGGCGCCGCCCCGGCCCGCGCCGTACCCGCCTCGGCCGGCCGCCATCTGGCGCCAGAGCTGCCCGAACCCGGCCCGGCGCCCTCACGCACCACCACCTCGCTGGCCGGCAAGCCGGTGCGCACCGCGCCGCCGTCGCAGACCGCCAGCGGCCAGCCGGAGCAGCTCAAGGGCGTGCGCCGCAACATGGCGCGTGTGATGGCCGAGGCCCACGCCAACGTGGTGCCGACCACCCTGGTGGACGACGCCGATCTGCACGCCTGGATCGGCAAGCAGGACATCACCGCCCGCCTGGTGCGCGCGATCGTCGCCGCCTGCAAGGCGGTGCCGGCACTCAATGCCTGGTTCGACGGCAAGAACCTCACCCGCACGCTGCATCCGCACGTGGACATCGGCATCGCCGTGGACACCGAGGACGGCCTGTTCGTGCCGGCCCTGCGCAACGCCGACATGCTCGACGGCCACGGCGTGCGCGCCGCGATCAAGCGCCTGCGCACCCAGGTGGAAGACCGCTCGATCCCGTCGTCGGAGCTGTCCGGCTACACCATCAGCCTGTCGAATTTCGGCATGTTCGCCGGCCGCTACGCCACCCCGGTGGTGGTGCCGCCGACGGTCGCGATCATCGGCGCCGGCAAGCTCAGCCACGACGTCGTGGCGGTGATCGGCGGCATCGAAGTGCACCGTCGCATGCCGATCAGCCTGACCTTCGACCACCGCGCCGCCACCGGCGGCGAAGCCGCGCGCTTCCTCAAGGCACTGCTGGACGACATGGCGCAGCCGCACTGATCCGACGGATCGTGAGCTAGAAGGCCCGGGAGGTTCACGCCTCCCGGGCCTTTGCGTTTCTGCGGCACCCCGCCCTCCTGTAGGAGCCCGCTCGCGGGCGATGCTGTTGGCTCTGATGCCACATCGAAGCGAGGAGCATCGCCCGCGAGCGGGCTCCTACAGCAGGGAGGCCCTCAGTAGTCGCGCACGTCCAGCAGCACCAGCTGCCGCGCCGAGGTGTCGGGCGACAGTTCCGGCCACGGGCTGGCTGCCAGCATCGCCGTGCCGGCGGCCCACGGCTCCCCATCGAGCAGGGCTTCGTGGGTGGTGGCGTCGTCACCCGAGCGACGATGGAGCAGGTGGATCCAGTGCAACTGCGGAGCGAGCGCGAGCTGGCTCACCGCCTGCTGCAGGGCGAGCGCGGCGTCGGTCGGCATCGGCTGCGGCTCGGCGGCGGAAGGTCGCGTCACCAGCGGACCGATGAATACGTCCCAGGTGCGCACGCCGATGTCCCACGTGGCGATGCGCATGCGCCGGTCGTCGGTGAGGTACCAGCACGCGGCCAGCAGCAGGTGGAAGCTGGACTGCTCGAACGCCGCCAGCGCCTCACGCGCGTCGGCGCCGGCGAAGCTGTCCTCGATGCAGCGATCCTCCGCCACCACCACGTCGACATCGAGCCGGCCGGGCTCACCGGCCGCACCGGCCTGCCAGTGCGCGCGGATCGCCGGGAAGTCGCCGTCGGTGAGCAGCCAGCCGTCCTCGTCCGGTTCCAGCTCCACCTCGTGGCGTTCGAACAGTCGGCGCAAGGCGCTCTGCAACGCGGCGTCATCCATCGTTATTCCTTCTCTTGGTCAACGGCATCGGCCGGCGGCGCCAGGTCGCGCCAGGTGAGGTACACGCGCAGGTCGAACTCGCGCTGGTGGTAGTCCGGCAGCATGTGCTCGCACAGCTGGTAGAACGCCTTGTTGTGGTCCAGTTCCTTCAGGTGCGCCAGCTCGTGCACCACGATGGTTTCCAGGAACGCGGCCGGCGCCTGACGGAACACCGAGGCCACGCGGATCTCCTTCTTTGCCTTCAGCCGGCCGCCGTGCACGCGCGAAATGGCCGTATGCAGGCCCAACGCCTTCTTCACCACGTCGAGCTTGGCGTCGTAGAGCACCTTGTCGATGCCCGGCGCGTTGCGCAGATAGGCCTGTTTCAGTTCCATGGTGTAGGCATACAGCGCCTTGTCACTCTGCACCGCGTGGCGCTCGGGATAGCGCGCAGCGAGATGATCGCCCAGTTGCCCCGCCTGCAGCAGGGCACGCACCTGATCCTGCAGATGGTCGGGATAGCCCTGGAGGTAGCGCAGCATGGTCACCGGGGCATTGTCGCATCCCGACCGCAGCGCTCACGCAAACAGCGCGCCGGCCCAGGTGCAGGCAAGCACCAGCGCCAGCCCGGCGATCACCGGCTGCGCGAACGCGCGGCCACCGCCCAACACGGCGACCACGGCCTTGGACACGGTGTTGGTGGTCAGCGCCAGCAGGATCGGCCACATCGCCTGGTGCGGAGCGATGGCGCCATCGGCAGCGAGCGAGGCGAACGACACCGCCGGCGCATGGGTGTCGGCGAAGCCGGCCACAGAGGCGGCCACCAGCAGACCGCGCTGACCCAGCCAGGCCTGCAACGCGGCGGCGACGAGCTGCACCAGCGCGATGGTCGCGCCGAGCACCAGCGCGCTCTTCACGCTGAAGGCCGCGGCACCGGCCTCGATGTCGGCGCCCGGCTCGCCGTCGCGGCTGCGCCAGACCACGATGGCACCCACCGCCGCTGCCGCTATGCCGCCGGCCAGCAGCGGCACCGCCAGCACTCGCAGCGTAGGCGCGTGGGTCACCGCCAGCACCGCCGCCATCTGCGCGAACGTGGCGACGGTGGACAGCACCGCCGCCGCTACCGCACGCGGCCGCTGCGCGGGAGCGCCGCGCGCGCGCGAACCCATCACGCCGATGGTGGCCGTACTGGAGACAAAGCCCGAGAGCAGCCCGGCCAGCGGCAGACCCACCGAGCTGCCCAGCCAGCGCAGCAGCACGTGGGCGAGCGCGCCGATCGCCATGACCAGGATCACGATGATCCAGATCGTGCGCGGATGGATCGCATCGAATGGCCCGATCGCACGATCCGGAATCAACGGCAGCACCATCAGCGTGGCCGCAGCGAGCACCAGCAGGTTGTTGAGCTCCGCCGTCGTCAGCACCCCGCGCACGAAGCGGTGCAGCCACTCGCGCGAGGCCAGCAGTGCGGTGATCGCCACGCCTACGCCGGCCGCCAGCAGCGGATGGCGCGTGGCTAGCGCGCCCAGCGCCAGGCAGGCCAGCAGGCTCGCTTCGGTGGTGAGACCCGGATCGCCGCTGCGATCGCGCGCGTAAGCGATGCCGACCAGCACGGTCAGCGCCAGCATCGCCGCCACCACCAGCCACGGATCGAGCGCGGCGCAGATGGCGCCGAACAGCGCCACCACGGAAAACGTGCGGATGCCGGCTACCGTCTGCTGTGCATCGGTGCCTTTGCGGCGCTCGCGCTCGGCGCCCATCAGCAGGCCGATGCCCAGCGCCACGGCGAAGCCGGTCCAGGGCGTCATCGCACGCACCCGCACGCTGGCGCGCGTCGAGCGCACGGCTGGGTGGGAAAGCGTGTCGATCGAACCGGATGCACGGCGCGCCTCGCGTTGCCGATGGCGGGCAGCGTCCCGCCCTCGCCGGATGATGCCGCAGCGAAAGGGGCGTGTCTGCGCCTCAGCGGCGCGTGCGACCCCACAGTTGCTGGCGCATGAGCAGGCCCACCAGCAGCACCGCCACGCAGGCGCCGTAGCCGTACAGCGCGGGCAGCACCTGCTGCCAGATCGCGCCGCTGGAGCGGCCGAACTGCGCCACTGGCGGCAGTTGCACCGCCTCGTAGCCGAGCACCGCCGCGGTCACCGTGGCGGCCACCGCGAGCAACAGCACGGCCACGTCGAAACTGCGACGTCCCGCCGTGCGCGGCAGGCTTTTCGGATAGGCGAAATAAGCCCAGCCGAGGATCACCAGCCAGGGCGCAAGCAGCAGCAGAGCGAGGTAACGCATCGAAGGAACTCCGATATCGGCCGGCAGCATGTGGGCCGGCACGGCAAAGAAAGAGGGCTCAGTCCTGCGCGGCGAGCTGGTCGAGCGCGTGGCGCAGTCGCTCCAGCGCGAGGTCAGCCGCATCCGTGCCGGGACCGATCTCCAGTCGCGCCACGGCCACGCCGTCGAGCTCCAGCATGGTGCCGTCGGCCAGGGTCTGCACCACGGCGGACGCACCACCGAGCGTGCGCAGGCGCTTCTGCAGGGCGCCGGCCGCCTTGGGATCGTCGAACGGCTGCGACAGCAGCAGCTCTTCGCCGTCGCCGGAGAACAGGCGGAAGCGGAAGCGACCGTCGCCGTCGCGGAAGCTGGCGAAGCGCGGCGGCTTTTCCGCCTTCGGCACCGACGCCGCCACGGGTGCAGCAACAGCGACGGCTTCACCGGAACGCAGGCCGATCGCGTCGCGCAGTTCGGCAATCAGCGGCACGGCGATGGCACGCGCCTTCCTGGCGCCTTCCTGCAGGATCGCCTCGATCTGCGCGGGCCTCGCCATCAGCTCGTCGTAACGCGCGCGCATCGGCGCCACGTCCGTCTCGATGCGCTCGAACAGCACCTGCTTGGCCTCGCCCCAGCCGATGCCCTCCTCCAGCGCGGTGCGGAAGGCCTGGCTCTCCGCCTCGCTGGCGAACGCACGGAAGATGGTGAACAGCGCCGAGCTGTCCGGGTCCTTCGGTTCGCCAGGCAGGCGCGAGTCGGTGACGATGCGCAGGATCGCCTCGCGCATGCCCTTGGCGCCCGCGGCGAACAGCGGAATGGTGTTGTCGTAGCTCTTGGACATCTTGCGCCCGTCCAGGCCGGGCAGCGTCGCCACCTGCTCCTCGATCAGCGCCTCCGGCAGCACGAAGAAGTCGCGGCCGTAGATGTGGTTGTAGCGCTGCGCGATGTCGCGCGCCATCTCGATGTGCTGGATCTGGTCGCGGCCCACCGGCACCTGGTGTGCGTTGAAGGCGAGGATGTCCGCGGCCATCAGCACCGGGTACATGTAGAGCCCCGCGGTGATGCCGGCATCGGCGTCCTCGCCCTCGGCCACGTTCTTGTCCACCGCCGCCTTGTACGCGTGCGCGCGGTTGAGCAGGCCCTTGGCGGTGACGCAGGTGAGGAACCAGGTCAGCTCGGGGATCTCCGGGATGTCCGACTGCCGGTAGAACGTGACGCGCTCCGGGTCCAGCCCCGCGGCCAGCCACGTCGCGGCGATCTCCAGCCGCGAGCGCTCGATGCGCGCGGGATCGTCGCTCTTGATCAGCGCGTGGTAGTCGGCCATGAAGTAGAACGCGTCCACCTCGTCGCGGCGGCTGGCGGCGATCGCCGGGCGGATCGCGCCGACGTAGTTGCCCAGGTGCGGTGTGCCGGTGGTGGTGATGCCGGTGAGGACTCGGGTCTGCATGCGTGCGCGATCGTGCTCAGTGGATCAGGGTGGACTTGCCGAACAGCGATTCGACCAGGTCCACCGCGAGCTTCGCGGTCTGGTTGCGCTTGTCGTAGGCGGGGTTGAGCTCGACGATGTCGAGCGAGCCGAGGCGGCCGGTGTCGGCGATCATCTCCATGCACAGCTGCGCCTCACGGTAGTTCGGGCCGCCGCGCACCGTGGTGCCCACGCCCGGCGCGATGGTCGGGTCGAGGAAGTCCACGTCGAAGCTCACGTGCAGGTGGGTGTTGGCGTCGATGCCGGCCAGCGCTTCTTCCATCGTGCGCTTCATGCCGTTCTCGTCGATGTGGCGCATGTCGAACACCTGCACCTTGGCATCGCGGATCAGCTGCTTCTCCATGTCGTCCACCGAGCGGATGCCGATCTGCCGGAACACGTCCGGCGTGGTCGCCGGCACGTGGCCGCCGACCTCGACCAGTTCCTTCGGGCCGTTGCCGCACAGGCAGGCCACCGGCATGCCGTGGATGTTGCCCGAGGGCGTGGCCAGCGCGGTGTTGAAATCCGAGTGGGCGTCCAACCACAGCACGCGCAGAGTCTTGCCCTGCGCGCGGCAGTGCGCGGCGACCGCGGCGATCGAACCGATCGCCAGGCAGTGATCGCCGCCGAGCATGACCGGCAGATGGCCAGCCGCCAGCTCCGCGTGCACGGCATCGAAAACGCCGCGGTTCCACGCGGCCACTTCGGCCAAGTGGCGATAGCCTTCCACCGGCGGCTGCCAGGGGTTCATCGGTCCGGCGACGTTGCCGCGGTCGACCACATTCAACCCGCGCTTGGCCAGCTTCTCCGCCAGCCGCGCCACGCGCAGCGCTTCCGGCCCCATCGAGGCGCCGCGGTGGCCCGCGCCGATGTCGGTGGGAACGCCGATCAGGGAAATGCTCTGCTTGCTCATGCTGCCTCGTCGTGTCGATCGCGCCACGTGGCGGGCATCCGCACGATGCGCCTGCGCGCAAGGAGGGGGATGATCAGGCGAGGCGGGCAACGACCCGCGCACCCGGGTACCACTGGCGCGACGGTGGTGCCGGCAGCAGGAATCGAACCCGCGACCTACTGATTACAAATCAGTTGCTCTACCAACTGAGCTATACCGGCGTAAGCGGCGATTCTAACAGGCGCCAGGGACTTAGGTCGCGGTGCCGGTTCAGAAGCAGCCGGTGCTGTGCGAGCCCACGCCGAGCGCGCGGATGCGCTGGCGCCATGCCGCCGGATCGGCGTCGGCCACCACCACGTCGAGCCAGTATTCGGGCACCGTCTCCACCCGTTCGGTCATCTGCGCGGGGAAGCCGGCCGCCACCACCTGGTCGCGGCGCTTGCGCGCATTCGCCGGATCCTTGAACAACCCCAGCGAGATCGTGTTGGGCTGCCCACCGGAGCTCACCACGAAGTAGTCGTCGATGTGCGCATCGCTCAGTCGCTGCGCCTGCGCCAGGGCCTGGGCGCGACTGGCCTGCGCGGGGAGGTACACCCACCAGCCGCGCGACTGCTGCGACTGCTCCTGGCGCGAGCGGCTGCGCGCCGTCTGCGATTCCAGCTTGCTGCGTGCGCTGCGCAGCGCCTGCAGGCTGGCGAACGGGCCCAGCGCCATGCAGCGGTAGCTGGCGGCGGTGGGCTCCGGCGCGCTGGACGGCGCGGATGGCACGGACGCCGCCGCGCTGGCATCGGCCAGCGTCGAGGACGCGGACAACGGCGCGGGCGCCGAAGCCGCTGCCACGAGATCGGGCCGCTCGGTCAGCAGATGCAGCACCGGCACGCCCGGATCGGTGACGCTGCGCACATGGACGTCGTCCTGGCCCAGCACCAGCCAGGCGCCCACGGCGATATTGAGCGCGATCAGCAGCACGAACAGAAGACGCAGGAACATCGACATCCCTCAGGCAGGCTCCGGTGCAGTCTAGTGGCCGGCCGCGGACGGAACCGCGACGCGGCTCCACACGTCCAGCCCGCGCAGCACGCCATCGGCGAACAGTTCGCTGGGCAGGTCGACCAGCGAGCGCAGGCTGGCCGCATCGCCGCCGCCGAACAGCAGCCGCGGCGCGCCGAGCTGCGGCGCCACCTGCGCGGTGAACCGCTCCACCAGCGCAGCGCAGGCGCCCCAGCAGCCCGAGGCCACCGCATCGGCCGTGTTGTCCGCCAGCGTGGTGACCACTCCGGCCTGTTCGGGCCGTACGCGTACGGTGGCACCCAGCAGCGACTGCTGCATCAATTGCGGACCGGGCGCGATGACGCCGCCCAGATGGGTGCCGTCGCCGGCGAGCGCATCCAGCGTCAGCGCCGTGCCCACGCCCACCAGAACGCACGGCGAACGGCCTTCGGCATGCGCCGCCACCATGGCCAGAAAGCGATCGACGCCGAGCCGCTGCGGCTCGGCGTAGGCGCTGCGTATCCCGCACGCGGCGGCAGGACTGCGCACCCACTGCACCTCGCGCGACAGCATGGCGATCGCCTGGGCAGCGACCAGCGCCTCGCGCGCGTCGTCCACGACCGAGGCGCCCAGCACCGTATCGGCCGGTGGCAGCGCGCGCCATGCTTCGCGCAAGGCATCGGCCACCGGATCGGACCAGGCCACGGCGCCATGCGCCAGTTCGCCGGTGGCGTCGCGGGCGGACCATTTCAGGCGCGTGTTGCCCAGATCCAGCAGCAGCCTCATGCGCGGCGCACCGTGACGTCGGCGCTGTCCACCGCCCGCGTGCTGCCGTCGGCAAGCCGTACCAGCAGAGCGCCACGGGCGTCGACGCCGGCCCCGGTGCCGAGGAAATCGCCGTGCGCGCCGGTGAGGCTCAGCGGCACGCCGTGCAGGAGGTCGTGGGTGACGTAGTCGTCGACGAAGGCGGCGAAGCCGTACCGCTCGAATTGCTGCAGGCCATCGGCCAGGGCCTGCACCAGCGCAGCGGCCATGGCATTGCGCGACGGCGGCCGCCCCCCGCACAGGCCCGCCACATCGGCCACCGGCTGTCCGGCCTGCTCACGCAGCGCGTCGGTGAGGCGCAGGTTGAGGCCGATGCCGATCACCGCGGCGCAGGGCCCCTGATACTCACCGCTGAGCTCCACCAGGATGCCGGCCAGCTTGCCCTGCGGGGTGAGCACGTCATTGGGCCACTTCAGGCCCGCGCCTTGGACGCCCGCGGCCGTCAGCGCCCGCAGCACGATCACCCCGACCGCCAGCGACAGCCCGGACAGGCCCGCCAGCCCGCTGTCGAAGCGCTTCAGGCAGGACATGTAGAGGTTGAGCCCCGGCGGCGACAGCCAGGTGCGTCCGCGACGACCGCGGCCGGCGGTCTGCGTTTCGGCGAACACCACGCTGAGGTCGGCGGCCGTCGGTCCGCGGCGCTGCAGCTCGCTGGAGGTGGAATCGAGCTCCCAGTGCACCTCCAGCGCGCCCAGGCGCTCGCTGCTGGACCGGTCCATCGCGGCGCGCATGCGCTCGGCGTCCAGCAGCTCCACCGGCCAGGGCAATCGGTAGCCGGCGCTGCCGCGCGATTCGATCGGCAGGCCGCGGGCGCGCAGCGCCTCGATCTGCTTCCAGATGGCGGCGCGAGTCAGCCCGGCCGATTCGGCCAGCCGGGCGCCGGAGACCGGTTCGCCGGAGGCCAGGGCGGCAAGCAAGTCAACGGCGTGCATGGGTCGTGCCCGCCGCTGGCGGGAAGAGGGACAAAGGCATGGGCGGCATTCTATCGCGCGCGGCGCGGAGCGCCGCCGGGAAGCGGCCGCGACACTGGCACGCGCCAACGCTTTCTGTCACGCTCCGACGTCTGTTCATGCGAATCAAGGGGTTGAGTCGCCATGAGTCCCACACGCTGGATTATCGGCTGCACCTTGGTCGCGGCGGTCTCCTCGCCGGCCATGGCGGCGCGCGCCGCAGGCGACATGGGTACGCAGGACCTCGGCCAGCGCACCGGCACCAGCGCGCGCACCCGCACCATCGACAGTGGCGCCACCGGCGGTGGCGATCTTTCCGGCACGACCAGCAGCCACGCCAGTGACGCGCCGGCGAGCGCAAGCAGCGAAAGCGGCGATGGCGACCGGTCCGGTTCGTTGCCGGTGAGCACGGGCGATCGGCAGGCGCCGGCGCCGCACTCCAACGTCGGCTGGCAGTCCCTGCTGCCCGGGTCGATCCAGTAACTTCCGCGCAATCCGCGCGCTCGCGAGCGCGCCAGGTCGCCCGTCATCCCGGCGTCCGGCTCACCCCGGCGGCAAGGTCACGCTGAAGCGGGCGCCGCCGAACTCGGCCGAGCGGTCCACCGCCAGCTCACCCTGGTAGGCCCGCACGATGTCCTGCACGATGGACAAGCCGATGCCGTGGCCCTGCACGCGCTCATCGCCGCGGACGCCGCGCTGGAGCACCCGGTCGACCTGATCGGGCTCGATCCCCGGGCCGTCGTCTTCCACGCTCATCAGCAGTCCCGGGCGCTGCTTGCCGGCCTGCGGCAGCGCCTTGACCACCAGCAGCACGCGATGGCGCGACCACTTGAAGGCGTTCTCCAGCAGGTTGCCCATCAGCTCGAGCAGATCGCCCTGTTCGCCGTAGAAGGCTACGCCTTCGTCGATCTCGAACTCGCACAGCACGTTCTTCGCGGCGTAGACCTTTTCCAGGCTCTGCACCAGATCCTCGGCGTGGCCGCCGATGGGAATGGCGGTGGCGAATGGCTGGCGGCCGGTGGTGGCGGCGCGGGCGAGCTGATAGGCCACCAGCTCGTCCATGCGGCGCACCTGATCGAGCACGTCATGGGCCAATGTCGGCGCCTCGCTGGAGGACTCCAGCCGCGAGCGCATCACCGCCAGCGGCGTCTTCAGACTGTGCGCGAGGTCCGCCAGCGTGTTGCGGTAGCGCGTGCGCTGCTCACGCTCGCTCTCGATGAAACCATTGATGCGTTCGGTGAGGCCGGTGAGCTCCAACGGATACTGGCTGTCGAGCGAATCGCTCTTGCCACGCTCGACCCGGCTCATGTCGGCCGCCACCTTGCGCAGCGGAGTGAGGCTCCAGCGCAGCAGCAGCATCTGCAGCACGATCAGCATCACGCCCAGCGTGGACAGATAGATGATCAGCGAGCGCCGGTAGGTGGCGTTTTCGCCCTGGAACTGGTCCTCGGTCTGCGCCACCGTGAAGGTGATCGGCACCTGCTTGTCGTCCTGCGACTCGAACACCACGCCGTAGCTGTAGTAGTACAGCCGGCCCATGCGGGTGTCGATTGGACCGACGAAGCGCGTTTCGCCCGGCGGCAGCTTCGCCAGGAAGCTGAAATCGCGGCCGATCGCCGAGGACGATTCCCAATGGAAGCCATGCTCGCCTTCCGCCACCGCGTACAGCCCGGAGCCGGGCCGCGAAAAGCTCGGATCGGGCGAGGAGTACGGCAGCAGCAGGCGGCCGTTGCGGCCCACGTCGATCAGCGCGAGATAGGCCAGTACGTCGTTTTCCAGCCGGTCACGCAGGCCGCTGAGCGCGGTCTGGTATTTGGCCTGGGACAGGGTGACGCCGATGATGCCGAGGAAGCCGGCCAGCGCCAGTCCAGTGGCCAGCGCCGCGCGCGCCGCCAGCGAGAGCGGGCGGCGCGGCGGGGGCCGCTCAGTCTTCGTCGCCGTCGCTGCGGGGGATGGCAAAGCGGTATCCGCGTCCACGCACGGTCTCGATGGGCTTGATGGTGCTCTCGGGGTCGAGCTTGCGGCGCAGGCGCCCGATGAACACTTCGAGCACGTTGGAGTCGCGGTCGAAGTCCTGCTGGTAGATGTGTTCGGTCAGGTCGGCCTTGGAGACCAGCTCGCCGGCATGCAGCATCAGGTACTCGAGCACCTTGTATTCGTAGCTGGTGAGGTCGACCGGCTTGCCTTCGACCGACACCGTCTGCGCGGTGGTGTCCAGCTTGATCGGGCCGCACGCCAGCACCGGCTTGGACCAGCCGCTGGCGCGACGCACCAGCGCGTTGATGCGCGCCAGCAGTTCCTCGACGTGGAACGGCTTGACCAGATAGTCGTCGGCGCCGTGCTTGAGGCCTTCCACCTTGTCCTGCCAGCCGCCACGGGCGGTCAGGATGAGGATGGGATAGCGCTGGCCGGCCTCGCGCAGCGACTTGATCAGATCCATGCCGGACATCTTGGGCAAGCCCAGGTCGATGATCGCCAAGTCGAACGGCACCTCACGCCCCAGGTACATGCCTTCCTCGCCGTCCTGCGCGGCATCGACGGCGAAGCCATCGCGCTTGAGGCGCGCGGCGAGGGTCTCGCGCAGCGGCGCCTCGTCCTCCACCAAAAGGATGCGCATCAGTGTTTCTCCTTGTTGCCCCGGCCGTTGCCGGCCGGATTCTTGGTTGACTGGGTGGGGGCCGGGCGTTTTTCCGGCTCGGCGGGTATGGCCAGTGTGCGCACATAGCCGCCGGGCGTGAGCACCTTGATGCGGTACTCGGTCCGGCGCCCGAACTCCCGGCGATCGGCTGAAAGCACCCTGCCCCCCGTGTCGTGCTGCACCTTCTCCACCGCCTGATCCAGGCTCAGCCCGGACTCCTGGCGTGCCCACAGCGGAGCTGCCGCCATCAGCAGCGGCGCAGCCAGAAGGCGCGACAGCATAAGCGTCTTGGATGTCATGCGTTCGTGATCCGACCGCCGGCGGGGAACCCGGCGTGCTGCGAGGTTAAGGCGCCCGGGCTGAATAGTGGCCCGAACACGGCGGCTTGTCATGCCGCGACGCGCACCGGATCGAGCGCCTGCTCCAGCAGGCTCCAGCCGGCTTGCGGCAGGTGCGCGCCCTCGCTCAGCACGCGGCGGAAACTGCGCGCGCCGGGCTGCCCCTGATAGAGCCCGAGCAGGTGCCGGGTGATGTGCTTGATCGCGGTACCACGTGCCAGCTCGGCCTCGACGTAGGGACGCAGGTGCGCCAGCACCGCCTCGCGCGTGGGCAGCGGCTCGCCAAACAGCGCCGACTCGACCTGCGCCAGCAGGTAGGGATCGTGATAAGCGGCGCGACCGAGCATCACCCCGTCCACCGCATCCAGATGCGCACGCACCTCGTCCACCGAGGTAATGCCGCCGTTGATCACCACCGTCAGCGCGGCGAACTCGCGCTTGAGCTGGTACACCCGGCCGTAGTCCAGCGGCGGGATCTCGCGGTTCTCCTTTGGGCTCAGGCCCTGCAGCCAGGCCTTGCGCGCGTGCACCACCAGCACGGTGACGCCCGCGGCGACCATCGTCTCGGTGAAGCGCTGCAGGTCGGCATAGTCGTCCTGGTCGTCCACGCCGATGCGGCACTTCACCGTCACTGGAATGGCGAAGCCAGCCGCCGCCACCGCTTCGCGCATGGCCCGCACGCACTGCCCGACCAAGGCCGGCTCCAGCATCAGGCAGGCGCCGAAGCGCCCGGACTGCACCCGGTCGGACGGGCAGCCGACGTTGAGGTTGATCTCGTCATAGCCGGCCTCGGCGCCGAGCACCGCCGCGCGCGCCAGTTCCACCGGATCGCTGCCGCCGAGCTGCAGCGCCACCGGATGCTCCTGCTGGCTGTGCTCGAGCAGACGCAGCTGGCCGCCGCGCACCAGCGCCGCACTGGTCACCATTTCCGTATACAGCCGCGCCCGCGGCGAGAGCAGACGATGGAAATAGCGGCAATGGCGGTCGGTCCAGTCCATCATCGGGGCCACGCAGACGCGCCAGGGCGCATCAACGCGGCTCTGTGCGGCAGCGGCAGGTGCAATAGCAGTCATCTGACCATTGTAAGGGCCTCCCGACCCGGCTTGGGCCCACCTGGCCGCCGATGGCATAATGTCGCGCTGACTTCCGATCCCCGCAGCGACCGCGCACCCTGCGCCGTCGCGCGTCCGGCCACCCCGCCGGCTCCTCCCATTCGAACGGTATCAACCATGGTGGCATTGGCGACCGAGCACGTGATCGACGTGCATCACTGGAACGACACGCTCTTCAGCTTCCGCACCACCCGCGACCCGGGGTTCCGCTTCGAGAGCGGGCACTTCGTGATGATGGGGCTGGAGGTGGACGGCCGCCCGCTGATGCGCGCGTATTCCATCGCCAGCGCGCACTGGGAAGAGCACCTGGAGTTCTTCTCGATCAAGGTGCCGAACGGGCCGCTCACTTCGCGCCTGCAGCACCTCAAGCCCGGCGATCCGGTGATCGTCAGCCGCAAGCCCACCGGCACGCTGGTGCTCAACGACCTCAAGCCCGGCAAGCACCTCTACCTGCTGGGCACCGGCACCGGGCTGGCGCCGTTCCTGAGCATCATCCGCGACCCGGAAACCTACGAGCGCTTCGACAAGATCGTGTTGGCCCACGGCGTGCGCCACGTCAGCGACCTCGCCTACGCCGACTACCTGCAGCACGAACTGCCGCAGCACGAGTACCTGGGCGAGCTGGTGCGCGAGAAGCTCATCTATTACCCCAGCGTCACCCGCGACACGTTCCGCAACCAGGGTCGCATCACCGACGCCATCGTCGATGGGCAGATGAGCGAGACGCTGGGCCTGCCGCCGCTCAACCCCGAGACCGACCGCGTGATGCTCTGCGGCAGCCCGGCGATGCTGGACGACCTGTGCGCCCTGCTCGACGGCCGCGGTTTCCAGGCCTCGCCGCGCACGCGTGAGCCGGGCGACTACGTGATCGAGCGGGCGTTCGTCGAGAAGTAACGCCTCGCCGTCACCGGCCGCAGTCGACGAAGACGTGTAGGGTGGCGTTTCACGCCCACGCGCCCCACGACGCTGCCAGCCATGCTCGACATCCTGCTCTACCTACTCGCGGCGCTATTGATGATCGGCGGACTGGCCGGCGCGATCCTGCCGGCGCTGCCGGGCATTCCGATGATCTTCGGCGGCATCTGGCTGGCCGCGGCGGTGGACGGCTATCGGCACGTGGGCCTGTGGTGGCTGGTCGGCATCGGCCTGCTCGGTGCCGCGGGCGTGGTGGTCGACTTCGTCGCCGGAGCGCTGGGCGCCAAACGCGTGGGAGCCAGTCGGCAGGCGCTGTGGGGCGCGGCACTGGGTACCTTCGTGGGCATGTTTTTCGGGGTGCCGGGGCTGCTGCTGGGGCCGTTCGTGGGCGCGTTGGGCGGCGAGTTGCTGGCCGGAAATGGCGCCTTGCGCTCCGCCCACGTGGGCCTGAGCACCTGGCTGGGCCTGCTGTTCGGCACGCTGCTCAAGCTGGTGGTGTCGTGCGCCATGCTCGGGTTGTTCGCCCTGGCGATGCTGCTGGGCTAAGGCCTACACCGGGCCGGGAATCACGTAGAACAGCACCGCGAGGTAATGCAGCACGCTTCCGGCGAGCACGAAACAGTGCCACACCGAATGGTGATAGGGCAGCCGCCGCCACAGGTAGAACGGAACGCCCAACGTATAGGCCAGACCACCGGCGACCAGCAGCAGCATGCCGCCGGTCTGCAGGTGCGCCATCAGCGGCTTGAACGCAATCATGCCGATCCAGCCCATGCCGATGTAGAGCAGCACCGACAGCTTGCGAAAGCGCCTGAGCGCGCCGAACTCCAGCACGCTGCCCAGCGCGGCCAGCGTCCACACCGCCGCGAACAGGCTCCAGCCCCAGCGCCCCGGCAGGGCGATCAGGGTGAACGGCGTATAGGTGCCGGCGATCAGCAGATAGATCGCGATGTGGTCCAGCGTGCGCAGCACCGGTTTGGCCTTGGGCACGGGCACGGCGTGATAGAGCGTGGAGGCGGTGTACAGCAGCACCAGGGTGGTGCCGAAGACCGCGCTGGCCACTACATCGCGCACCTCGCCGTGGCGGGCGGACAACGCCACCAGTGCCGCCAGCCCGGCGATGCTGAGCACGATGCCGATGCCGTGCACGATGCTGCTGGCCAGCTCGTCGCCGAACGTGTAGCGCGGCGCAGCCGTCACCCTTACTGCCGTCACGTGAGTTCTCCACCCGCCGCGGATGCGGCGGTTCCGCACTGCACCATAGCGCGCTCATCCGGCGCTGCATCCTCCGGCGCACGGAAAGCTGTCGGCGGCGCACGCTACACCGCCGCCGACGCGATCACTCGATGATGAAGGCGCCAAAGGCAACGCCGAGATTCCAGCCGCGCCCCTTGCCGCTGAGCGCCAGCGACACGCTGCCTTTGGTCACCACCTGCGCATCGGCCGACTTCTCCGCTCCCGCGTGCGCCTCGGCGTTGGCGTAGTGGCCCTTGATGTCGGCGATGCTGTTGACGCCGGTGAACTTGCCGATGCCGTGGTCGATGCGGGTCTTGCCGAAGGTCAGGCCACCGCCTTTGGCGCGCAACCGCACGTGCATGCTCTGGCCGTTGCTGCAGGTCACCGTGCCGCTGCCGGTGGCGGTCTTGTAGAACACCGACCAGCCCGAGAGCTGGAAGGTCATCTTGCAGGAGATGTCGCGTGCCTGCGCCGCCGGCGCCACCGCCATGCCCAGCAGCAGCGCGCACGCCACCGCGAATGTGCGAATTCCCATGATGTTTCCCCGCATCGAGTGGCCGGCTCGTGGCCGGATCGGCGCATTGTGCGCATGGCGGATGAATTGGCCGCAACGCTGCGGCAGCCGCGTGCAGCAGGACGCCGCCCGCCGGTTACCCCGCCCGGCAGCGATACGTGTTGGCGAGGCCTGCGCGGTGCAGATCGCGCCCGGCGCCGCATCGATGGTTTCAATTGAAACGCTTGGACGTATAGACGTCCGCTTGCCCGAACCATGACTTCCGGCATAGGCTGCAGGCGCGTCCCGCGATCCCCACTGCCACCCCGCAGCGCGGCGGCGCCACAACTCACATCGATTGTCAGGAGGTCGCCCATGTCGTCCGCAAGCCTGGCTGGTGCTCGTCGTCCCCATCCCGACCAGGTGCGCATCGCCGCCCTGAGCGCGGCGATGGCCCTCAACCTCGTCATCCTCGTCGCTGCCATGCGGCCACTGCCGCCACGCATGGCGGACGTGTTGCCCAAGCCGGCACCGACTCCCACCGTCCGCATCATCGAGAAGGAGCCGACGCCACCGCCGGCACCGCCCATGCTGGAGATCAAGCCGCTGCCGACGCCCGCGCCGCCCACGGCCGTGCCCCGGGCAACGCCGGCCCCGACCGCACCGCCCGTCGTTTCGGTGGTGGAGGAAGGCAACGTCGCCGCACCGCCGGTGAGCACGCCAACGCTGGCGCCACCGTCATCGGCGGTGGCCGCGGAGCCCGTGGAGGCGAGCCTGGCCTACCGGCAGGCGCCGCTGGCCTACCCGGCGATCGCGATGCGCCAGCGCATACAGGGCACGGTGTTGTTGCGTGTGCTGGTGGATGAGAGCGGCCGGCCGGTCGATGTGCAGGTCGAGCAAAGCAGCGGCCATCCGCTGCTCGATCGCAGCGCCCGCAGCCAGGTGCTCTCGGGCTGGTCGTTCCAGCCGGCGGTGGTCGACGGGCGCGCCGTGCGCGCATGGGCGCGGGTGCCGGTGACGTTCCAGCTGCGCGGCGGTTGATGGGCGGTTGATGCCATCCCCCGGCCCGCCCGCGGGCCGGGGGATGACGGGCTCAGCGGGCCGTCATCACCGGAGTCGAGGATGCTCCACGCGTCGCCCGCACCACCAGCCAGACCAGCGCCATCACGATCAGCGCCGGCATCGCCAGCGGCAGCAGCGCCAGGGCGAGCACCGGCGCCAGCAACAGCAGCAACACACCGCCGACCAGCAACCCGGCCATGCCGGCCAGCAGGCCGACCAGGCTGCCGACCACGGCGAAGGTCAGCTTGAAGACGAATCCCACCAGGCTGGCAGCCAGCCACAGGATGCCCACCACCAGGGCAAGAACGGCGAACGTGACCATCGGCGCACTCCTTCGACAACGGCGCCCGGTTCGGCGCCACGTCACGTCAGATGCAGCTCGGCGAAAAACGGTTGCAACGCGCCCGCTCAGAATCCTTCCAGCACGATCTTGCCGATGGTGCTGCCGCTCTCCAGCTGCGCGTGGGCACGGCGCAGGTTGGCGGCGTTGATCGTGCCGTAGTGCTCGCGCTGGGTGCCGCGCAGCGCGCCGGCGTCGACAAGGTCGGCGACCTCCTGCAGCAGGCGGTGCTGCGCCAGCATGTCCGCGGTGTGAAACAGCGAGCGCGTGTACATGAACTCCCAGTGCAGCGAGATGCTCTTACGCTTGAGCGCGCGAATGTCGATCGGCGTGGCCGGGTCGTCGATCAGGCCCAGTTTGCCCTGCGGGTTGAGCAACTCCACCAGCGCCTCGTAGTGCTGTTCGGTGTGGGTCAGGCTCATCACGTAGTCGACGCCGTCCGGCGCCACGGCGCGCACCGGCTCAAGCAGGCCGGCACGGTGATCCACTACATGATGCGCACCCAGCTCGCCCACCCAGGTCTGGGTCTCGGGGCGAGAGGCGGTACCGATCACTGTAAGCCCGGTGAGCTTGCGTGCGATCTGCACCGCCATCGAACCCACGCCGCCGGCCGCGCCGACCACCAGCAAGGTCTTGTGCTGGTCGCCGCGCGCCACGCCGAGCCGGTCGAACAGCAGCTCCCACGCGGTAATGGTGGTCAGCGGCAGCGCTGCGGCCTGTGCGAAATCCAGCGTGGTCGGCTTGCGTCCCACGATGCGCTCGTCCACCAACTGCAGCTCGGCGTTGCTGCCGGGGCGATCGATTGCGCCGGCGTAGAACACCGCGTCGCCGGGCTTGAACAGCGTCGCCTCCGGCCCGGCCGCCACCACCGTGCCGGCGGCATCCCAGCCCAGCACCTTGTCGGCGCCGGCAGGATCGACGTTGCGGCGGATCTTGGTATCCACCGGATTGACCGACACCGCCTGCACGCGCACCAGCAGGTCGCGTCCGGTCGGCGCCGTCGGATCGGGCAACACCACGTCGAGCAGGCTGTGCGGATCGTCGATGGGCAGCGACTGGCGGTAGGCGACGGCTTTCATGGGCAGCTCCGATGGGGCAGATCGAATGGGGAAGAACAGGCTAGCGCAGCGAGGCGACGAAGACCGGCGAGCACCAGCCTGCGCGCGTGCGCCGTGGGTAGAGAGTGACGAGCGGCGGCGCGCCTCAGCCGGGCTCTTGCGCCGACACACCGACATAAGCCGGGGCCGGGCCCGTGCAGGCCCGGCTCCAGACAGTAACCGCCAGCCCCAGCGCCGCCACCGCCGCACCAGCCAGGCTCACCGCCGGCAGGCCGAACCCCGCCGCAATCACCGCGCCACCGAGCAGGGCACCCAGCGCATTGCCCAGGTTGAACGCGGCGATGTTGAGCGTGGAGGCGAGGTTGGGTGCCTCGCCGGCCTGCTGCACCACGCGCATCTGCAGCGGCGGCACGGTGGCGAACGCAGCCACGCCCCACACGAACACCGTGACGATCGCCGCCACCGTGTGCTGCATGGTCCAGGCGAAGCCCAGCAGCACCAGCGCCAGCACGGCGAGGATGCCGATCAGCGCGGGCATCAGGCGCCAGTCGGCGAGCCGTCCACCGAGCAGGTTGCCCAGCGTGGTGCCGGCGCCGAACAGCACCAGCACCCAGCCGGTAGCGGCCACGCTGACGTGCGCCTGCTGCTGCAGGATCGGCGCGATGTAGGTAAACACCGTGAACACGCCGCCGAAGCCCAGCACCGTCATCGCCAGGGCGCGCAGCACCTGCGGATCACGCAGCACGCGCAGCTCACGACGCAGCTGCGGCGCCACCAGATCCGGCAGTGGCGGCACGTAGCGCCACACCGCGATCGCCGCTAGCACCCCGAGCCCGGTCACCGCGGCAAAGGTCGAGCGCCAGCCGGCCCACTGGCCGAGGAACGTACCGAACGGCACGCCCAGCACGTTGGCCAGGGTCAGCCCGGCGAACATCAGCGCGATCGCCTGCGCGCGCTGCTCGCGCGGAACCACATGCGCCGCCACCACCGCGCCAATACCGAAGAACGAGCCATGGCAGAACGCCGCGAGCACGCGCGCGAGCATCAACACCGGGTAGCTGGGCGCGATCGCACACAACGCGTTGCCGGCGATGAACAGGCCCAGCAGAAGCAGCAGCGCGTGGCGACGCTCCATGCGCGCCGTGAGCATCGCCAGCAGCGGCGCGCCCGCGGCCACGCCCAGCGCGTAGCCCGACACCAGCAGTCCCGCCGCCGGGATGCCCACGTGCAGGTCGGCGGCCACTTCCGGCAGCAGGCCCATGATCACGAACTCGGTGGTGCCGATGGCGAAGGCCGCCACCGCCAGTGCGAACAACGCCAGTCGCGACGCGGGCCGGCTCATGGCGTCACCACGCCGAGCTGGGTCAGCAAGGTGAGGTTGTCCTCGATGTGCCAGTTCTCGGCGATGCGCCCACCGGCGACGCGGTAGATGTCGGTGGCGATGAAATCCACCGACTGGCCGCGCCCCTGCCGGCCCGCGAAGCGGCCGCTGAAGTGGCCGCGGAAATGCAGGTGCGCCACGACGCGGTCACCGGCCACGATCAGCTGCTCCACCGCACAGCTCAGATCCGGCACCGCAGCGCGGAACGTGCGCGAGGCGTCGAGCGCGCCCTGCACGCCTTGCGCGCGGCCCGGCGGCAGCGTGCGATCGACAAAGTCCGGCGCCAGCGCCTGCCGGGCCAGCGCCTCGTCGCCGGTGTTCCAGAAACTGGCGTAGCGCCGCGCGGCGGTGGTCAGCGTCTCGCGCTGAGCGGGGGCGGCCACCGCGGCGACGGTGATCTGCGCAGGTGCGCTCGACGCCGCCGGAGCGGCCGATGGCGCCGACCAGGCCACCATGGCCGAGGCAAGCAAGGGAACGAGGGACATTGCAGGGCTCCTGGGGAAAGCGGAGCGCGCATCGTGAACCTTGCCGTGGGCGACGATAATTGGCCCAATGAGGCAAGCATCTTTTCCCCAGAGTTGAAGATGGTCGATCTCGACGCGATGCAATTGTTCGTCCGCGCGGTCGCCGACGGCAGCCTGTCGGCCGCCGGGCGTGAGCTCGGGCTGTCGCCGGCGGCGGCCAGCAAGCGGCTGAGCCGCCTGGAACAGGCGCTCGGCGTACGCCTGCTCCAGCGTAGTTCGCGCCGGCTCACGCTGACCGACGAGGGCGCCGCCTACTACGAGCGCTGCGTCGCGATCCTGGCCGACCTGGACGAGGCCCACGCCAGCCTCGGCGCCGGCCAGATGGACGCCCGCGGCCTGCTGCACGTGGCCGCACCGGCCGATCTCGGGCGGCAGTGGATCGCACCGCTGGCGGCCGAGTTCGCGGCGCAGCACCCCAAGTTGCGCCTGCGCATCAGCGTGTCCGACGCCACGCTGGATCTGTTCGAGCACGGCGTGGACGTGGCCATCCGCAGCGGCGCATTGGCCGATTCGCGACTGGTCTCGCGACGCCTGGCACTGAACCATCGCGTGGTCTGCGCCGCGCCGGCGTATCTGGCCAGACACGGCCGCCCGGCCCACGCCGACGACCTGGCCGGCCACGCCTGCCTGATGCTGCATCGCCCCGGCCGCGGCATCCTGCCGTGGACGCTGCAGACCCCCGAGGGTCCGCAAGCCCTGCGCATCGAGGCGGCGATCACCTGCGACAGCGGCGACCTGCTGCGCCAGTTGGCGGTGGACGGCTACGGGCTCACCTTCAAGTCGGCGTGGGACATCGCCGCCGACGTGCGCGCCGGGCGTCTGGTGCCGCTGCTGGCCGACATCGCCACGCCGGACGCGAACATCCACGCGATCTATCCCAGCCGGCGCTTCCTGCCCGCGCGCATCCGGCTGTTCGTGGACTTCCTGCACGAGCGCCTGCAGCAGCACGAGGCCGTCGTGCTCGACACCGTGCGCCAGGCGATGCGCTGACATGCTCGCCGACCTGATCGCCCTCGCCGCCCTCTGTCTGCACGCGCTGGGCACGCTCGCCGCCATGCACGCGGTGGTCCACGCGCGCACGCCGCAGGGCGCGATGGCCTGGGCGCTGGGCCTGGTGCTGCTGCCGTATCTCACCCTGGTGCCGTACCTGTACCTGGGATCGAGCCACGTGCACGGCTACGCGCCGGCGCCGCGACGACGCAGCGCCGGCATCCTCGCCTCGGCCGAGGCGCATCCGGCCTGCGTGCGGCTGGATGCGCTGGCCGCGCTGGCCGGCCGGCCGTTCCAGCGCGGTCATGCGCTGCGTCTGCTCATCGATGGGCAGGCCGCCTTTGAGGCGATGTTCGAGGCCATCGCGCAGGCCCGCCGCGACGTACTGGTGCAGTTCTTCATCATCCACGACGACGTCATCGGCCGCCGCCTGCAGCAGTTGCTGCTGGAGCGCGCGGCCGCGGGCGTGCGGGTGCATCTGCTGTACGACAACATCGGCAGCCACGACCTGCCGCCAGCCTACGTCGACGCGCTGCGCCGCGGCGGCGTGCAGGTGCAGGCCTTTGCCGGGCGCCGCTGGCGCAACCGCTTCCAGCTGAACTTCCGCAACCACCGCAAGCTGGTGGTGGTGGACGACGCCTGCGGCTTCGTCGGCGGCCTCAACGTGGGCGACGAATACCTCGGCGGACGGCTGCCGCTGTCGCCCTGGCGCGATACCCAGCTGGAACTGCGCGGCCCGGCCGTGGCCGACCTGCGCCGCGCTTTCGCCGAAGACTGGCACTGGAGCACCGGCACCACACTGCCGCCCGCCGGGCCGATCGCCGAGCAGGGCACGGCCAGCGTGCTGGTGCTGACCACCGGGCCGGCGGACGACCAGGAAACCGGCTCGCTGTGCTTCACCGCGCTGATCCACGCGGCGCGCCAGCGGGTGTGGCTGAGCACGCCGTATTTCGTGCCGGACAACGCCGTGCTGTCGGCGCTGCAACTGGCGGTGCTGCGCGGAGTGGACGTGCGCGTGATGATCCCGGCGCGACCGGACCACCGCGGCGTGTTTCTCGCCTCCACCTTGCACGCGCACGAGGCGATCCAGCGCGGCATCGGCATCTATCGCTACCAGCCGGGCTTCCTGCACCAGAAGGCGGTGCTGGTGGACGACCACACGGCGGCCATCGGCAGCATGAATCTGGACAGCCGCTCGTTCCGGCTCAACTTCGAGATCACCGCACTGGCGGTGGGCGAGGCCTTCGCCGCCGACGTGGAGGCGATGCTGCGCGACGACTTCGCACGCTGCCGCGCGATCGACGCGCACGAGTACGACGACGCGCCCTACCTGCGCCGCGTGGCAATGCACGTGGCGCGGCTGTTCGATCCGATTCTTTAGCGAAACCTCGCTAGCCTGCGCGCTCATCCCTGGCGCGGCGCTGCGCCAGCCAGTGGATCACGATCCACGCCGCGAAGATGCCCACCGCCACGCCTACCATCTCGCAGAACGCGCGCGTGCCGAGGTTGTCCGGGTCGTGCACCTCGGCGAGCTTGGCGCGCAGCAGCTGCAGCGACTGCAACTGGGCGAAATTGAAGTAGAACAGGTTGCCCAGATCGCCGCCGCCGCTGAGCAACAGCGCCAGCAGGTAGGCCCAGCCGATCTTCTTCGCCTCGCTCCAGCCGCCGCGTCGGCCCAGCGCATGAAACAGCACGAGCAGCAACGCGCCGGCGACTGCGCTGATCGCCCCGGCCTGCAGGCCGCCGACGAAGCCGTAGCCCATCCAGGACTGGTCATACGGCATGGTGCGCTCCGCGACGGGCGGGGAGGAACGATGCGACCGCCATGGCGTTCATACGTCGTCCTGGGAGCTGGCGCTCACGCTCATTGCGCCGTCTAGATCCACCTGCACGGCAATGGTGATCGGGCGGCAGCACACCGAGCAGTCCTCGACGTAGCGATGCGACTCCTCGGCCGGCTCGACATAGATCTCGATCGCCTCGCCGCAGTAGGGGCAGTCGATCAGCACGGTATCCAGCATGGCGGCGGCTCGTGGCAGGGAGGGGCCGTGATTGAAGCACACCCGCACGCCCGGCCCCACGTCCAGGCCGCCGCATGCGCGCGGTGCTCAGCCGCCCGGCAGTAGCGCGCGACCGATCAGCGCCGGCGACCACTGCTCCGGCTTGAGGATCAGGAACAGGCCGGCCTTGCGGGTGCGCCGGGCCAGCTTGAGCAGGTCACGGTCCTTGCTGATCAGCCACTGCGCGCCGCTGGCCTGCGCCAGTTCGAGAAACTTTTGGTCGTCCGGGTCGCGGCAGGTGGGCAGCAGCGGGAGGTCGGCCGGGGCAGTCGGGCCGGGCAGCGTCAGCATGGCCGCATCGAAACGCTCGCGCAGTTCCGCGCGCTGTTCCGGACGGATCGGCACGCTGGGGTAGTGCAGCACGCGCAGCCATTCCTCGCGGCAGGCCGCATCGACCACCGCCCGCACGCGACCGTCGGCCAGCGCTCCGGCCAGCGGCGCGCAGGCCGCGTCGCGGAACAGGAAGAGGTCAAGACAGACGTTGGTGTCGAGCACGACGCGCGGAACGCCGTCGTGGGCTGCAGCAGGCATACGGCATCGCCGGTGGAAAAAGCGCACGCACTGTAGCCCATACGAGAGCGGCCCCGTTCGAACGGGGCCGCTGCGCCGGTCCGGCGCCGCTCGGTCAGTGCTGGTGGTGCAGAGCCTGCTTGAGATCACGCATCTGGTCGTGGCCGGTCTTCACCGACACGTAGGCCTGCATGATCACCGAGCGGGTCGGCGGCGACAGCTGGTCGTCCTTCAGCGCATCCTCGAACTTCGCCTTGATGTGGTCCTCGCCACGCTCTACCTCGTCGACCACCGCGGTGTCGCCGGAGCTCAGCGACTTGCGCAGGTTGACGAACATGCGATGCGCCTTGGCCAGCACGGAGCCGTCGTCCTCCGGCTCGGCACCGAGCATGCGCACTTGGCGTTGCAGCTGGCTGGTGACCTGCGAGCGTTCCTGCGCGCGGCTGGCAAAGGTGCCGGCGAAGCGGGTGTTTTCGGCGTCTTTGGCGGCTTCCTCGTAGCCGTTGGCGCTGTCGATGGTGGTTTCGATGAGGTCGTTGAGAACCTTCACGTCATGGTCGGTACGGCTCATGGGGAGCTCCTCGGTTAATTGGGGGACAGCGCGGGGAGATGCGCCGAGCGAACCGGCATTCGCTGCACATCATGCTGCCCACCACACTCGCCCGAACGCGTGAAAACCTTGGCTGCGCGATCTTCATCGATGTGACCGCAGAGCGCCCGCGCGCTCACGCTGCTGAACCGCGTTCAGGCTCCCGTGGCGGCCGTAGTTGCGAGCGCGGCAATCGCCTGCGGAATCTGCTCGGGAGCCTCCACCGTGGCGACATGCCCGTGACCCGGCTCTAGGCCGTGATCGAGCTCGTGACTCCAGGTCACGTGGTACGGCACGTGCACGCCCCAGCCGCCCAGGCGCACCACCGGCTCGATGTCCGAGCGCAGCGAGTTGCCCACCATCAGGAACTGCTCCGGCGCGATGGCGAACTCCTCGAACAGCCGCCGATAGGTGCGCTCGTGCTTCTCCGACACGATCTCGATACGGCGGAACAGGTCCGACAGCCCCGACTGCTCCACCTTCTGCTCCTGGTGGAACAGGTCACCCTTGGTGATCAGCACCAGCGGAAACTCGCGCCCCACCGCCTCCACCGCAGCGCGGATGCCCGGCAGCAGTTCCACCGGGTGGCGCAGCACGCCCTTGCCGATCTCCACCAGACGATGGATGTCCGCCGCCGAGATGCGCCCGTCGGTGACCGCGATGGCGGTTTCCACCATCGACAGCGTCATGCCCTTGGCGCCGTAGCCGAACAGCGCGAGGTTGCGCCGCTCGGTGGCGAGCATGTCGTCGTGCACGCCGCGGTCGCCGAGGTCGACGTAGCGCCCCACGATGTCGGCGAATGCGGCGCTCGCCGCCTGGTAATAGCCCTCGCTGTGCCAGAGCGTGTCGTCGCCGTCGAAACCGATCATCTTGATCATGAAAAGACCTGTGCCTGTGCAGAAAAAGGAGTGATGCAGCGCGGGCGCGTGGCCGGGCCGGGACGCTTCCATCGGCGCCGGTGCGCCATCGAGCGGCATCATCGCAAGCGATGGGCGCCACGCGGGGGCCGTATTCTCGCACTCGCTTCGATGGGCGGTGACGAGGCATCATCGAACGCCCTCCCCTCACGCCCGACCCGCATGCCCAGCATCGACCTGCGCCACGCCGCCCTGATCGTGATCGACCTGCAGCCGGATTTCATGCCCGGCGGCGCGCTGGCCTGCCACGAGGGCGACGCGATCGTGCCGGCGATCGACGCGCTGCTGCGCGCGCGCCGCTTCGGTCACGTGGTGGCCACGCAGGACTGGCACCCGGCCGGCCACGTTTCCTTCGCCAGCTCGCACCCCGGCCGCGCCCCGTTCGAGCAGATCGACCTGCACGGCCAGCCGCAGACGCTGTGGCCGGAGCACTGCGTGCAAGGCACGCCGGGCGCCGCGCTGCATCCGGCGGTGGACTGGTCGAGCGTGGACGTGACGATCCGCAAGGGCAGCGATCCGCACGTGGACTCCTACAGCGCCTTCCAGGAAAACCACGGCCCGGGCGGCACGCGCCCACCGACCGCGCTGGCCGGCTGGCTGCGCGAGCGCCGCGTGGAGGCGGTGTACCTGTGCGGCCTGGCGCGCGACGTCTGCGTGCTGTGGAGTGCGCAGGACGCCGCGCGGCTGGGCTTTCGCACCCATGTGCTGTGGGACCTGTGCCGACCGGTGACGCCGGCCGGCGATGCGCCCACCCGGGCCGCGCTGGCGCGTGAGGGCATCGCCCTCGCCGACCCCGCGGTGCTGTTCGACTGACTTCCCCCCAAGGAGCTTCCCGATGCGCACTCCTCTTCGCTGGCTGCTCGCCACCCTCGCACTGGCGCTCGCCTTCACCGCGTCCGCCGCCCCGGTCGCCCCGCTGCGGGTAATGACCTTCAACGTACGCACACCCTCGCCCGATGGCGTCAACGTGTGGGAGAACCGCCGCGAGCTGTTCGTGCGCACCGTGCGCGACGCCGATCCGGACGTGTTCGGCACCCAGGAGCTCCACAAGGAACAGGGCGACTACGTGGTGGCCAAGCTGCCGCACTACGCCTGGTTCGGCGAAGGCCGCCGCGGCGGCGACGGCGACGAACACATGGGCGTGTTCTACCGCAGCGACCGGCTGAAGGTAATCACGTCGGGCAACTTCTGGCTGTCCGATACGCCCGACGTGCCCGGCAGCATCAGCTGGGGGCACCCGTTCCCGCGGATGGTCACCTGGGCGTTGTTCGAGCGCAAAGCCGACGGCCGGCGCTTCTACTTCTTCAACACCCACCTGCCCTATCGCGACCAGGACGAGGACGCGCGCAGCAAGGGCGCGAAGGAGATCCTGGACCGGCTGGAGGCCTTGCCGAAGAACGTGCCGATCGTGCTCACCGGCGACTTCAACACCTCGCCGGCCAGCCACGCGCATGCCCTGCTCACCGGCCTGCTCACGGATGCGCGCACCAGCGCGCCGGAGCACGCCGGCCCGGACAAGACCTTCCACAACTTCACCGGCACACCGGACCAGCGCATCGACTGGATCCTCACCCGCGGCTTCACCGCGATGCGCGCCGACACGATCACCGTGCACGAGGGCGCGGTGTATCCGTCGGACCATTTCCCGGTGCTGGCCATGCTGCGCTGGAACGACCCGAAGGGAAGCCGGCCGTGAGCTGGCGTCCCGGGATCTGAGACACCACCCGCCTATCGTGCGCGGGCCGCTTCGGATCCCCCCTCCGACACCGGCTCCGTCCATGGCAGTGGTCGGTTCAAACCCTTGGCCGCGTCGACTCGACGCGGCCTTTTTTGTATCGGCGCCCGTGCGCCGCTGGCGCAAACCCTGTTCGCTTATGCGCCGACGCGCTCGCGCACCGCGTCCATGTCGCGGATCGGGCGCACCTCGATGCAGCCGGTGCGCGACCACGGAAAGCTCTGCGCGATGCGCACCGCCTCGTCCATGTCCGCCGCCTCGATCAGGTTGAAGCCGGCCAGGTATTCCTTGGTCTCGGCAAACGGACCGTCGAACACCGTGGTCTTGCCGTTGCGTACGCGCACCGAGCGCGCGGTGACCGGGTGCTCCAGCTGCTGCGATTCGATCAGGTGGCCCTCGGCCTTGAGCTCGTCGGCGTGGATGAAGCAACCGCGCATCATGTGGTCGAACTGGCCCGAGGGCAGCTCGCCCAGCAACTGGTCGTCGCTGTAGATCATCACCAAGAACTTCATGCGCTCTCCGTAGGCCGTGGCGGGAACGCCGATGCTAAGCCCGCAGGGCCGCCGACCGATACTCCCCGTGTCGCACGCCGGCCCGCGTGCGGCACACTGCCGGCCATCGGCGCGTGCGCCCATATCCCTTGCTCCGTGACGTCATGACTTCCGATCGCCCCCTGCCACCCTGCAACGCCTGCACGACGCACGAGCCGCTGCCGTTCGCCTTCACCATGGCGTTCCAGCCGATCGTCGACGTGCGCGAGCGCCGGGTGTTCGCCTACGAGGCACTAGTGCGCGGCAGCGACGGCACGGGAGCGGCACCGATCCTGCAGCAGATCACCGAGGACAACCGCTACGTGTTCGACCAGTCCTGCCGCGTGAAGGCGGTGGAACTGGCGGCGCGGCTGGGCATCGACTGCTACGTGAGCATCAACTTCCTGCCCAACGCGGTGTACCAAGCCGCCACGTGCATCCGCGCCACGCTGGAGGCAGCGCGGCGCTTCAACTTCCCCACCCGCCAGCTGATCTTCGAGATCACTGAAAGCGAAGAGCTGGTGGACAAGGAGCACCTGAAAAGCATCATCCGCGAGTACCAGCGGCAGGGCTTCCGGACCGCCATCGACGACTTCGGCGCGGGCTATTCGGGCCTCAACCTGTTGGCCGAGTTCCAGCCGGACATCATCAAGCTGGACATGGCCTTGGTGCGCGCGGTGGACCGCGACCCGGTGCGCCAGGCGATCGTGCAAGGCATCCTCGGCGTGTGCCGCGCGCTGAACATAGAGGTGATCGCCGAGGGCGTGGAAACCACCGCCGAATTCGTCCTGCTGCGCGGCATGGGCATCGGCCTGTTCCAGGGCTTTCTGTTCGCGCGGCCCGGCTTCGAGACGCTGCCGGCGGTGGACTGGAGCGTGCTCGATTGAGCACAGCGCCGCCGCCCGCGCACACGGGCGGCGGCGGCATGCCGGTTCAGATCGCCAGCCACAGGTAGAGGAAGGTCGTGTTGTTGTCGCTGGCGCTGCGGCCGGCGCCATCCACGTTGTGCACGCGGCCGGCGAAGCGGCTGTAGAAGGTGTACTGCAGGCCCACGCGCACGTTGGCCCAGGGCTCCTCCCACGAGCTGGACTGGCCGAACGGATTCCAGTCGGCCTCGAACGTGGCGCCGCGGGTGTCCGGCTTGCCCGCGTCTCCGTAGAGCGTCGCATCGCTGCGGCCGTTGTCGGCGAACAGGTCCAGCGTGGCGCCCCAGGTATTGCGGTACCAGTAGCTGCCGTCCAGGTTGAGCGCGTCGAGGCGACCGTTGAGGTTGCTCGAACCGCCCGAGGCGTAGGTCGCGTCGAGCTTCTGGCGCTCGTCGACATACAGGGCGTTGAGGGTGACCAGGTGGTCGCTGCCGAAGGCACGCTGGTAGCTGGCGTCCACACCGAGATCGTCGAAACGATCGGACGGACCGGCCGTGGCCACCGCATAACCCGCCGCGTTGGTTCCCGGCAGGCCGCGACGGGCGTGCAGGTAGAAGCCGCCGAGCTCCACGTTGCCCGCTGGCAGGTTCCAGCTGTAGGTGAGTCGGGCGTACGGCGCGGTCGAGGCGAGGCGGCCATCGAAGTCGGCGTTGACCTTGCGCAGGAAGGCCGGTGACAGCGAGCGATAGGCGCCCACCTCGCCGTACCACGTGCCGTCGAGCTGCAGATAGGCGTTGGCACCAATCACCTGGCCACCCAGGCCGCCAAACAGCATCGGCATCGCCGGCGCACCGGGCGCGAGGTCGGCGGCCATGTACGGGTACTGCCACGCCGGCGCGGTGTTGAATACATCGGTGACCGTGGGGTTGTTGTTGAGCGAGACGCCCCAGATTGCGTTGTGCTTGCCGGCGTTGAAGCTGTTGGCGTAGCGCAGGTCCAGGTTGTCCCAGCCGAGCAGGCCGCCGTTCTGCGAGTAGGTGGCTTGGGCGAACACGCCCACGTGCTGGCTCAGGCGGCCGGCGAGGAACACCGAGGCCTGCTGCAGCTCGGTGTTGTCGTTGCGACTGAAGCCGTCGGCGGGCGGATCGACCTGCGCCTTGGCGGTGTGCGTGAACGACTCCACCAGCATCGCCGACAGCGGCACGTTGGCGCCGTTCCCGGTCTTCATGGTGTAGCCCATCAGCTTGAACTGACGACCGAACGCGGTGAGCTGCGGGCCGAAGCCACCGACGTGGCAGGCCGAGCACGGCAGCTGGGTCTGGCGTGCGAACGAGGGCACCGCATCCACCCGGCGCGCGAGCAGGGCCAGGCTCAACGTGCTCAGTGCGATCAGCGTCGCACCGACGCCAGCGCGACGGGCAGGCGTCCATCGGAACAACGACGAGACATCCATGGTGTTTCCTCCGGCATCGTGCCGCGCGTTGCGGCGACGTTGCGCGGAGGATCGGCGCGCCAGGAGCTGCCAGCCTTGACCGTGGTCAAGCGTGGCGCACGTTCGCAGCTTCCTGCGGACTTGGGCGCATGGCCGGCGCGGATGCCAGCCATGCGCGAAGCCCTCAGTGCGCCATGCCGTCGGCCTTGTCGACGTGGCCGCCCTTCATCACGAAGTCGACGTGCTCGAGCGTGCGGATGTCCTTCAGCGGATCACCCTTCACCGCCACGAGATCCGCGTACAGGCCCGGCTTGATCGCACCCACGCGATCGCGCCAGCCGAGCAGGTCGGCAGCGTTCCAGGTGGCGGACTGGATCGCCTGCATCGGCGTCATGCCCCACTCGACCATCTTGGCGAACTGCTTGGCGTTCCAGCCATGCGGATAGACGCCCGCGTCGGTGGCGAAGGCCATCTTCTCGCCAGCCTGCACCGCCTTGCGGAAGTTCTCGCGCTGGGTGCGGCCCACCAGCTTCTCCTTGGCGATCTGCGCCGGCGGCGTGCCGAGCTTGGCGTACTCGGCGAGGATGTAGTCGTCGTTGTAGACGTCGAAGTCGAGATAGGTGCCGCGCGCCTTGGCCAGCTTCAGGCCTTCGGCGTCGATGAAGCTGCAGTGCTCGACCGAATCCACCCCGGCGCGGATCGCCATGTTGATCGCCTCGGCGCCGTGCGCGTGCGCGGCCACCTTCTTGCCCCAGCGGTGCGCCTCGTCGACGATCGCGTCCATTTCCGCCTGGCTGTACTGCGGCGCGCCCACCGAGGTCTCGTTGCTGAGCACGCCGGCGCTGGCCATGAACTTGATTACGTCGGCGCCGCGCTTGACGTCCTCGCGCACGCGGGCGCGCACCGCGTCGACGCCGTCGGCCACGCCGCTGGGGCCGGCGAAGCTGATGTCCGACGAAAAGCCGGTGTCGTCGTCCGCGTGGCCGCCGGTCGAGCCGATCGGCACCGTGGCCACCAGCATGCGCGGGCCGGGGATCAGCCCGCGATCGATCGCGTTGCGCAAGGCCACGTCCACGTAGCCCGGCGCGCCCACGTTGCGCACGGTGGTGAAGCCGGCATCCAGCGTGCGCTTGGCAAGCGTCGGTGCGATCACCGCGTCATCGACCACGCCCAGGGTCAGCGCGTCCTGGTAGTAGTTGCCGGTGCCGGTGGTGGGGTCGGAGGTGAGATGCACGTGCACGTCGATCAGGCCGGGCAGCAAGGTGGCGTCACCCAGGTCGATCAACGTCGCCCCGGCCGGCACCGCATCACCGTCACGCACCTCGGCGATGCGCTCGCCGCGGACGATCACCACCACCGGACCGCGCACGCGGCCGGACTCGGCGTCGATCCAGTGGGCGGCCTTCACCGCGGTGAGTGCGGGCGCCGAGGCGGGCGCATCCTGGGCGAGGCTTGCCCCAGCGAGGGCGAACGACAGCGCAGCGCACAGCGCGCAGCGGAGGGACGGCAGGCGAACGGTCATCGGCGACTCCAGACGGGAAGGACCCGGCGACTCTACCGGCGGCCGCGCCGCCGCGCATGGCGACTTTCGCAGCCCCCATCCGACCGCGCCGCCGGCAGCCTCAGCGGGAACGCAGCGCTCTGCGGAAAGCGCCGACGAGACCCGCGCTACACTGCGCGCCCCACTGCGGAGACCACCCATGGCCGAGCGCACCCTCGATCGTCACCACGTCCGCTCCGGCGCGACGCGCGAAGGCTCGCGCTACACCGCGTGGCTCGCGGTGACGCCGCTCGCCGGCGGCTTTCCCAGCTACTTCGCGATCTGCGAAAACCGCAGCTTCCGCGAGCTGGAGGTGGCCGAGGCGGCTGCGGCAAAGGCGCTGGACGATCTCGTCGGGCTGGAGGACGACGGCACCCCGGTGTTTCCCGAGGGCTATACCGGCTTCGACGACGACGCGGCACCGGCCGACGCGGACTGACTCAGGACGCCAACGCCGCGGCGATCTCCGCCACCGTGCTGCGCGCCGTGCGGGTGACGCCGATCAGGGTGGCCGAGGCGGCGCCCGTCCACTCGCCGTAACCGACCAGCCACAGCCGCGGCTGGGCCACGCTGCGCGTGCCGGCCACCGCCACGCGATCGTCGGCCTCCACCACGCCGAGCGGGCGAAGGTGATCGAGCGCAGGACGGAAACCGGCGCACCAGATCACCGCATCGATGCGCTCGCGACGGTCGTCCGGCCATTCCACGCCGTCCTCCACGAAGCGCGTGAACGGACGCACTGCGTGCAGCACGCCCCGCGCGCGGGCAGCTTTCACCGGCGGCACCATCACGATGTCGCCGAGACCGCCCACCGGCTGCTCGATGGCGCGCCCTTCCTGCTGCGCCCTCCAGCGCTCGGTGGCGCGGGCGAACAGCACGCGGCCGTCCACCTCGTCGGCGAGAAAGGCCGGCGGCTCCAGCGTGACCCAGGTGGAGTCGGCCACCTGCGACAGCTCGGCATGGATCTGTGCGCCGGAATTGCCGCCACCCACCACCAGCACGCGCTGCCCCGCGAACGGCTGCGGCGAGCGGTAGTGCGCCGAGTGCAGCTGGGTGCCCGTGAAGGTGTCCATGCCCTCGTACGCGGGCACGAACGGGTGGCGCCAAGTGCCCGTGGCGCTGACCACGGCGCGCGCCGTCCAGCGCCGCGCGCCCGCCCGGACCTCCAGGCCATCGGCTGAGCCGTGCACTCCATCCACCCACACCGGCCGCTGCACGGGCAGCGCGTAGTGCCGCTCGTAGTCGGCCAGGTAGGCGAGCACGTCGTCGCGCGTCGGGTAGTCGCTGCCGTCGGCGTGGCGCACCGGCGGCATCGGGCGGCCGGCGATCGAACTCCACACCGCGGGCGAGAACAGCCGCAGCGAATCCCAGGCGTGCCGCCATGCGCCGCCGGGGCCGTCCTCGGCATCCAGCAACACGAAGCGAAGGCCGCTGCGGCGCAGGAAATACGCGGTGGCCAGCGCGGCCTGGCCGCCGCCGATCACCACCACATCGAGGCGCTCGCTCGACGGCGTCGACTCGGCTACGGCCATCGCGATCAACCTGCCTCGCTGGCCAGCCGCAGGTTGATGCCCAGCGCCGTGGCCACCTCGCGCAGCGGCTCGGCATCGCGGTTCAGGGTGATCCAGCCGGCGCTGCCCGCGCTGGCGCTCTCGTAGATCCACACGGTGTAGCCGTGTTCGAGCAGGCGGTCGTAGGCGGTGGCGAGCAGGTCGGGGAGATCGCGCTCGTCGAAGAACTCTTCGTCGTCGGGATCGCCGTCCCAGTCGATCGCCAGGTTCCAGCGCGCGGCCAGCTCGTTGAGCGCCTGCACCAGGGTGGGCGCATCGTCGGCGCGAAAGCCCGAGGTCCAGTCGATCACCTCGCCCACGGTTTCCAGCGGGTCGGCGCTCTCACCGGATTCGGCCTGCACGTCGCGCCAGGCGGCGAACTGGCGCAGCGCGGTGTCCTCGTCGCCGGGGTTGATCAGCGTCAGCAGCTGCCATACCCGCGCCTCGAGCGAATCGTCGGCCTCCTCGGCAAAATCGTCGTCGTCGAAATCGTGCATGGGTGTGGTCCAGTAGCGCAGCGGGGACGCGCATGGTGGCGCGAACGCGCGCGCCGGGGAAGCCGGCTCAGCCGCGGTCGGCAGCGCGGCGCGCGTAGAGCCGGCGATCGGCCTCGGCCAGCCCCTCGTCCAGCGAAATGCCCGCACCGAAGGTGGCCGAGCCCAGCGTGAAGGCGATCGGCGCCGTCGCGCGGCTGGCGTCGAGGCGGCCGAGCACCTCGGCGATGGTCGCCTCGTCGGCATTGCGCAGCAACAGCAGAAACTCGTCGCCGCCCAGCCGCACCACTGCATCGCGGTCGCGCAGGTGGCGCTGCAGGAAGCGCGCCATGTCCACCAGCACTTCGTCGCCGCGTTGGTGGCCGTAGGTGTCGTTGACCTGCTTGAAGTGATCCAGATCCACCGTGATGCAGCCCCAGCGGCGATCCGGCTCGGCCTCCAGCTCGTTGAGATAGCGCCGGTTGAAGCAGCCGGTGAGCGGATCGCGCACGGTGAGGTTGCGCAGCTGGCGCTCCATCCGGAACCGCTCGGTGATGTCCTGCGCGTGCCCGAGGATGTACGGATCATCCGATTCGTCGTCGAGCACGTTCTGGTACTGCCACATGTGGCGGCTGCCGTCCTTGGCGATCAGTTCGAGCACGCCGGCATCGGTGCCGGTGGTGATGATGCGCAGCAGGTAATCGCGAAACCCCTGCTGACGTTCCGGCGGCACGAAATCGGCGAGCGAGCGGCCCAGCAGCTCTCCGACCGAGTAGCCCAGCGCGCGCGCGGCCGCTGGATTCACCGACAGCAGCACGCCTTCGTGGTCGTGCGTGCAGATCAGGCCCAGGCTGTACTGGAACAGCTGGCGAAAGCGCCGCTCGCTGGTCTCCAGCGCGTTAACGACGTGGCGGCGGATGCTGATGTCCTGCACTGCGCCGACCAGCCGGTACGGCTGACCGTCCTCGCCGAAATCGACGCTGCCCAGGGCGCGCACCCAGATGCGGCGGCCGCCGGCGGTGATCAGCGGCAGCTCCAGATCCCAGCTGCCGCCTTCGCTGCGCGCGCGATCGATTGCCCCGCGCAGGCGCACCCGCGCCTCGGGCGGATAGAAGCCCAGCGCCTCCTCCAGGGTCGGCCGATAGCCCGGCGCCAACTCGTGCAGGCGGCAGGTTTCGTCGGTCCAGGTGAGCTCGTTGGTGGTGAGGTCGAGCATCCAGCCGCCCACGCTGGCGAGCTGGCCGATGCGATCGAGCAGCGCCTCGCGGCGCAGCGAGCCCAGGCGCATCTCCAGCGCCTGCGCGGCGGCACGGGCGAGCGCGCGCAACACGTCGCGCTGTCCTTCGGAGAGCATGCGCGGCTTGCGGTCCAGCGCGCACAGCGCGCCCATGCACAGGCCGTCGCTGAGGGTGATCGGTGCGCCCACGTAGAAGCGGATGCCGTCCTCGCAGGTCACCGCCGGGTTGCTGGCGAAGCGCTCATCGCGCCGCGCATCGGGCACTTCCAGCAGGTCGCTCGCCACAATGGTGTGCGAGCAGAACGCCACCTCGCGCGGATCGCTCTTGCCTGTCTCCAGGCCGACACTGGCCTTGGTCCACTGGCGATGCGCGTCGATCAGGTTCACGGCGGCCATCGGTACGCCGATCGCCAGGGCTGCCGCCTCGGCCAGCCCGTCGAACAAGGGCTCGGGCACGGTATCGAGCACCGACAGGTTGCGCAGGCGGGCGACGCGCTGCAGTTCGTTGTCCGGCAGGGGCACAGGCATGGCGGGTTATCCGTCGCTGTCGTCTGTGGAATTTTCCATGCGCCTGCCTGAGCACAACGTGATGCAGCCCGCGCGCATGACCGCTACCTCACAGCGGGCTTTGATGACCGGCCAGGAACTCGCGCAGGAACGCCTGCCGCGCGGCGCCGCGATCGATCTCGGTGCGGGTATCGGCATCGATAGTCTGGCGGGTGATGCCGCCGTGTTCGTCGCGCACCGCCGGCCACGTCGGCAGCCCGGCCTGGTTGGGATCACCGCTGCGCACGAACTGGGCGAAGTAGTCCTGCATGGTGCGCGAGACGGCGCGATCGACCGGCGTCCAGGCATACACCCGGTTGCCATCGAGATTCCCCAGCGCGTACTCGATCTCGCCACTGTGCACCGCGCCTGCGTCCGGCTGCTCGCCCGGCGCGGGATCGCGCTTGGCCGGGCGCGGATGCGCGTAGTAGTAGAAGTACACGCTCTGGCCGCCGGTATGCCGATGCAGGTCCATCCAGCGCCAGGTGCTGTGTGCGATGAACAGGTCGCCCGCCAGCGCGGTGGCCGAGCGCTTCACTTCCTCGGCGGTGGCGCCGGGATACAGCCGCAGCGCCTCGTCCGCGCGGTCGCCGAACAGGGCGCCGAGCGCGGCGCGGTAGTTGCCCGGCGTGGGCGGGCGATCGTGCAGGATGGCCGGGTAGAACCCCTCCTGCGAATTGGCGCCCACGAGCAGCGGCACCTTCGCCTGGTCGCCGTGCGCGAAGGTCTCGGCGGGCGCTTCGGTGAGGAACAGGCCGTCGATGTCGGGGGCGAAGTCGAACGCCGGCTTGGCCTTCGGATCGGTCGCCTGTATCAACACCGGCGCCGGCAGCGCGCGCAGCGCATCGAGCGAGTCAGCGTGCAGTTGCGCCATGAACGCCGTGCCGGTGGCTTCGGCGGCCGCATGCGGTTGCGGGGCGATCGGGGCAATCAGCGCACCGCTCTCGCCGATCGCTCCGGCAATCAACGAGCGGCTGAGCGGCGAGGCCATCAGCGCGCTGACCGAGATCGAGCCGGCCGACTCGCCGGCAATCGTGATGTGCGCCGGATCGCCGCCGAAGCGCGCGATGTTGTCGCGCACCCAGCGCAGCGCCGCCACCTGGTCGAGCAGGCCGTAGTTGCCGCTGGCGTGCTGCGGCGATTCGGCCGAAAGCGCCGGCGCGGCGAGAAAGCCGAACACGCCCAGGCGATAGTTCACGGTGACCGTGACCAGCCCCTTCGTGGCCATGCTGGCGCCGTCGTAGCGCGGCTCCGATCCATCACCGGCCACGTAACCGCCACCGTAGAAATACACCAGCACCGGGCGCTTGGCCGGCGCCGGCGCGGCCGGTGTCCACACGTTGAGATACAGGCAGTCCTCACTCATGCCGCGCGAGCGGAACACCATGTCGCCGAACAGCGGCAGCTGCATGCAGCGCGGGCCGAAGGCGGTCGCCTCGCGCGGCTTCTGCCAGCTCGCCGCCGGCTGCGGCGGCTTCCAGCGCAGCGGACCGAGCGGCGGCGCGGCATACGGGATGCCCAGGAACTCGTGCAGCGCCACGCCGTCGACGGCCGCGGCCTTGCCGATCAGGGTGCCCGCCGCTACCGCCACCTGCGGCGCGGCGTCCTGCGCGCTGGCCGCGCCAGCGGCTGCCAGTGCGAACAGCGCCGCGGCGAGCCGGGCAAGACGGTGCATGGAAACGGGGGAGGACATGGCGCAGGCTCCGGCGGCAACGAAGCGCCAAGCCTAGACCAGCCGTGGCAGGTCAGCCACGTGTCCACGAGCGGCAGGCGCACCACCGCGCCGATCAGTCGGCCAGTGCCGCCTCCACCGCCGCCAGCGCGTGCAGGCGGGTGGTGTCGAACTGCGGCACGGCGGCGTCGCCTGCATCCACCAGCAGGCCAATCTCGGTGCAGCCCAGGATGATGCCGCCGACGCCACGGGCGACCAGATCAGCCATCACTCGGCGGAACACCCGGCGCGAGGCATCCTCGAATCGTCCCTGGCACAGCTCGGCATAGATCACCCGATGGATCTCCTCGCGGTCGGCCGGCGGCGGCACCAGCACCTCGAGCCCGTGCGAGGCGAGGCGATCGACATAGAAATCCTGCTCCATCGTGAAGCGCGTGCCGAGCAACCCGACCCGTGCGATGCCCGAGGCGCGGACCGCCTGCGCGGTGGCATCGGCCACGTGCAGCAGCGGGATGTCGATGGCCGCCTCGATCGCTGGCGCCACCTTGTGCATGGTGTTCGCACCGATCAGCAGCAGCTCGGCACCGGCCATCTGCAGGCCGCGCGCGGCCTGCGCCAGGTGGGCACCGGCCGCATCCCAGTCGCCGGCGCGCTGGCAGGCCTCGATCTGCGCGAAGTCGACACTGTGCAGCAGCAGCTTCGCCGAATGCAGCCCGCCCAGGCGCTGCTTCACTGCCTCGTTGATCAAGCGGTAGTACGGGATGGTGGATTCCCAGCTCATGCCGCCGAGCAGGCCGATCGTCTTCATGGTTGCCTCGTGCGCCGCGTCACGCCGCGGTCAGTCGTGTTGCCGGGGATCGACGGCCATGGCCGTCTGGATGTCTTCCAGCGCCAGCCCGCGCGTCTCGATACCGGTGCGCAGCAGCATCACCGCCGCGGCCATCATCGGCAGCGCAATCAACGCCGCCGCCAGCGCCATGTGCTCGAAGAAACCCAGCACGCCCAGGCCGGCACCGAGGATGCCGCCGAACTTGGAGCTGGCCGCGATCACTCCCGAGCCGGTACCGCGCAGGTGCACCGGATAAATCTCGGCGGCATAGGGAATCAGCATGGCGATTACCCCGCTCACGCTCACCAGCAGCGCCGCGGTCGCCACCGTGGTGAGCAGCGCCGAATGCAGGCCGAGCAGCACCATTGCCACGAAGGCCAGCAGCGCCGCCGCGGTGGATGCGATGAACAGCACCAGCGAGCGCACGCTGCTCCAGCGGTGATACAGCCACACCACCATGCCGATGCCGGGCAGCGCGATGAACGCCGAGCGGGTCAGCAGCGCGCTGGCTCCCGCCGGGTCGACCCCGAGCTTGACCAGGTTCACCGGCAGCCACAGCAGGAACCCGAAGTTCGCCAGTCCCCAGGCGGTGCCGCACACCACCAGGCCCCAGCTGATCGCCGCGTGCCGGCCGCGCAGCAACTGGCGCAACCCGGCCACGGGGTGTTGCTCGTCCACGACAGGGGCGCCCGGATGCATGGCGTCGTCGGTCTCGATCGCCTGCGCGCCGGGTCCGGCGAAGCGCCGCAGCACGGCGCGCGCCTCGTCCTCCATGCCAGCGCTGGACAGGAAGCGCGGCGATTCGGGGATCCAGCGGTTGAGCAGCACGATCAGCGCGCCGGTGGGCAAGCCCAGCAGCCACAGCACGCGCCAGCTGAAAAGCGGCTCCAGCAGTGCCGCGGCGCCGGCCGCCAGCAGGTAGCCGGCCGAGGTGCCGATGCCGCCCAGCGCCACCAGCAGCCAGCCGCGATGGGCCGCGGGAACCGCCTCGGCCATCAAGGTGAAGGTGATCGGCAACAGGCCACCGGCCGAGGCGCCCATCAGGAAGCACATCACCAGGTTCCAGCCGAACGAAGGCATGGCGCCGCAGATCGCCGTGCCCATGAACATCAGCGCCGACAGCAGGATCGCCGCGCGCCGGCCCAGCACATCGGCGATGCGCCCCCACAGCACCGAGCCCACCGTGGTGCCGGTGAGCGCCACCAGTGCCAGGAATGCCCCGCTCTCCTTGCTGATCGCGTACTCGCGCGTCATGCCGGGCATCACGAAGCCCAGCGTCGCCGGCTTCATCACGTCCACCGCCAGTGCCACCACTAACACCAGCACCAGCGTCCAGTGCTCGCGGTTCAGCGGCACGCCGTCGGCAAGATGGAAATACTCGTGGCTGCGGGCACCGTGCAGCGTGCGCCGCACCTGCTCGATCCGCGGCGCCAGGCCGTAGGCCGCCAGCGCCAGCCCCAGCGGAATCATCGCCATGCCGACCAGCATCGTAGGCGTCATCGGCATGCCCGCCAGCTGGTAGTGCATGGGCGCGCCCATCAGGAACATCGGCACGTGCGCCAGCACGCCGGCCACCAGCAGAACGCAGCCTGCCCAGAACGCCAGCGGGTGATGGAACGAGATACCGTCGGCGCGCATGCCGGAAACCGTGAAGGGAGTAGCCGAAAAGGCTAGCAGAGCGCGGCCCCGCCCACCGCCGTCACGGACAAAAGAAAAGGCCCCGGGAGCAGGGCCTGAAGGGGGTGGAACGTCCGGGGCGCAGCGGGCACGACAGGGATGCGGACGCGCGCCCCGGACGGAACTAGCCTAGGACGCCTCGCAGCCATTTTCCCTAGGAATCATTCGGAGCCGCCGGCTTACCAGGTCGCCGGCACGTGATCGAGCGACCAGCGCTGCAGCTTGGCGTGCAGGTCGGCGATCAGCGCCTCGGCGACGAACGCGTCGGCATCGCGCAGCGTGCCGAAACGCATCACCGGCTCCTCGCTGTCCGTGTCGTAGACCACGAATCCGTCCCGGTTGGTGCGCACATCCAGCATGAAGGCCGCTCCAGGCAAGAGAAAAGGCGCCCGGGGCGCGGGCGCCAAAAAGCCGGGCAATCGGGGGCGGCTGCCCGGCCATGAAGCACCCCGTCCGTCGGTTCCGCCTGACATTCCGAGTCGGTCACTTGCGCCAGACATCCGGCCGGCTTGGTCCGGACTCGCGGGGTCGGACCAGCATGCGCGCCTCGCCCCGCCGCTCCCATCAGCTGCGAACGGACGCCGCTGTAGGCCCTTTCCGACGCGCTGCGGCCCTCGATGGACGTCCCTCCCCGCCCTGGACTGACAGCGAATCGGCCGGAATGTCGCTCTCCGACCCAATGCCCTGCCCGGCACACAGCTCGCTGCCCGCTCGAGTTATCTGCGCAGTGCGGCCGGTCACGGCGTGGATAAGGAAGCAATGTCGCGCCTACCAAGGACGGACGCTACGCCTGGATCCGCGGCGCCGGGCTAGTTGTCGTCGAGGCGGCGTGTCGGCGACGAGCGCGCTGCTCTCTCGTTCATTGCCGGAACGATCCGCTCGCTCCATCTGACCGAGCAGCACGAGCCCGACCGCATCGTGTTGCTGGACCAAACGGCAGGAGTACCTGCAGGTGGCTATCCTGCATAGGTCTCATGCAATCACCCAAGTGATTGCGTCTGGACGGGCCGATGCACACAGGATCGACTTCTACTCGTCAGACCCGACCAATCCATTCGCGCATCAGATCAAACGCGGGCGACTCAATGGGTCGGAACCTGGGCGGACATGGGCTCCAGTTTGAGCCTCTGCCGCTCGTAATCGATGAGCAGCCGGTTCGCCATGGGATAGTGCTTCGCCGCGAGCGCTTGCTGGATCATCGTGGACACCACCTTCTCGTCGCGCCCCTCAAGCGGGGGATGACTCAGCAAGCCCGAACTGTCCCCTCGGTAGGTGGCAGCCACTTGCTTGGCAAGTTCCGGCGACAGGCCGAGCTTTTGCCATTCCTCGGCCAGACTTTTGCGGGCTTGCGGCAGCGAGATCATGCCTTTGTGCCAATGCTCGTTGTAACGATCGCCAAAGGTCATGCCCCGGGCGAATGCAGCCTGCTGATCGGCTTGATTCAAAAGCTGCTGCATGGCCTCGGGCTGGGACATTTTCTGCTGGGCGGCAACGCCCCCGCTCGCTAGCACCAGGAACATCGTGGCGTAACACTTCCAATGGTTCATTGCGTACTCCTCCATGACGAATCAACGCAGAGCTGGCGCAAGGGCGCCAGCACGACCTCCGGCTCAGCAGCAACCTATCACCAGAACTTCCACGCAGAGCGCGAAGGCACACCTACTCACGTTCCTCATAAGAGTGCTTGTCAACCTGGCAGGCCGCGCAGCCCCCCCTCAGTGCTCGGCGGATGCCGACGCGGAGTGGATCTTCTGGCGCTCGAAGTCGATCAGCAACTGGTTGGCCATCCGATAGTTCTTCGAGACGAGTGCCTGCTGGATCATGGCCGACACCTCCTTATCGCTCATGCGCGCCAGCGACGGGTGAGTCAGAAGTGCCGAACTGTCCGCCCGGTAGGTGGATGCGACGGCAGTCGCCTGTTCAGGGGACAACCCGAGCTTCTGCCACTCGGCAGCCAAGCTCTTGCGGGCGTCGGCCAGTGAAATCATGCCTTTCTGCAGATGCTCGTTGTAGCGATCGCCGAATGTATCGGCGCGGGATAATCCTGCGCGTCGACTGGCATCCTCCATCAGCTGCTGATTGGCTTGACCCTGCGACATCTGCTGCCGGGCGCTGGCTCCGGTACCCACCGACAACAGAATCGCTGCCAGGCACCATTTCCAAGTGTTCATGCGTACCCCCTCCTGATGATTCAACATGAAGCCGCCCCCCCAGGGGTCGGCCGACTTGACTTCTCGCACGTTATCACGATAGGCGCAAGAGCTTGCCTGCCCAGCGGCGACGCGCTCGCGCATGCCCCCGGGTCTATGGCGCGTATTTACTCAGATCCACGAGATCAGCTGCTCGACAGCGGCGTGTCCATGGCGATCTCCAACGCCTGCAGCGAGACCTGCTTGCCGCCTTCCAGCGTCTGCGTGCCCACCTCGCAGAAGCCAAGCGCTGCGTGAAAGCGGGCCGAGGCGGGATTGGGCGGGACCGTGTCGAACTCGCACACCAGCACCGGCAAGCCCTGCTCGCAGGCATGGCGAAAGGTGTCGCGATAGAGCGCGCGCCCCGCCCCCGTGCCCCGCGCCGAGGCCGCCACCACGATGCGGTCCACGTAGAGGAATTGCCGGTAACGCGCGGCAAACCAGCGGTAGTTCGGGCTGTCGTAGTCCGCGCCTTCGCGTAGCGTGAGCAGGAACGCGATCACTTCGCCATCGCGATCGATCACCCGATGCTGGGCGGCCTGCTCATGCAGGTGGATCAGACGGGCCTCGTCCAGCGGGCTGAGCACCGCCACGAACGTGTGATTGAGCGCGAGGATGGCGGGAAAGTCCGCCGGCGTGGCATCACGGAGCTGCATGCGCATTCGGGGAACCGACACGGCGAGAACGAGAAAAGCCGATTCTGCCGCAAGCCTGCGGCCGTGGTGTTCCAGCTGGCCTGGCAATTCGGGCGGTGGCACCAGCAAACACTAACGACCTGCCGCCACCGACCGCGACCGCGGGCCATCCACACCGAAGGTGCGCAACCCGCGCACGGTGAGCAGCACGCCGAGCAGCGCCACGGCCGTGACCGCGTGCACCAGCCAGGGGGCGCCGGCCACCGTCTGATCCCACACGCCTGCATGCAGAAAATGATTGCCCAGCAGCACGCCCGGCCCGGTGATCGCCATGGCGATCAGCATCAACGCCACGTAGGTCGCCACCCGGGCGCGCAGGCCGGCAGTGGCGCGCCAGGCCACCAGCATCGCCGTGCCGGCCGGCAGCGCGACGATCGCCAGCATGAGCACGTACCCGATCGCTCCGGTGTCGGCGCCGAGCAGTCGATGGACGACCAGCCACTCGTCGCCATGGCCGCTGACGGCGGTGATGATGCGCGCCAGCGGATTGGCGGCCGCGATCAGGGCCAGCGCCCACGCACGGGGCCCACCACCGCGCATGCAGCCGGCGATACCGATCGCCATCAGCAGATACGAAAGCACCGGACCGCCCGCCGTCGGAAGGAGGCTGGCGCAGCCGGTGATCGACCAGCTGCTGAAATCACGCAGCGCCCAGCTACCGCAGGCAAGGCGGCCGGTGACGGTGTGTGCCAGCTCATGCGCTTCATGGGCGAGCGCCACCAGCGGCAACAGCGCCAGCCACCACCGCCAGGAAATGGATACCGGCCGCCGGGCCGGTGCTGCGCGCATATCCATCACGCCGCCTCTGCATGGGAAAGACACGCAGATACGCCGCGCCGACCGACGGTTGCATGGCGCTCTCCCGCGCCACCGCGAGAGGACGGCGGCGCCGCGCGACGGTCAGCCGTTGAGTTGGGATTCCCAGTCGTCCGGGACCCGACCGGCCGGCCCCGGCACGGGCTGGTCACGCGGGTGGGCGTGCGGCGGCGCCAGTCGCGGGCCGTCGAGGAAGCCATCGCTGCGATAGTCGTAGAACCAGTCTTCGCCGGGCTCGAAACTGGCGATCACCGGATGGCCGGTGGCGTGGTAATGCGCAGTGGCGTGCTGGTTGGGCGAGGTGTCGCAGCAGCCGATGTGACCGCATTGCGCGCAGCGGCGCAGGTGCAGCCACCACTGGCCGCTGGCCAGGCACTCAGCGCAGCCGGTGCCGCTGGGCGGCACGGAGGGATCGATCACGTCATCGTCGCGGGTCATGGCTGGGCGCTCCGTCGTTGCCGGTCGAGTGGCCCGCGGATCGTCGCACGTCCCGCAGGCTGCCTGAAGCGCGCGGTGCCGGCCGCTTGCCCGGGGGCTACACGTCGTGCGCGTAGACGATGAATCCGGCGTGCACGGCGAGGCGGTTGTACAGCACGCGCGCCGCCGCGTTGCCGGCCTGGGTCTGCCAATACACGCGGCGCACGCCGGCGGCATGAGCGTGTGCATAGACGTGTTCGACCAGCGCACGCGCCATGCCCTGCCCGCGCGCCGTTTCGGCGGTGAACAGATCCTGCAGGTAGCAGACCGGCTCGATCCGCGTGGTGCTGCGATGATGGAGAAAGTGCACCAGGCCGCACAGCACGCCGTCGACTTCAGCCACACCGGCGAACATCGGCTCGGCCGGATCGAGGAAGCGTTGCCAGGTGACGCGGGTGATCGCCGGATCGAGTGCGCTGGCGCCGTGCCGGCCGTAGAACGCGTTGTAGCCATCCCACAGCGGCAGCCACCTGTCGAAGTCGTCATTGCGAACGGGACGGATGAGGACGCACACGATCAGCGCCTGCGCAGGCCGGTCACAGCAGCTGGATCTGCGTCGCGTCGGTCACCAGCACGTGGGTCTGGTAGTAGTACTTGCCGCTGGGGCGGCCGTCGGCGAGGAAGTCGATGCGTACGCGCCTGGCCCAGCCCGCTACCAGGATGCGTCGACCGCGCAGTGCGCGCTCCGGCTCGCCGTGCAGCCGTTCGGCCAGCGCCTTGGCCGCCGCCGGCAGCACCACGACCGTGAGGTCGCGTTGATCGCGGTAGTCACGCTCGGAGTTGAGGTACAGCGGGCCGGGACGTGCCGTCGCCTGCACGGTGAGCGCGAACACGCCGGAGACGCCGCGCGGCGCGGCCGCCGCCGCGAGCTGCACGGCCTGCGAAGGATCGATCCAGCGCGCATCGGGGGTGATGCGCGGGTCCGTGGCACAACCACCGAGCGCGGCGAACAGAGCGGCGAGCAACCATCCGTGGCGTCGAAACGACATCGCGTACATCCCGGCAATGAAGGGTGCGCGGATGATGCCAGAGCGACGGCGCAGGAACCTGCGATCAGCGTCCGCCGCGCGGCCTCGCCGGCACGCTCTGGAAATACGCGTACAGCGCGCCGATCTCGTCATCGCTAAGGTGGCGGGTTTCGCGCACCGGCATGAAGTCGGTCTTCAGTTTGCGGCCATCCCGGGAGATGCCCTCGCGCAGCGCGCGACGCAAGTCGGCTTCGCTCCAGCCGGCCAGCCCGCTGGCATGCGGCGTGAGGTTGGCGGCATCGGGCCAGCTCGGTGGCGTGCCAGGGATGTGACCGCCGGACAGTCCCGCACCGTGGCAGCCCTTGCATGAGCTGGCGAGGTAGGCGCCGTACGCCGGCGTGGCGCCGGGGCTCGGCTGCGCCGGCGGGGCTTGGTGATCGACCACTTCGGCCGGCAGTAGGGGCACCTTGCCGGCCAGGAACAGCGCACGCCCCAGCGGGCCGACCCGGTTCGGCGGCAGCGTGCGATCCACCGCTGGCACGCTGTGCAGATAAGCGAGCAGGTCGCCCATGTCGCTCTCGCTCAAGGCGTTGAACTCCTGCGAGGGCATGAACAGCAGCGAGCGACCGTTGGGCGCCACGCCGTGGCGGATCGCGCGCACCCGGTCCAGGTCGCTGCGTACGATCCCGCCCTGCCCCGAGGTGAGGTTGGGGCCGGACAACCGCGCCATCACCGGAGCGTCGATGAAGGTGGCGCCGCCGAGGTCCGGCCCGTGGCAACCCTTGCAGCCGCGAATGGTGGCCAGGTGATCGCCACGGGCGACCGCCGCCGCATCGCTCGGCACCACCGGTACGCTGGCCTGCACGCCCCACACGCGGCGCAGGCGCCATTCGCTCATCGCATACACCGTGGCCAGCGCGGCCACGAGCAGCAGCACTACGCCGGCCGCCAGGCGGCCGAGCCATTTCATCGTCGTACGCATGGCCGCTCCCCAGGGCACCCGTCGTGGCGCAGGAGCTTACGCCGGAGGGCGGGCCGCGCCATGTGCCGCTGGTGCAAGTGACCTCCGGCATGCACCTGAGCGGCGCCCCGCGGCGTACCGGCTACTCCAGATCGTCCACCCGGTGCTGCACCCGACGCTTCCAGTCCGGATCCGGCTCATGCAGGACCACAATGACGCGGCTGATGCTGACGATCGACCGGCGCGACCAGCAGCGGACTGGCGCGGCAGCCGGCAGTCAGCCGCTCATCGGCGCCAACCAGCCCGCCGCGCTCGGTCCGCATCGCGAAGGTCTGGCCGCATCATGGGTCACAGTGCCTCGATCAGCCCACCGCCAGCGCGAAGTCGATCGCCGCGCACACCGCCGCCACCTGGGCGTCGTTGCACTGCGCGGGGGTGGCGCGCGGGCTGTCCGGGTAGACCTCGGTGGTGCTGACGTAGCGCGCGTGGGTGATGCCGGCACACAGGCCCAACTTTTTCAGCGGGTACCGGATCACGCCGGGGGCGACTACCGGCGAACCGATGATCTCGCCCTTGGCGTCGGCCGGCGCGATATGGGTGACCTTCGCCACCGCTTCGATGATCGCCTGCTGGAACGCAGGCTGCGGGTTCTCGGTGTCGTCCACCAGGTAGAAGCCATCGGGGATCTCGCCCGGCTCGTACGCCACGCCGTCGCGGGCGGCCAGCGCCGGGCGGAATTCCGACTCGTCGCTGTCGGTGGTTTCGTGCAGGTCGATGTGCAGCAGGGCGCTCTCGCGATACGGCGCCAGCAGGTTCCACAGCGCAGCCGATTCGCCCGCCGGGCTGTCGGCACGGAACGAGCGGTTGGGATCGATCGCGTCGGGGTTCCAGCGGTGGATGCGCTCGTACGCCCACGGGCTCACGCACGGCACCACCAGCAGGTTGGCCCGCCCGACGTAGCGCGCGGCCTCGTGCTGGAGGAACTGCAGCGCGCCATGCACACCGCTGGTTTCGTAGCCGTGCACGCCGCCGGTGACCACCACGATGGGCCGTTCGGCGCGCCAGTCGCGGCTACGCACGACGTGCAGCGCTAAATGTTCCGCGGCGTAGTCGAGCTGACCATATTCGCTCACGTCGAACTGGCTGCGCAGGCGATCGACCACGCTCAGCACGTCGTCGGCGTAGCTGCGCTGGCGGGTCTGCCGGGCGCGCCAGGCGGCCACTTCGGCGGGGCCCCAGGCGACGCCAGGCGTGCCGATCGAATAGGCGGTCGAGGTAGCGCTCATGGGCAAATACTCCGGGCGAAAGTCCCTGACTTTAGCACCGGCCCTGTGGGCAGTCGCCGCGGCGCGAGCGGTGCCGTCTTGTCGGATCAAATGCGAATAACTATCATTTGATGAACACTCCAGCAAAGGATTTTTGCGTTGAAGCACTTCATGCATCGCTACGGCACACCGCTCACCGCCGGCCTGTTCGCCGTGTCCGCCGTCTCGGGCGTGGCGCTGTTCTTCCACTGGTCCTCGGCCACGTTCCACCGCATGCACGAATGGCTGAGCATGCTGCTGCTGGCGCCGTTCGCGCTGCACATGGTGAAGAACTGGAAGCCCCTGCTGGCCTACGCCAAGCGCCGCACGCTGATGATTCCGCTGGCGCTGTCGCTGGTGGTGGCGGTGCCGTTCGCCTTCACCGCGGGCAAGGGCCGCGCCGGCAATCCGGCGTTCCAGACGCTCGCGCTGATGACGCGAGCGACGCTGGAGGATCTGGCGCCGATCCTCAAGGTCCCGCCGCAGGATCTTCTCAAGCAGCTGCAGACCCGCGGCTACAAGGCAAGCTCCACCCGCGATACACCGAGCGACATCGCCACCGCCTCGGCAGTGCCGGCAAACGAGGTGCTGTTCGCGCTGATGCCGGCGGCCAAGCCCGCCCAGCGTGACTGAGCCAGCGCGCCGGCGCACGACACGGACGCCTACAGGTAACCCCAGCGCATCAGCGTAAACGCTGTCATGTCGGCGCAGGCGTGGAAGCTGATTACCACCCACAGGTTCCGTGGCCAGCGCCGCCGCACGGCCGCAGCGAAGAGCGCGAACACCAGCGCATTGGCCACACCGAACGCGCCAAGCTGCAGGTGATACGCGGCAAAGGCCAACGCAGTCAGCGCGACGGCCCATGCGGGCCGCATGGGTACGCGCGGCAGATGCCGCATCAGCATCGTGTGGAGAAAGCCGCGGAACACCAGCTCCTCGTAGAACCCGCCGATCACCCATGCCAGCACCAGGGCCAGCACGTAACCGGAGAGGTGCGTGCGCACGAAGGCAAAGTCGCTCAGGTCCGGGCGCTCGCCCAGCACGTGGGCGAGCAGCGGGCCGATCAGCTGGTAGTTGATGGCTGCGTAGGCCAGGCCGAGCGCCGCGCCGATCAGCAACGGAATCGTCCGGAAGCCCCGCCAGCGAAAACCCGCATCGGCGAACCGTAGCCGGTGCAGCCGCAGCATGGCCACGCACAGGCCAAGCCCCAGCCAGAGGTAAAGGAACATCGGCACACCCAGATGCGGCGCGATCAACACCGCTGCGGTGCCGACCAGCACCATCGCGCGCTGTCGCAGCGACGGTGCCGGCGTCGATGGCGAGGCGCTGTCCAGGTGAGTCCCTCCCCTCGTCACCAGCTCCGCGCCGGGCGCGTTGCGGCACCCGGCGTTCGTTGCCCGCTAGCTCACTTGCCCTGGCCGTTGGCGCCGTTGCCGCTGGGCAGCGGCTCGAGGTTGAACGAGATGGTGGTGATCTTCGCGTCCAGACCCTTCACCACGTCAGCGGTGAGATCGTTGCTCACGTTGCCACCGAGCACTGCATCGCGATTCAGCAGCAAGCCGCAGCGGTGGCTCTTGTAGCTGGACGCCACCAGCGGCTGCGCCTCCTGGCCGATGCGGTCCATCGCCTTGGCCTGGGTGAGACGGATGCGTTCGCTGAGCTCGCCCGCCTTGCCTTGGAAGGCCTGCATGCGCTGCTGCAGCGCGCCACCCTGCTGCTTGCGCTGATCTTCGCTGAGCTTGGGGGCGTTCTTCTGGAAATTCTGGATGTCGGTATCCAGCGGCGTGCGCTCGCCGGCCAGCTGATTGCGGGCCTGCGTCGCCAACTGGTTGAGGCGCTGCGTGGCGGCCTGCCCGACCTTGGACTGCGCGAACACCGCCTCGCGCGAGAGCATGCACAGGCCCGGCACGGGATTACCGCCCAGCTCATCGGCGGCACGCGCCGGCGCGGCCGGCAGCACGGACAGCCCGAGGGCCGTGATGAAGGAAGCAGCAAGCAGGGAACGGGAAACGGTCATGGTGAGCCATCCATTGATAGGGAACAGGAATCTTCCATCGACGCCTGCGGCGCCCGGAGGTTCCCGAGCATAACGTCGCGGCGGCATCGACGAACACTGCCCGCTCCCGCACGGCGCCTGGCGTCCGCGCGGCCCTCAATACCAGTAGTCGGCCACGCGGTGACCATCGCGGGGCAGGTGGTCGAAGTCGTGCAGCCCGTCGAGGTGGTCGATCGGAACATGTCCGACCGCGGCAGGTTCGGCCAGGCGCAGGTTGACCGCGATGCGGCGTCGGCCCGACGCGTCGCGTGTCTGCGCGCGCCAGAACGCCATGCATCCGCAGACCGGGCAGAAGTGGAAGGCGATCCTCGCGCCCCGCACGTAAACATGTGTCGGGCCCGATGCACGCACGCCCTCGTCCTCGCACCCATAAGCCCAGAGCGCGCCGTAGCGCCGGCATACCGTGCAGTTGCAGGCGGTGGCCCGATCCGGATCGCCATCGAACTGCCAGCGCACCGCGCCGCAATGGCATGTGCCTTCGATCATCGCTGTTGCCCTCCCGGTGTGATGGCGTTCACCTCGCTATTTGTGGCGATGCCGCTGTTCGATGCGCGCCGAAGATTTTTGCGTACTGGGCGATGTCACTGTCTCGCTCCGCCCGCGCGCACAGACATGCGACGCAACGTTGCCTTCACGGTTGACTGCGGTTCATTCCATGCGCGTCGCTGCGGGGTAGCCTGAAAAGCCGGCACCTGCGCGCGCGGGGGACGATGCAGGCGGCATGGGCATGGCCTGAAGTACGCGATGACACCTCTCGCTACGGGCCCGAAGGACGAGGAGATCACCATGAAGAATCTGAAAGCCGCACGCCTTGCACTGCTTCCCCTGAGCTTGATGGGGTTCGCGCTGGGTGGATGTTCCCAGTACGTGAAGAAGGCCGATTACGACGCCGCCATCAGCGAGCTGCGCGCCAACGATCAGAAGCAGCAGCAACAGATCGATGCGATCACCCAGGACATGCAGCAGCGCTTTGCCAAGTACGACGCGCAGATCACCGCCATGCAGGGGCGCATCAACGTCGACACGGCCGCGCACTTCGCCTTCGGTGACGCCACGCTGCGCGATGAAGACAAACCGCTGCTCGACGATTTCGCCAAGGTCATCAGCCAGCATCGCTCCGACGCGGTGATCACGGTGGAAGGCTTTACCGACCCGGCCGGTTCGGCCAGCTACAACAAGCGCCTGGGCCTCAAGCGCGCCGAGGCCGTACGCGATTACCTCGTCAGTACCGGCGGCCTGAACGCCGACAAGATCCGCGCCGTCAGCTACGGCGAAGCCAGCAATCGCCAGGTTGAGAAGGGCCAGGTGCGCGACGCCGGCTCGTCCAACCGCCGAGTGACTCTGGTGGTCGACTTTGCCGGCAACGCCACCACCGCCGGCACCCCAACCACCTGACCCGCACCCTGCATCCCGGCCGCGCGGAGCCATCGCTCCGCACGGGCCGGGATCTTCACGTGGGACGGCGCGCGCGCCTGCGCGAAACAGCTGCAACGCCAACCGGCATCGGGCGACCGCCTCTACGACCGCCCAGCGTTCCAGGCCTCGGGCCTCGGTGAACCTAGCCCCATCGATCGGTGGTATCAACCCGCATTCACCGACTCCGCAAGACGTCTCGACTACCTGCCCGCGGGCGGAACATGTACTCGTGCTTCGACAAGCGGCGTCCTCGACGAGTAACCGTCATCCAGCGTATGCAGGAAAGCGATGATGTCGTCGATGTCGCGATCGCTCAGCGGCGGTGATTCCCCGACACGGCGGTCGAACGGCGCATCGGCGGTGTCAATGTTGGCGTGATACGCCGTGGGCAGGTCGTTGTCGATCGCCAGCACGCCGTTCGCGCCGCTCGGGTAGATTTTCTGCGGTTCTACGGCGCGCAGGTTGTAGAAGTCCAGCACCTGCTTGAGCGTGCGGTAGACGCCGTTGTGGAAGAACACCCGGCGGCGGTCCACGTTGCGCAGGGTCGGCGTGAGGAACATGCCGCAGTACTGCGTCTGCTTCGCGAGGTCTTTGCGGAACGGGCCGCATAGGCCCATGTCGTAGAACCGCGGATCCCGGTTCGCCGCCAGCGCCGGATTGCGCGGCACCCCGAGCGCCTCGTACTGCGCGTCGGTGAACAGCGGTGGCAGACCGTCACGGGTTGGCCGGCTCAGATGGCAGGCGGCGCAGTTGCCCTTGTGCGGATCGTTGAACAGGGCCAGGCCGCGCTGCTCGGCGGGCGTGAGCCGCGCCCTGCCCTGCAGCCAGGCGTCGTACTTGCTGGTGAAGAGGTGGAATGAGGGATCCTCGATCTCGAACCGGCCGATCGCGAACATCGCCTCATCGACCAGCTGCGCCGGATCGCCCACGACGCCGTCGCCGAACAGCTGCACGAACGACGGCCGGTACCGGCTGTGCGCAAGTTTGGTCGCCACCGCGGCGACGCTGGTATTGGCCATCTCCACCGGACTCAGCATCGGCAGGATCGCCTGCCGCTGCAGCGAATCGGCCCGACCATCCCAGAACAGGCCGCCCTGCCCCACCATCGGCGCCTGCCGCGGCGTCACGCCGGCGGCCTTGCTCGCCCGGCGCTGGCTGCGCACCGCGGCAGCCACGGCGTTGAGATCGACCGGCACGTCGACGTCGCCGACGTCCGGCCCGATGCTGAAAGGCGGCTGCCGATACAGGTACGCGAGCGACGGCGGCGACCGAAAGCCAGCCTGCTGCAGGTGCGCGCCACCGGGTTGCACGATGAGCGCATTGGGTGGGTTGTAGCCGAACGCCGGGCTGTGGCACGACGCGCACGACTGCCGACCGGAGCCCGACAGCATCGGATCGAAGAACAGCGCCTTGCCCAGCCGGGCCACGGCGCTGAGCGGCGCGATCGGCGGCAGCCGTAGCTGCACCGGATGGGGATTGATGCTGCCGGCGTCGGCACCGGCACGCGCCGTCCGCTGCACCAGCAGGCCTCCGCCGAGCGCGCTGGCGATGCAGACAACGCCCAGCAGGGCCCCGGGCAGGCCACGTCGTCGGCGCGACGGCGGGGTTTGGAAAGACATGGGCAGCTCGCTCCTGCACGCCGCCGCCCGATCCTGCGGGAGGCCTGCGTTGCCGTGGTAGCACCGTTCCGCCCCGCGTCCGTGCGCGGGGCGGAACACGTCATGGCTGGACGACCGACCGCTTTCACGCGGCTGGCCGATCCCTCAGGAATGCCAGGGGTGCGGATGCCCCATCGGCGTGCCCTGGTCCGGATCGAGGAACAGGCGCGGGGCCGGATCGAAGCGCCGGCCGAAATCGAACAGGCTCATCATGCTGCCCGCGCTGGCGTCGTTCGAACCCTGGCCGATGCGCTCGCCGTGCAGCCAGTTGTCCTCGATGAAGCGCACCACCGAAGACTGCGTGAGGCGCACATTGCTGACGTAGTTCTCGCGCGCGTACGGCGAGATCACCAGGAACGGAATGCGCGTGCCCGGGCCGCAGCGGCCGTTGACCCGCCCGCCGTTCACGCCGATCCCCGGCTTGGCCCCCGGCGCGTTGCACACGCCCGGGCCGTTGACCTGATCGGCGCCGGTGACCGCGCCCTCCGGCGTGACACCGTCGAACGAGGCGGTGGTCGGCGCGGCGTAGCGGTGGTCGTACCAGCCGTCGGAGTCGTCGTAGGTGATGACGATCGCCGTGCTCTTCCAATCCGGCTGCTGCATCAGGAAGTTCACCACCTTCACGACGTACGCCTGCTCGTCCAGCGGATCGGAGTTGCCCGGATGCGCGTCGCCGATCGCCGGCATCTTCAGGTAGCTCACCGACGGGTAGTTGCCCGCCGACACTGCCGCGAAGAAGTCGTTGAGGTCGTACTCGTGGTGCACCGGTGTGTCGGTGGCGTCCTTGTCGTCGGTGTAACCGATCTGCGTCAGCGAGGTCGGCCGATCGTGGGTCGGGTTGGCCGTGGAGGCGTAGTACTGGAACCAGTTGTGATGCGGGATGTAGTCGGTCTTGCTGCCGGCCAGCACGCTGGAATAGGTGCTGCGCTTGCAACCGGTGCTGCCGTTGTCGTTCGTCGCGGTGAGGTCGAAGCCGCCCATGAAGCCACCCCAGGTGACGTGGCGGGCGTTGAGCAGATCGCCGATGTTCTTCGAGCTCATCATCAGTGTGTTGACGGTCGACGAGCACACGTCGTAAGCCGGATCGGTGTCCCCGACCAGGCTGAGCCCGCCGATGCCGTCGGCGATGGTGGCGCCCTTGCCCAGCACGATCTGCGCGCCGTTGTTGGTGCCCGAAACCACCGCGATCGCGCCCGGCGTCGACGGCCCGTAGGTGTCGGTGTAGGCGTTGTCGTCCATCGCGAAGTGCTGGGCGTAGTTCCACAGCGCGGTGACGGTGTTGCCGTCGTAGTAGCCCATCACCAGGCCATGAGTGCCGAAGGTGCCGGTGCTCGAGACGGTGTTGTTGCCGGTGTAGTGCGGGAAGAGGTCGGCCTTGCCGTTGTCGTAGGCCAGCTGCTCGGGCGTGTAGTTGTGGTTCTGGCCCTCGGTGTTGGCCTGGGTGCGATCGAGGCGGAACGGGTTGACCGCGTTCTCGCCATTGAGCGGATTGAGTTTGTTCGGATTGCGTGTCAGCAGCTGGCGGTCCAGACCATCCACCGGCGGCGTCCACGGGCGGGCGTGGAACGCCGGCTCGCCGGCCGGATTGGCCGCCACCGGGTAGGTGCCGAAGTAGTGATCGAAAGAGCGGTTCTCACCGAAGATCACCACCAGGTGCTTGATCGGCGTAGCGGTGGGCAGGCGATCCTGCGGCGAACCCGAGGGCCAGGGGAAGTGATGCGGCGGAGGAAAGCCGCGGTGGTCGGGCGTGGCGCCGACCTGGGCTGAAGCGGCGGACGCCAGGCCGAGGGCGACGATCGACGCCGGCAGCAAGGCGTGACGGAGAAAGCGGAGACTGGGCACGGGAAGACTCCTGGAGTGAGTGCAAGAGGCGCGAGTCCGGTGGTCGGACGGGTGGATGCGGATTCCCCCAGTCGTGCCGACGGCTGCAAGGGCAAGCGAGCCGCTGGCCGGCAACGACAGCCGCGATTGAACCACCGGCATATGAAGGTTCCGGGACACGCAAACCGCATGAAAATGCGATCACAGCGGCATGCGCGCGATGCCGCGTCGCCTCCCTCATTCGTGCCATCTGACCTGCAAAGTCCGTATGGCTGGCAAAACTGACAGGCAACCAGATAGTTGCCCTTGCCGATCACCGCGCATAACATGCAACCATCCAGTTGCCAGGCACGGAGCTCTCATGAACGCATCGACCGATCGCATTGAACGCCGGATCCTGCTCCACGCACCGCTCGAGCGGGTCTGGCATGCGCTGACCGATCCGGCGGCATTCGGCGCCTGGTTCGGCATGGCCTTCGACGGCCACTTCGTGGTCGGCCAGCCCGTTACCGGGCGCATCGTGCCGACCCAAGTGGACCTCGAGGTCGCCAAGTTGCAGGAGCCGCACGCGGGCACGCCGTTCGAGATCTACATCGAGCGGATCGAGCCGATGCGCGTATTCGCCTACCGCTGGCATCCCTATCCTGTCGATACCGATGCCGATGCCGATGTCCGGCAGGAGCCGACCACGCTGGTGAGCTTCGAGCTCGAGGCAGTCGGCGACGACACCCTGCTGCGGCTCACCGAATCGGGCTTCGACGGGCTACCGCCCGCACGCCGCGCCGATGCCTTGCGCGCCAACGACGGTGGCTGGGCCATGCAGATGAGCAATATCGAGAAATATGTCGCCACGCACTGACCGCCCGGTATCGCGCCGGCGCGCGCTCGATCGCAGCGCGCCGATCTTCGCCGCACTGGGCGACGCCACGCGTCTGCGCATGGTGGCCACGCTCAGCAGTGGCGGTGCGCAGTCGATCGCTCAGCTCACCGCCGGGACGGCGATCACCCGCCAGGCCGTCACCAAGCATCTGCACGTGCTCGCCGCGGCCGGCCTGGTGCGCGATCTGCGCCGCGGACGTGAGCGTCTATGGGCATTCGAACCGGCGCGACTGGGCGAGGCGCGCCAGGCGCTGGAGGCGATCGGCGCAGACTGGGATCGCGCCCTGCAACGTCTCAAGCGGTTCGTTGAATCGTAAGGTTGCGCCGGATCCATCGGCCATCCGGCGCAGCGCGGTGGATGCAGGTATCACTGCACAAAAGTTTCCAAGGTTCGTTACGCCGCGCCCAAGCCGAGCGGCGCGATCAGCAGTGCTGAAGGCGAGGTTGATCGGCGTTGCGCGCGCACGCGACGACTAGAGCAGGCCCTGTTGCCCGCGCTGGCCCACCAGGCGGGCGAACTCGGCCAGCACCGCCGGATCGAGCTTGGTGCCCTGCTCGGACTCCATGATCTGCATGACCTCCTCGTGGCTTCGGGCACGATGGTAGGAACGCGCCGTGGCCATGGCGTCGTAACCGTCGACCACCAGCAGGATCCGGCACAGCAGCGGGATGCCTTCGCCCTTCAGGCCATCGGGGTAACCGCTGCCGTCGAAGGATTCATGGTGATGACGAATGATCGGCGCCACCTCCTCGGCACACTCCAGGGCGGCCGAGCGGAAGATGCGCTCGCCCTGCTCGGCGTGGGCCTTCATCAGCTCCCACTCCTGCGCAGTCAGGCGCCCCGGTTTGAGCAGAACGGCGTCGGGCACGCCGATCTTGCCGATGTCGTGGAATACGGCGCCCAGGTGTAGCTTCTTCAGCTCCGCGCGGGACAAGCCGCACGCCTCACCCAGCGCCTGCGCCAGGCGCATCACCCGGTCGCAGTGGAAGCGGGTATAGGCATCGCGCTCATGCAGCGCCGCGGTAATGACTTCCACCGAAGCATGCAGATCTTCATACGCCAGAAGAGTGTCCATATTCCCCCAGGTCGCCCGACATTCGTGCGGGGTCGCACCTCGCCCCGCGGCGCTTGCCGGCGTCTGCCAGCTGGCCGCTGGCCGCTGGCCGCTGGCGCAACTATAGGCCTGGCCGCACCCCACGTACATCGCGGCGACGCGCCCGGTTTCCGGGCTGGCCGGAACCGGGCGCGTCGGACACCGCCACTGCCCCCATCACATCGGCTTGAGGCAATTCACCATCCAGTGCTTGCCGAATTTGTCGGTCAGCGCGCCGAAGCGGTAGGCCCAGAACGTCTCCTCCAGCGGCATGTTCACCTCGCCGCCTTCGGCCAGCGCCCGGAAGATCCGCTCGGCCTCTTCCGGGGTGTCGGGCATGACGTTGATGGTGGTGCTGCCGGCCTCGTGCGGGGGCGGGCCATCGGCGCCCATGATCAGCGCGCTGCCGACCTCCACCTGCGAATGCATGACGTTGCCGCGTGCCGCCTCCGGCATGTCAGCGGCCATCGGCGATTCTCCGTAGGTGAAGCGCTGGGTAACCTTGCCGCCGAGCGCGGCGGCGTAGAAGTCCATCGCCGCGCGGGCGGTACCGGGGAAGTTGAGATAGGCGACCAGCTGCATCGGATGCTCCTTGGGTTGGGCGCGACAGTGCGCCACTCGCCCTTGCGACGAACCAGCCCATGCCAGATCGACATGTCACCCGCCAGAGCGACGCGATGCCCCCGGCGGCCGCTCAGCCGCCGCGCGCCCAGGCCAGCGCATCCTCGCCGGAGGGCAGGCGGATCGGCGTATCCGGGTCGGTCGCGGCACACCACACCGCTTCGGCCACGTCCGCCGCATGGGTCACCGGCTGGGATGGATCGCGCATGCCGGCGAGCACCTGCTGCACCATCGGCGCGTAGGCCTCGTGATCCAGGCCCTCGCGGCGGGCGTTCTCGGCGAAGCGGGTCTCCGGCGAGCGCCCCGGCAGCACCAGATGCACGCGGATGCCCAGCGGCGCCAGCTCCACCGCCATCGATTCGGTGAAGGCGTTCGTCGCCGCCTTGCTCGCGCTGTACATGGACACCAGCGGCAGCGCCTTCAGCGTGACGCTGGAGGTGACGTTGACGATGACGCCGGCGCGGCGCGCGCGGAACTGCGGCAGTACGGCCTGGCTCATCGTCATCGTGCCGATCGTGTTGGTCTCGAACAGTTCGCGCGCCAGCGCCGGCGGCGTCAACTCCAGCGGCGCGGCGGCGCCGAAACCGGCGTTGTTGACCAGCACGTCGATCGGTCCGGCGGCGGTCAACGCCTGTTCGATGCTGGCGGTATCGGTCACGTCCAGCGGCAGCACGCGCAGGCGATCGGAGCGCGGCAGCAAGTCTTCGCGGGGCGTGCGCATGGTGGCCACCACCTGCCAGCCGCGGTCGAGGAAGGTACGCGCGATGGCCTGGCCGAAGCCGGACGAGCAGCCGGTGATCAAGACGGTTGGCATGGAAACTCCTGGGCGGGTGGGAACGAGGGGCCAGACGATAGGCCGCCACCGTCGTACTCACTACAATCGATAATCCTTGATTGTTTGGCAGGAGTCCGGAGTTGATCGATCCGCTGGCCGAAGTGGTCGCCCTGTTACAGCCCAGCCCCGGCTTTGCCAAGACCGTGGTCGGCGCCGGCCGCTGGCGCGTGCAGCGTGCGGACAGCGGGCAACCGTTCTACGCGCTGGTGCTCGAAGGCAGCTGCACGATGACGGTGGACGGCCACGCGCCGATCGCACTGGAGCCCGGCGACTTCCTGCTGGTGCCGGCCGCCTGGGGCGTGGCCATGTGCAGCCTCACGCCACCACCGGCGGGCCGCACGTCACGACCGGTGGCGCAGGCCGACGGCGTCTACCGGGTGGGCACGCCCACCGGCCCCACCGATCTGCGCATGCTGGTGGGGCACTGCGGTTTCGATTCGCCCGATGCGGCCCTGCTGGTGTCGTTGCTGCCACGGTTGCTGCACGTGCGCGGTGAGCGCCGGCTGGCACTGCTGGTGAAGCTGGTGGGCGAGGAGTCGCGCGCGCAGCGGCCGGCGCGCGAGGTGGTGCTAGCACGCCTGCTGGAGGTGCTGCTGATCGAGGCGCTGCGCTTCACCAGCGGCACCAACGCCTCGTCCGGCCTGGTGCGAGGGCTGGCCGACGAGCGGCTGGCGATGGCGATCCGCGCGATGCACGCCCAGCCGACCCGCGCATGGACCGTGGCCGAACTGGCGCGCGAAGCGGCGCTGTCGCGCTCGGCATTCTTCGAGCGCTTCAACCGCGTCGTGGGTGTGGCGCCGATGAGCTACCTGCTGACCTGGCGCATGGCGCTGGCCAAGCGCCTGCTGCGCCAGCGCCAAAGCCGCGTGGCCGACATCGCCGAGCGCGTGGGCTACAGCTCTGCCAGCACGTTCAGCATCGCCTTCAGCCGCCACGTCGGCATGACACCTTCGCGTTATGCGCGCGCGGCGGCGGAGACCCCATCGACAGCATCCGCCTGAGTGCACTCAGCCGTGCGGTGAAGCTGCGCGACGCTCGTCCAGCCAGCGCAGCGCACGCCGCAGCCAGGACCCGAGCGGATCGGGATTCCACACGAAGGTCGCCACGCTCTGCGCCGGCATGGTGTAGGCAAATCCGGCCTGACCCTGCCACACCGACACCGGGCTGGACTGGTCGCGACTGTTCACCACCACCAGCACCACCGAGCCATCGCCAGGGTTCACGAACGCCACGTTGTTGACGTCCTTGTCGGTCTCGCTCGAGCCCACGCGGATCGCCCCCGGCAGCACGAAGCGGCTGAAATGGGCGAACGCGTAGTACTCGTCGTTGCGCGTGACGGCGCCGGTCTGAGCGTCGATGGTGACCACGCCCTTGCACAGGTCGCAGCCACCGAAATGCGGCCCGTGCTGTTCGTCGAGCGCGAGATTCCAGTACACGACGCCGCGCGCCCAGTGGCGGATGCCGGCCAGCAGCAGGTCGCGCGCGAACCACATCAGTTCGCCCTTCCTGGCCGACTCCCAGTCGCCGCCGGAGCATTCGGTGATGTAGACATCCTTGCTCGGATAGGCGCGGTGCACCTGGCTTTGCGCCGAGGGTGTGCCTGCGTAGCAATGCCAGGCCACGCCGCCCACGTAGCGCTCGGCCTGCGGATCGGCCAGCACGTCCAGCGGCTGGTCCGGCGCGTCCCAGTTGTGGTCCCACGCCAGGATGCGCGTGGGGCGCCGGCGGGTGGCCAGCGCCGGGCCGAGATAGTCGCCAATCAGCCGCGCCCGCGTGGCGGCGGACATGGTCATGCCCGGATAGGTTGCCGGCGAGTAGCCCGGCTCGTTCTGCACGGTCAGGGCGAAGATCGGGATGCCGAGGCTGCGATAGGCATCCACGTACTTCACCAGGTAGTCGGCGTAGGCGCTCTCGAACGACTCGAGCAATTCGCCGCCGATCAGGTTGTCGCTGGTCTTCATCCACGCCGGCGCACTCCACGGCGAGCCGATGATCCGCAGCGTGGGGTTGATCGCCAGCGCCTCGCGCACGGTCGGAATCACATCGTGCAGGTTGGCGGTGACGTTGAAATGCTGCAGCGTCGGATCGGTCTCGCCCGCGGGCATGTCGTCCAGGGTGTAGGGCTGCGGCGAGAAATCCGAGGCGCCGATGGTCAGCCGCGTCATGTTCATGGCCAGGCCGGGCGGCGGCCCGAACAGTTCCTTCAGCAGCGCGTCGCGCTGGGCCGGGCTCATGCGGTTCTGCAGCAGCCACGCCGAGGCATCCGTGACCGCCGCGCCAAAGCCGACGATCGATTGATAGGTCGCCCGCGTGTCCACCACCACATCCGACGGTTGCGCCTGGCGTGGCTGCATCGCCACATCGGCCTGGCGGGCCAGCTGCAGCCGGCGATCGGCGGTGCTCACCCACACCTGCACTGCACGCAGCGGCGGCCGGGGCGCGAGCCGCGCGGCGGGAGCCGGCGCCGCCCGCGGCAACGCCAGTTGCGGCCGACGCATGCTGACCAGCGCCAGCCCCGTGATCACCACAAACAGCACGATGGCCAACCAGCCAGGAACGCCTTTGTGCTCATCCACGGAAGACGCACGCTCCATCACAGACGGCACACTTCACTTACGCAGCTCCCCTTTGCGCGCCGGATGGCGCCGGGAGAAGAGTGCAGTGAAAGCGCCGCCGCGTCGACCATCCCGCGCACGAAAGCGCGACCGGCCTCACCCAAGCCGCGCTGGCGGGCGATGCGCCCGCCAGCGGCGACCTCCTCGCATCACAGCTTCGTGGGGTAGACCGCCTTCAGGCCCGCGGTGCTCGCGTTGATGAACATGTTTGCGTTCGCCCCGCCGTTGGCCACCGCGCGATCGGGGCCCGCGACGTAGGCCGCCTTGTTGCCCGGCACGTTGTCCACCGCATCGTTCCAGGCGCGCGAGGTGATCGCACAGGTGTTGTGGTCGATGTCCTGGAAATGCACGTAGACCGAACCGCCCGGCGGCAGGCTGGCCCAGTAGATCGATCCGGTGTAGCCCAACGCCGCGGCAATGTCGCGCAGCTCATTGTGGTCGGCGGCGAGCCCGGCCCCGGCCGAAGCCGCGTACAGGGTACGAAAGCCGTTACCGTGCAAGTGGGTGGTGATGAAATTGACCAGCGCCGTCCGCTTGGCCAGGCTCAGATTGCCGTTGAGGTGATAGCCGAACAGTCCGTTGTTCGTCACCAGCACGATCGCCCGACAGCCCAGCACGGAAGGAAAGCCGATCTCGACGGCATCGAAGCCGATCTCGCGTTCGCACAGATAAATCACCTCGACACTCCTTGACGCCGGATGGGTGGACCGGCCCGGTGCCACTGGCAGCACACGCTGCAGCGGGCCGGGTCCGATCCGGATGGTTCTCAAGGAGCAGTGCGCAAAGTCCCCGCCGATCTGGTCGCGCCTGCGGTGCCCGGGCAGGATGCCGAGGGTGGCGGCGGAACGTTTCAGCGCGGCGGCGGCGGCATGCCGGGTGGATCCATCGCCCCGGTGGGCTTGCCGCACTCCGGACAGAAACGGCTGCCGGCCGGCAACTCGGCATGACAGCCGCCGCACGAGGCGGCCACGGCGAGGCGATGGCCGCACTGCGGACAGAACTTGGCCCCGCGTGTCTCCGCGTGGCACGCCGGACAGACCAGCTGGTGCGAGGTGGTGACATCGACGCCGGCGCCGAGGCCCGCGCCGACCTCACGGGCCCGCTCCATCGCCGTCTCGCGGCGGCCTTCCTGCCTCGCGACCTGGACGCTCGCGGCCAGATCCGGAGCACAGCGCTGGCACAGTCCGGCGTCGTCGCTCCAGCAGCGATCGCAGGCATAGTTGTGGCATTGCGCACAGCGGTGGAAATGCCGCTTGGCCGCGTCGATCGCGTGCCGGAACGCGTCGTCGCGCGCCGTACCCCAACCGGCCCGCGCCAGCCCGTCCACGGCGTTGTCGACGCTGTAACCGACACCGCCGAGCAGATTGCCGAGCAGGCCGCTGGCTTCCTGCATCCAGCCAGAGGCGCGGCCGCTCTTGTACGGCTCGAACGGCGAGCGCCAGGTGTCGTTGCAGCATTCGCAGTAGAACTCGAACTGGAAGCCGGCGCCGGTGCCGGACTGGATGCTGAGGTCGCGGAAGTTGTCCGCGAATTGCAGGTCGTCGCTCATGACTGTCTCCGTCGCCCGGGTCATTCGGCCAGGCAGGCGGGAAGCTTGCCGCCGTTGGCTTTCAACTGCTCGCGTGCGACCGACTGCATGTGCTGATGGATCTGGGCCTTGTGCGCCTCGTAGAACGCCATGTTGGCCGAACTCACCGGCAGGCCGCCCTCGGCCATCGCCTGCGGATGCTGCTTGCGCATGTCCTGCACAGCGGCACTGGTGAGGGTCATCATGCCCAACACCATCTCGCGCGCCGTCAGGTCGTGGCTTGCCAGCATCGCGTGCACGCCCGGCTGCGCGTCGTAATGCGCGGCCGCCTGGTCGATCGAGGTGAACGAGTCACCGCCCTTCAACAGATCGATCATGCCAAGCCGGCAGGGATCGCGAGCGATGTCGTCGCTGGCGTCCATGTAGTGCTGAAGAAACGTCTCATCCAGCGTGAAGCTGCGCATCGCCGCGATGTCCGCCGCCGACGGCGCATCAGCGGCGAACGCCGCGCCCGAGGTAGCAGACAACAGCACGGCCAGGAGCGTGGGGAGCAGGAGCATGCGGGTTTGTCGCATCGTGATTCCTCGTGCGGATGGAAAAGGGAGCTTACTGTTCGACCAGTTCGACGCGACGGTTCCTGGCCTTGCCGGCGGCCGCGCGATCGAACGGCAATGCGGCGGTACCGTCACCCTGCTGCTGATGGCCACGGATCGTCGAGCCGGCGAAGCGAAATAATAGGATGAGCGTGACTACAAGGAATGTCGTCCGCTTGCGCACCGGCGGCGCTGCGAGCAGGAAGCGTCAGGACGAGCGATCAGATGCGACCCATGCCTCTCCCTTTGGCAGCGGAGCGCACACCTTACCGGGACGGCGCTGCGGCTGGGGCTCGGAAAGAGGAATGATCAGTTCACTCGTTCAACGCGGTTGGGCCGTCTGATACACGCTGCGCGTGGTCAACGATGCACGGCACTAAGAAAACTTCTTACGCAAAAACGTCCGTACTGTGAAGCCGGCCAAGGTTTCGCATTCAATCGCGCCGACCTTCACCAACTTGGCGCCCATGCCCCCTAGATTCCGTCAGTACCGAATGGACTGAGGAGGAGCTTGATCTCCGTCGTGTGGGCGCAGCAAGAGGCATGGAGGACATGGGACCGATGTCTCGATAGTCGAACGTCCGCCCCAGGAAAAGGGCCCACTGCGACCGGACGCTCGCCTGCGATCTCCCGCCCTGCGCCTCTGAGAAGATCTCGACGATGAAAGGGCTTTCGGCGCAGCCTGTTCCCCAACCTGGCCGAATCACGGCGCGAGCACAGCAAACTGATCAGCCCAGACGACCAGGCGCGCCTGGTCGACACGGGGCACCTAGTACGCCAGAAGGTCGCGGCTTCGCCCGGCGCCGTCACTCCTGTGTCCAAGGCGAACATTCACCGAAGAACGAAGGCTCCATGACCCGACAGAACCTGTTTCCCCTGCTGCTCCTGCCATTCGTGCTGACTGCCTGTTCCGGGGAGGCACACGGCGGAAGCAATGGCCAAGCCGACGACGCGCAGACCAGCTCCGCAAGCGATACGCCGCCGATCCACATCCAGCAGACCTTGTTCGACCTGAAAGATGGCAAGCCGGTGCTCGAACAGCTCTACCGCAAGGCGCTAACCGCCTGCAGCAAGCTCAGCGTGCCGCTCAAGCCGTTGGATGGCGATACGGTCGGCAAACTCGGCCGAACCTATGTAGAGACCTGGTACGAAGGCGACCGGATGGCCGTGCGCCAGGACGACTGGAGCTATGACACCCGGCAGCTGTGCCTGTTCTCGCCCGTGCACCACACCAAACTGTGGATTGTCGGCCCCGACGGCGCGCAGGCGATCGACCTGGACCGACACACCGGCAGTGTCGACAGCAACATTCGCCTCGAACGCAGCGAAGCGGAGCAGACCGAGGCACCACCCGACGACGACCTCAAGGCAGCCGTGGCAGCCCAGCTGAAGCAGCGGGGCCAGAGCGATCTCATGGCCCAGGACGCGGGACAGCGCCGAGAAGCCGGACAACCGTGCCGACAGATGCGCGACGCGTTGATCGATATGTGCGTGTGGACCGGCGGCACGAAGTGGGGACTCGACACCACCGTCAGCAATGGACCGTACAGCCTCGTGCTCTCGCGTCTCCAAGGCATCGTGCTGTCGGCCCAGCCCGCCGACGGCGGCGACGGCCGGTACCTGTCGACGCAGAAGATGACTGTCGGTACGCGCTTCGACAACGGCGTCTTCAACCGCCCCTCCGGCATTGCCATGGACAAGATGCCATGAAGCCGCGGCTACGCCAGTTCGTACCCCACGAGCGCGTACAGAACCTGATCGGGACAGCGTCGCGTTGATCGTGCTGGTGCCGCTGGCGGTCGGTGCACCCTTGCTTGGCCACTTCACCCACATCAACAACGAACCCGGGCCGCCGCGCACCATGATGAGTGCCGAATGACGGAGTAGAAAGTGTTCGCCGAAGCCTTCCGCCCCTCCAACCTACATATGCTCCATCGGCAACACGCGGCGGCGGGTGCGCTCGCGCAGCGAGCATTCGCGCAGGGTGTCGGCCATCGCTTCCAGGCCGGGAATGCCGTAGAGGTTCACTACCGGCATTTCCTCGTCGGAGGAATGCAGCGTGACGCGGCACAAGCCGAGCAGGCGCATGCCCAGCGGCTTGAGAATGTCGAAGTGGTCGATGCGGAACAGCTCCACGTTGTCCTGCGCCTTGGAGAACAGGCCGCGCTCCACGCGCACGCGCTGGGTGGTGATGGTGAAGGTGAGGCTCAGGCTGCGCAGCCAGTACACCAGCAGCGCCAAGCCGAGCGTGCATACCACCAGCACGTATTGACTGAAGGTATAGATCACCTTTGGATGGCCGGCGAACAGCGTCTGTTCCACGCTTGCCTCATGCGCGCTTTCGTAGGCCTCGATGTCCGTGCCGCAGTAGCGGCATTTGCGTGCTGCCGCCTGGATCAACTCGGCGCAGGCCGGGCAGCGCTTCATCTCGTCGGTCATAGGTCGGCTCCATCGGCCAGTCATCGGGTGCGGCGATGGTAGCGCCGACGGCGGTCAGTGCGAGTCAGTGGCGCCGCAAGCATGCGCCGGCGCGGCACGGCGTGCCCTGCCTGTGAACGCGGCATGCCCGCGCCATGGACCCTGGCTCGACACCGCGCCCGACACACTCGCGATCCGGTCTGCCTTCAGGAGCTCCCATGCTTAGTGCCTTCGGTCTCAACTGCACGCTCAAGCGCGGCGATGAGCCCTCATCCACCCAGAAGCTGCTCGACCAGCTGCTGCACGCGCTCGAAGGCTACGGCGTGCAGACGTCCAGCGAGCGCGCGGTCAATCACGACATCCTGCCCGGCGTGAAGACCGACGAGGGCCTGGGCGACGCCTGGCCCGCGCTGCGCAAGCGCATCGACCAGGCGCAGATCCTGGTGCTGGCCACCCCGATCTGGATGGGCCAGCCCAGCTCGGTGGTCAAGCGCGTACTCGAGCGTCTCGACGCGGTACTCGGGGAGATCGACGACGACGGCCGCTACCCCACCTTCGGCAAGGTGGCGGTGGTCGGCGTGGTGGGCAACGAGGACGGCGCGCACCACGTCACCGCCGAGCTGTATCAGGCACTCGCGGATGTCGGCTTCACCATTCCCGCCGGTAGCTCCGCCTACTGGGTGGGCGAGGCGATGAGCAGCAAGAACTACGTCGACCTTAAGCGGACGCCCAAGGCCGTGGCCAGCGCCATCCAGACCCTGACCTGCAACGCCGCCCACTTGGCCGGACTGCTGCACGAGCGCCCGTACCCCGCTCCCGGGCCGGCGCGGGAATAGCCCCGCCGCATGGCTTCTGGGGGATGCGTGGGCGCGTGCTGCGGCCTAGCATCGGGTGCTCATGCGCCCGTGCGCGACGCTCCTGGAGCCGGCATGACCTCCCCACGAACCGTCCTTCTGGCCGCGTTGCTGGCGAGCGCTTCGCTCCCGGCTGCGGCCGCCTGCGGAAACACCAGCGCGACATCCAGCCCGGCCGAGGTGGTGCAGGCCCAGGTGGATGCCTACAACGCGCACGACCTGGCGGCGTTCACCGCCTGCTACGCCGACGATGCCCGCGTCATCGACCTCAGCGGCAAGCGCCCCGAGCGCAAGGGCCAGGCCGCACTCAAGCAGGCGTTCGCGTTTCTCGGCCAGGTGCCCAAGGGTTTCGGCGTCGACATCCTCAAGCGCGTGGTCAACGGCCCGGTGGTCATCGACCTCGAACACGTGCGCGGACTGCCGCCCGGCAAACACGCGCCCGACTCGCTCGCCGTGTACGAAGTGCGCGACGGCAAGATCGCCACGCTGTGGTTCCCGCCGCCGACCTGAGCGCCATCACTCGATCGCTCGTGGCGCACCGGCAGCGGCTTCGATCGACGCCGGCGGCGCGAAGCGCGGCAGCGGCCGCTTGAACCCACGGCACTGACTCCGGCGGGTCGGTCTTCCGAACGCCACGCTTTCGTCCGCCGGCTGCCGCATGTCTATCCTGCCCCCGCCCATGGTTTCTTCGACGCGTGACCCGGAGCACCGATCATGACGAACGCGGCAACAGCATCTCCGTCGGCACCAGTAAGCTCGCGCACGAGGCAGCGCGCGCTGCTCGTCGGCGTCGTCATCGTGACCGCCCTGCTGTTGGCCATCGTGATCGCCGCCCTGGCGGTGGGCGGTCGCCCCGACCCGGCCGCGCTGCGCGCGGCGGCCATCACGCTCGATGGCCCGTGGAAGTTCCACATCGGCGACGACCCGGGCTGGGAAGTGCCTGGCATCGACGAGCGCGGTTGGGAGACGCTCGACCTCACCGCCCCGCCCGGCAGCCACGATGGCGATGTGGGGCTGCCCGGCTATGTCGGTGGATGGATGGCACACGGCCATCCCGGTTACCAGGGCTATGCGTGGTATCGGCGCACCGTGGACGTGCCCGCCGGCGATCGCGCATGGGAGGTGCTTGGCCCTACCGCTTTGGATGATGGCTACGAGCTCTACTGGAACGGCGTTCGGCTGGGCGGTTCGGGTCGCCTCGGCACGGCGCCGCGTGTCGTCGGCGTCCGCCCGTTGCGCTACGCGTTGCCCGCCGACGCAGCCGGCCACCGCGGCGTGCTCGCCATCCGCGCGTACATGCAACCGGGCATCCCGGCCAGCGCCGACGGCGGCGGCATGCACATTGCGCCGATCCTCGCGCCGCGCCCGGTGGCAGACGCGCTGTATCGCGTGCAATGGTGGCGCACCGTCGCCGGCTACATCGTGGATCTGGTCGAGCCGCTGGCCATGTTCGCGCTTGCCGGCCTGGCGCTCGCCTGGCGTCGGCGCAGCGGCCATCCGGGCTTCCTCGGCATGGTCGCCGTCGCGCTGGTGCTCTCGGCGCTGAAGCGTCTGGAGAACGCCACCTACGCCTGGACCGATCTGCTCAGCCTGCCCGCCTACGTGGGGTGGATGAACATCGTGCTGGCGCCGCTGGGCTTCAGCGCGTGGGCCATCGCGTGGAATCGCTGGTGCCCGCGTCCCCGGCGCTGGCTCGACGCCACGGCTGCGGCCCTGGCGGCAGCCGGTATCGCCGGGGGCGCAATGCAGGTAGCCGTGCTCACCCGCATCGATCGACTGGGCGTACTGGCCCTGCTCGCCGTGATCGCCGTGCGCATCGCGCGCGAGGCGACGATGCGCGTTCTCGCGCTCGCCACGCTCGCCTGGGTCGTCGTGGCGCAATTCCCTGACGAGCTGAGCGAACTGGGCATCACCGGCATCTGGTTTCCGCTCGGCATCGGCGTATCGCGCACCCAGTACGCCTACGCCATCGCGATTCCGCTGCTGGCGGTGCTGATCGTGCGCACGATGGCGCCACAGGCCTCCACGCGCCTGCCCGAGCTCGAACGCGAATAGTGCGGACGATGGTGGTCAGCGCTCGGCAATCGCCTTCGCACGACGCCACCATTCGAACAGAGACAGCGCCATCACCATGACCAGGGCATAGGCCATCAGGCCGAAGCGTTCCACTGCTGCGGTGTACCCCGGATCAACCGACGCCACCCAATAGCCGCCGCCCTTGTTGCCACGCATCCAATCGCCGATGTTCCATGCCGCGTGCAGTCCCAACGGCAGGGCCAACCCGCGACTGCTCAGCGCAGCAGCACCAAACACCAAGGCTCCCAACCCCGCACCCACGATGGCGTTGCTCCAGTTGTTGCCTGCGAGCCAATGCTCCACCACGAAAAGACCCGCCATGATGATCTGCGCCATCCACGGCCCGCCTGCCACGGCGAGCGCGCGCAGTGGGTAGCCGCGAAACGCGAGCTCTTCACGCCAGGCCAGCGCCACGTACCCAACCATCGTGAGAAGTGCCTGCCACGGCGACGGCGGCGTCGGAGCCCTCATCCAATGCACGTGCCCATAAGCGGCCACCAGCGCCATGTGCACTGCGAGCAGAACCAGTCCCGCGGCCAACCCCAGCAAGAACCGCAAGGGCGTGAAACGATCTGGCGCCAGTCCAGCAGCCCCGGGCGGCCGGGCCTCCTGGCGCAAAAAGGCCAGGCTCAATAGAAGCGTGCCCAGGCTCGCCATCGCACCAGTGAACAGCCCGGCAGGAACGGCACCCAGCCCATGCGCGGCCGCGCCAGCAGCGATCAGAACCGCGACCGACAGAGCCCAGAACAGCCCCACCCGCACCAGCGCACCGGTGAGGCTGAGCGGACGGCGGTGAAGTGAATCGGTCATGGGCGACGTCCGGATGAACCCTTTTCGACTTTGCGCGTCCGAAGCTGGCGGAACGAGTGCCGCAGGTCACGCGCCCCTGGCCTACACAGAGACGCACGCCGCGGCCGCCCGCCGGCATCGATAGAGTGAGCTGCCGCAAGAACGATCAAACGCGCCAGCGAGGCTGCGGTTACCCTGCGCCGATCACACCCTTCGCCGGATCGTCGCGATGGCCGCTGCCGAAAAAGCGCTCTGGTTCATCGAGAGCCACTACAACGAGGAGCTGTCGCTGCCGCGCATCGCCGAGGTGGCCGGCGTGTCGCCGTTCCACCTCGCGCGGCTATTCCAGGCGATGACGGGCTACTCGGTGGTTCGCTATATGCGCGCGCGACGGATGACCGAGGCTGCACGGCGACTGGCGGGTGGCGCGCGCGACATCCTGGAGGTCGCGCTGAGCAGCGGTTACGGCTCGCACGAGGCGTTCACGCGGGCGTTCGGCGAACAGTTCGGCGTGAGTCCGACGAGCGTGCGTGAGCGTGGTTCCGTCGACGGCCTGGCGTTGGTCGAGCCATGGCGCACAGCCGACGGCGTTGCGGTGGCGCTGGAGGAGCCGCGCCTGGTGCATGACGGCGCGCGCCTGATTGCCGGACTCGGTTGCCGCTACACGCCGGATACCACGCAAGGCATTCCCGCGCAGTGGCAGCGGCTGTTCTCGAACCACTCGACGGCGCTGCCGATGCACAACACCGCCTTCGGCGTGTGCTGCAACAGCGACGATGAAGGCAGCTTCGAGTACATCGCCGGCGTGGAGGTGCCCGCCTTTGCCGGCCTCGAACCCGCACTCAGCACGCTTCGACTCCCGGCACGCGAGTACGTGGTGGCCACCCACCGCGGCCACATCTCGGCGATCCGCCGCACCTGGCAGGCCTTCGTCGGCGAGTGGCTACCGCGCTCGGGACTGACGGTGTCCGACGCGCCGGATTTCGAGAAGTACGGTGCCGACTTCGACGACGTCACCGGCACCGGCGAGGTCGAGATCTGGCTGCCGCTGCAGCGCTGATTCAGCCCATTTCATCTTTATCGACGAGACTCACATGATTCCCCGCTCCCTCCTGATCGCCCTGACCGCCGCATCGCTGATCGTCGGCGCTGGCGCCCGCGCCGGCACCGTGGGCGAGACCCATCGCACCGCACACACCCCAAGCGCGGCTCTGCGCGATGCGCAGCACAGCGACACATTGCGCGTCACCGTGTGGTATCCCGCGGCCGCGGGCCCGGCCGAAACGCCGCTGCAGATCGGCCCGCCAGGGAAGGCCCAGTTCGATGCGGGCAGCGCCGCGGCGGAAGCGCCGTTCGCGCCGGGGCGGCACCCGGTGATCCTCTTCTCGCATGGCTTCGGCGGCAGCGCGCGAATGATGGCGTGGTTCGGCACCGCGTTGGCACGCGCAGGCAATGTGGTGGTTGCGGTCGATCATCCGGGCACCAATGGCCGCGATCCGATCACCATGGCCGGCAGTCTGCTGGTGTGGGACCGTGCGGTGGACCTGCGCGTGGCGCTCGATACCGCGAAAGCCGATCCCCGCATCGGCCCGCATCTGGACACGCGGCGGCTGGGCGTAGCGGGCTTCTCGATGGGCGGGTTCGCCGCCCTACTGAGCGCCGGGGCGCGCGTGGATATCGAGCACATCATCGCGTTCTGCCAGTCGTCAGCGGCCGACGCGACCTGTGCGGCGCAGGCCGAGGCGCCGGATCAGACCATGGCTGCCCGCGAGCAGGCGCTGAAGACGCCGGCGATGGCGGCACTGGCCAAGCATGCGGGAGACGACTATGCGATCCCCGGCGTGCGCGCGGTGTTCCTGATGGCGCCCGGCGGCATCGAGGCGCTGGCCCCGGCCAGCCTGCACGCACTTACCACGCCCGTACGCGTCCTGTTTGGCGACGCCGACACCGTGGCGCCACCGGCCAGCAACGGCCAGCTCGCCGCCGACTCGCTGCCGCCTGCGGCGTTGCGCATCCTGCATGGCGTGGGCCACTACGATTTTCTCGCTCGCTGCACCGCGCTGGGGCGCCAGCGCGAGCCGCTATGCCAGCACATGGAGGTGCCCCAGTCGCGCACGCACGCCAGCGCCATCGCCGACGCTGAGGCGTTCTTCGCACGACAACTGTGAGTCGGCCCTCGCGCTCAGCGGCTGTCGCCTTTGGGAAAGCGCACGCGCTCGGGCTGCGCGTTGAGCTGCTCCAACATCACTCGCATCAGCCGGGTCTTTACGCTGCCGGCGCGTTTGGGGTCCACCACGTAGCGCACCTTCGCGTCGATCCAGGTATTGGCGTTGACGCGAAACAGCACCGCCGGATGCTCCTTCACCTCCACCTCGTCCACCGGGGTGCTGGCCAGGATCTCGCGGAAGGTGCGCACGCGTTCGATCATCGCCTCGCCGAGCTCCTGCTCGGCCGCCCGCTGCATCACCTCGCTCACGAACGCGAGGTCGCTGTCGTAGGCCACCTGGAAGGAAATCTCGTCCCAGATGTAGGGGAACATGTCCCACGAGAAGTTGTAGATGGCGCTGGTGAGCACGTTGGCGTTGGGGAACTTGATCAGGCGTCCGCTCGGGTGGCTGCTGGATACGAACGGGCCGCCCACCTCCCATAGCGTGGTGTCCAGGTAGGTCACCTCGATCACGTCGCCGGTGGCATCGCCGATGCTGATGCGATCGCCCACGCGGTAGGGCTGGCGCGCGAGGATGTAGATCCAGCCGATGAAGCTGGTGATCGGCGTCTGCAGCGCGAACCCAAGCACCAGCGAGATCAGGCCCAGCGACGCCACCGCGGCGTACCAGTTGGCGAACAGCACCGAGACCACGATCAGCGCGATCACCACGAACACCACCAGGCCGACGATGCGCTGGAGGTTGTAGCGCGTTACCGCGTTGTCGACCGTGTCGATCGCTTTGGCGTGCACCGCACGCGCCAGCGCCAGAGTCAGCATGATGGCCATCGCGCCCGCCACCACCCGCCGCAGCAGGGGCAACAGGCGCGGCGGCAGCGACAACAGATCCCAACGCAGCACGTAATAGAGCACCGCCAGCCCCAGTAGCGCGGCCACGTAGGCAGCGATCAACCACGCATGGCGATCACGTGCGGCGGGGGCTGGTGGGCGGGTGTCGCTCATGAAGGCGCTCCGGACACGGTCGGCACCACGCTGCCACGGCCTGCGTGTGAAGCGTGTCGAGAAGCATCGGCTCACGCGATGACGATTGATCGGCTACCCGATCTCACCGCTGCGCATCCGCTGGCGCACTCGCTGGCCCGGGCCGTCATCCTGGTAGCGGCAGGCACTCCATGATTTCCACCGCCTCGCCCGGAAAGATCGTGAAGTGCGGATGCCCTTCGAACATCGCGGCAGCGGCCTGATGCGACTCGGCCTGCACGACGGTGAAAGCGGCCATCGCGTTGTGGATGCTTTCGATACCACGCGCATCCACGCGCAAGGTGCTGCCCAGCGGCGCGCCCGTGTCGACGATCGCACTGCGATGCGCGGCCACCCACTGGCCCCACGCTTCCATGCCTTGCTGTTGTTGTGCCTGTCGCTCGGTTTCATTCAGGGCATCCCAGCCGCTCGCTTCGCGCGCGGCCGGCGAACCGGTGTACACCGCCAGAAAATGCTTCATCGCTCGTCCTCGAGGTGTGGCCGCTCCGGCAAGCCGGAGTCGGCGGTGGAGTCAGGCCAGCGCCGGGGTCGGCGTGGCGGCGTGCTTTGCGGGCCACGGATCGGCCCAGGCGGGAATCGTCATCAGCCGGTCGAGCCAGCGCGCGATGTTCGGGTAGTGGGCAAATGGCATCTCTGCATCGCGCCACTCGCAGGCCATCGATGCCATGTGGAAGTCGGCGATGGTCAGCCGGTGGCAGGCGACGTACTCGTGCGAGGCGAGGTGGGTGTCGAGAATCGCGGCCAGCCGGTGCAGTTCCGGCACGGCGGCGGTGAGTGCCGCGTGATCGGTGTCGCCCAGGTGGAAGGCCGGCTTGATCACGTGCTCGAAGTAGAACGGTGCGACCGCGGACGACCACTGGCTGTTGCTCCACGATAGCCAGCGCAGCACCTCGACCTGCTCGGCCGGCTGCTGCGCCGGCCACATGTCCGAGCCGGCCTTGTTGCACAGATAGGCCATGATCGCCGACGACTCCCACAGCGTGACCTCGCCATCGATCAGGGTGGGCGCCTTGCCGTTGGGATTGAGCGCGAGGTACGACGGCGTCTTCAGGCCGCCGGCCTTGATATCGACCTCGATGCACTCGGCATCGATGCCCAGGTGCTTGACCAGCGCCAGCACGCGGCGCGGCGCCTGCGCCTTGATCCAGTAGATCTGCATGGGTGTCTCCGATGGGCGGGATTACCGGTGGCGCCAGCTTACGCGGGCGCAGAATATGTTAAAGAACATAATTTGCCGGCCTGCTATACCTCGCCACCGGAGGTCCAAGCCCATGCCCTACAGCCCCGAACACGCCGTGCAGACGCGCGGGCGCATCGTCGAATCGGCGCGCCGCCTGTTCAATCGACACGGCTTCGAGCAGGTCACCATCGATCAGATCATGGCCGCGGCCGGGCTCACCCGCGGCGCGTTCTACCATCACTTCCAGAGCAAGAACGAGCTGTACGCCGCCGCCGTGGCCAGCTTCATCACCTGCAATCCGTTCGCCATCCAGACGGCCGAGGCCGCCGAGCAGCTGCGCGACCCGCGCCGGCTCGCGCGCATGCTGGTGGAGCTCTACCTGAGCGACGAGGTGCTGGAGAACATCGACCTGCACTGCCCGCTCTATGCCCTGCCCGCCGACGTGGCGCGCGCGGGACTGGAGCCGCAGGAGGCCTACACTGACCTCATCCGCGGCATGGGCCACATCTACCGCAGCGCGCTCAAGGGCGCGCGCGACGCCAGCCGCCGCGCCGAGACGATGGTGGCCCTGTGCGTAGGCGGCATGGTGCTGGCGCGCACCACCAACGATCCGGGTCTGCGCAAATCGCTGCGGGCCTCGGCACGGCATCAGGCGTTGGCGTTGTTGAAGGTGGATTAGGTGCGCCGGACGCTGACACTTCCTCAACGCCACTGCCTCACAGTGACAATCCCCGGGGCACAAGATGCACGGTCAACGTGGATTCCCGCCTGCGCGGGAATGACGGCGTTGGACTAGCGATGGCATCGAAGGTTGTCGGTCATCACACTCTGACCGTCTACTCGACGCCAACCTCCAGCGCTTCTTCCACACGGTCGACCGGAGCATCGCCAGGCGGGTAGTGATACCAGTCCTCGTGCGGCGACGACTGCTTGCAGGCCAGGCACTGGGTCTTCGCCCAGAAGTGACCGCAGCCGGGGCAGCAACCGGCCGTCCAGAACGTGTTCCAGCGTGTACCGCAGCCGGCGCCCGGCTCGGAACGGCTGCACACCCAGCGCGCGCTGGCGCCGGGTTCCCATGCGCAGAGGGGGCAGTGGATATGCGGCTGTCGTTCCATGAGCTGTCCTGCATCCGTCCGTGTTAAGAATGCCAATCCATGCCTCGCGGCCCATCAGCTCTTGAGCTTGTACCCGGTGCGGAAAATCCAGCCGATGGCGACCAGGCAGGCAATGAGGAAGCCGGCGATCGCGACCAGGCTGATGCCCACGCTGACGTCGGCCAGGTCGTAGAAGCTCCAGCGGAAGCCGCTCACCAGGTACACCACCGGGTTGAGCAGGGTGATCTTCTGCCACAGCGGCGGCAGCATGTGGATGGAGTAGAAGCTGCCGCCGAGAAAGGTCAGCGGCGTGATCACCAGCAGCGGGATCACCTGCAGCTTCTCGAAGTTGTCCGCCCAGATGCCGATGATGAAACCGAACAGGCTGAAGGTGATCGCGGTGAGGAGCAGGAAACTGACCATCAGCAGCGGATGGGCGATGTGGTAATCCACGAACAATCGCGCCGTGGCCAGGATGATCAACCCCACGATCACCGACTTGGTCGCCGCCGCCCCCACGTAGCCACAGACAATCTCCACGAACGAGATCGGCGCGGAATGGATCTCGTAGATGGTTCCGGTGAACTTGGGAAAGTAGATGCCGAACGAGGCGTTGGACACGCTCTGCATCAGCAGCGAAAGCATGATCAGCCCGGGGATGATGAAGGCGCCGTAGCTCACCCCTTCGACCGAGGTGATGCGCGAGCCGATAGCCGAGCCGAACACCACGAAGTACAGCGAGGTGGACAGCACCGGCGAGGCGATCGACTGCATCAGCGTGCGGCGGGTGCGGGCCATCTCGAAACGGTAGATGGCGCGGATCGCGTGCCAGTTCATCAGCGGCTCCTCACCAGGTCGACGAAGATTTCTTCCAGCGTGTTCTGCTTGGTGCTCAGGTCGCGGAAGCGGATACCGGCAGCGGCGAGCTCGCCGAGCAGCGTGGTGATGCCGGTGCGTTCGGCCTGGGTGTCGTAGGTGTAGGTGAGCTCGGTGCCGTCGGCGGACAGCGCCAGCTGGTAATCGGCCAGCGCGGCGGGAATGGCCGCCAGCGGCTGGTGCAGCTGCAGCGTCAGCGCCTTCTTGCCCAGCTTGTGCATCAGCGTGGCGGTTTCCTCCACCAGGATCAGCTCGCCCTTGCTGATCACGCCCACGCGGTCGGCCATCTCCTCGGCCTCCTCGATGTAGTGCGTGGTGAGGATGATGGTGACGCCGTTGTCGCGCAGGCGACGCACAAGGTTCCACATGTCGCGGCGCAGCTCCACGTCGACGCCCGCCGTGGGTTCATCCAGAAACAGTACGCGCGGTTCGTGCGACAGCGCCTTGGCGATCATCACGCGCCGTTTCATGCCGCCGGAGAGGGTGAGGATTTTGTTGTTGCGCTTGTCCCACAGCGACAGATCCTTCAGCACCTGCTCGATGTGCTCGGGCTTGGGCGGCAGGCCGAACAGCCCGCGGCTGAAGCTCACCGTGTTCCACACGGTCTCGAACGCGTCGGTGGTGAGCTCCTGCGGCACCAGGCCGATACGCGAGCGCGTGGCACGGAAGTCGCGCACCACGTCGTGGCCGTCCACGGAAATGGAACCGCCACCGGGATTGACGATGCCGCAGATGATGCTGATCAGCGTGGTCTTGCCCGCCCCGTTGGGACCGAGCAGGGCGAAGATCTCGCCGCGGCGGATGGTCAGGTCGATCGGCTTGAGCGCCCGGAAACCGGAGGCGTAGGTCTTGTCCAGGCCCCTGACCTCGATGACGGGATCGACGGGCGCGGACGCGTCGTGCTGCGGACGGTTCATCGGCAGATACCCCGCCAAACTGCGCAGTGCATGCTCATGGCGTTCCTGATGGGATGGAGAGCGGCAGCGGCCATGGAGAGGCCGCAGCAGCGGGCATCCTAACGCGATGGCCGCGGTGATGCAGTCGGAACGGGCGGCGTGCAGCGCTCAATATGTGTGATGACTACGAACGAAGGCAGCGCCATATCGCCCTGTCTTCTGAACATCGCGTTTCAGCAGGCCAATGATCAAGATGCAGGCTCACCCAGATTTCCCGGAACTGAGCCTGCCCTCGACTTTTTGGCCGCTAAGTCACCCATCAATAGCCAGCGGCGAGTCCAGCGGGGCGGCGAGGGTCGTTGGCGCCTTCCAGCAGGCCGGTCTTCGGATTGAGCAGGATCGCCTCGACCGCGCCACCGCTGAACGATTTGAACTGGTAGCCCATGGCTTCCAGCGCCCGCTGCGACTCGGGCGTGAGCAGGCCCTGGCCGGCGTACACCACATCCGGATACCACTGGTGGTGCACGCGCGGCGCGTTGACCGCCTGCTGCATATTCATGCCGAAGTCGACCACGTTGAGCATGCTTTCCAGCGTAGACGAGATGATGGTGGCGCTGCCCGGGCTGCCCGTGAGCATGAACGGCTTGCCGTCGCGCAGCACGATGGTCGGCGTCATCGAACTCAGGGGTCGCTTGCCCGGTTCAACCTGATTGATCACCCCCTGCACCAGGCCGGCACCGTTGGCCACGCCCGGCTTGCCGGTGAAGTCATCCATCTCGTCGTTGAGGAAGAAGCCCGTGTCGCCGGCAATCTGCTTGTTACCGAACAGGTAGTTGACGGTGTAGGTGACGGCTACGGCGTTGCCGTCCTTGTCCACCACGGAGTAATGCGTGGTGTGGTTGCCTTCGGGGGCGCCAAGGCTGCCCTGGATTTCCGACGACGGGGTGGCCTGGTCCGGCTCGATGGTGGCGCGAAGCTTCGCCGCGTGCGCGTCGGAAAGCAGCGTGTCGATCGGGTTGCGTACGAACGCCGGGTCACCCAGATACGTATTGCGGTCGGCAAACGCACGACGCTCGGCCTCCACCAGATAGTGCACGCTGTTGACCGAGCCGTAGCCCCACTTGCCAAGCGGGTAAGGCTTGATGATCTGCAGGATCAGGCACAGCGTGGTGCCGCCCGAACTCGGCGGCGGCGCCGAGACCACGGTGTAACCGCGGTACTCGCACTGAATCGGCTTCTCCCACTGCGCGGTGTAATCGGCAAAGTCGCGCAGCGACAGGATGCCGCCGTTGGCGTCGCTGGCCTTGACCACGGCCTGGGCGATCGGCCCCTGGTAGAACGCCTTGGTCCCGCCGTGGGCAATCTGTTCCAGTGTGTGCGCCAGGTCTTTCTGCACCAATCGCTCGCCCACCTTGAAGGGTTTGCCGTGGCTGAGAAAGATCGCCGCGACGTTGGCGTGCTTCGCGAACTCGTCGGTGCTGGTGTCGAGGCTGTCGATGTCGCCCTGCTGGAGTACGTAGCCATCACGAGCCAACTTGATCGCCGGCGCCATCACCTGCGCCAGCGACATCGTGCCGTGGGCTTTCAGCGCGGTGGCGAACCCCATCACCGTGCCCGGCACACCTACGCCGAGATAGCTGTCGGTGCTGCGTCCTTGGACGACGTTGCCGTCGGCATCCTGGAACATCGTGGGCGTGGCCTTCGCCGGCGCCTTTTCGCGGAAATCCAGAAACAGGTTGCGACCGTCCTTGAGGTGGAGCGTCATGAACCCGCCTCCGCCGATGTTGCCGCAGCACGGGTGTACCACGGCCTCGGCGAAACCGACCGCCACGGCAGCGTCCACCGCATTGCCGCCGCGCTTGAGAATGTCCACGCCCACCATCGTGGCCAGGTGCTGCGCACTGACGACCATCGCGTGCCTGGCCGTCACCGGCCTGGCGCTCTGCAGTGCCTCCCGCGTGCTGACAGGCTCGCGACCGGTCTCGTCGGGATTGACGTTCTGGGCAACGGCCGGGGCGCTGAGCGCGGCGAGCATCGCTACGCCGCAAGCACGGCCGCTCCATCGCCTCGCCAAATGGAGCGCACCAGCGCGGTCGGTTGGCGTAACGTCGGATTGCGCTGTGCTGGGACTGGGCATGTGCGTTCTCGATAGGGATCGAACCCAGCATAGCGTTGCTTGCGCACATAGCGCAGGTCGTATCGCGGCCAACGCCGAGTTCGCAGCTTCAGCAGGGGTGCGTGGGAGCGGCAGGTCCGTCTATCGACGAACTGGGGAGCTGCGCATTGGCGAGAAACGGTGCTCCGCCTTTGTGATCGCGCCAGGATCTCCTTCAGGGGCACGCACTTCACGCCATGGGAGGGCAGCAAACTGCGATCTCGGTTCTTACCCCAGCTCCCACACGGACGCCCGGAAACGTGCTGTGATGTTGGGGATGCATCGGACCGCGGCGAGCACGCGGGCGTCGTCCCCGTGAATGCATCGACGGATCATAAGGAGATGTCCCATGAGCACTGCTTTACCCCAAAGCCTGCCGATGTACTTCCCGCCCACCTTCATCCTTAGCGAGGCGGCCATCTGCGCCTCTCAGGTGTTGACGGCTTACGACCAGTACAACCAGTGGCTGGCGCAGAACTCGCCTTCGCAACAGGATTTCAACTGGACCCCGAACGGGCTTGGCTTCAGCTACAGCGCGCCGCTGTGGGCCACCGTGACGATTACCGTACTCGGGCATACGTTCGATTATCCCGAGCCATTTGGCTTCGTCTCTTGGGACGATACCGGCAATGCATTTGTGGTGTTCCGCGGCACCATGAGCAAGGCGGATGCAGTAATCGACACCGAGGTGGATCAAACCGCATACGCGCTGGCCGCGGGCTTCGGCAATGTGCAGATCGGCTGGCACAACGTCTACACCAGCGCCAGCCCCGCACTGCTCGCCCAGCTGGCCTCCATCGGCGCAGTCAGCCGGCTGTTCTTCACCGGCCACAGCATGGGCTCGGCCCTCTCCACGCTGGCGGTGCCGGACGTGGCCACCAACTCGTCGATCCCACCGGGCAGCAGCCGCAGCTACGTGCACTACAACTTCGCCAGCCCGCGCGTGGGCGACGTGGCATTCGCCCAGGCCATGAATGGCGGTGCCGTGCCGACCTTCCGCGTGGTGAACACCGAAGACCTGGTGCCCGACGTGCCGCCGCCGTTGCTCGGTTCCACCGTGTACCAGCACATCGGCACGCCGGTGGACTTCACTGCCGAGTACCTCACCACCGACGGCAATCACAGCATGGCCGACTGCTACTGGTACGCCATCAACCACGTCACCCAGCCGCAAGGTCCGGTATCGGCAGCATCCTTCGCGCAGCCGGTGCGCTCCGATGGCAAGGTGGTCAGCTTCGAACCAGCCAGCTGATAGGCCGCGCGTCGCGGCATGTCGCCTCGCCACGCGTCCGATCCTGAAGCGCGCCAGGGGCTGTCGACGGCTCTGCCCGCCACACCAGCCAGGGATGGCAATGAGCGCGCAGCGCGATAGCGCTGCGTCGACTCCAATTGGGAAACGCGCCGGCCCCGTCCGCCCCATCCACACGCGACGTTCTGCAGAACGGCCGGCGACGGTCTCCGCCACCGGCCGCCCCATCAGGGTTGCAAGGCCTTCTGGATGCCCAGCTGGATGCTCTGGTTGTCGCGGCTCGTGTTGTCGATCAGCGCCTGGTACTCGGCACGCAGCGACCACCCTTTGTACGTCTGCAACGTGAAACCGGCGCCCAGGATGGTGTGGTTGCGCGACTGACGGCTGAGCGTGGCCTGGTAGAGCGGTCCGGTCAGCAAGTCGGCGTAGCGCATGGTTGCCACGCTGGCACCTTGCATGTCGTGCCCGAACTCTGCGCGCAATTGAGGCGTCCACATACCGTAGTCGCGCTTGACCGACCATTGCGCCAGCAGGCCCAGATTGGCTGTACTGGTCTTGACCGTTTGCCCCTCGTAGCGCAGCGCGAATACCGCGTCGCCCGTTTCTGTGTAGCCGTCGAGCGCCGCGCGAGCCACGTCGAGTCGCCCGTAGGGCGTCAGCATCATGTCCTTCGCCTGGTGCTGATAGCCGACCGAGAGCGAAGCGAACCACTGCTTACCATCGCGACTGCCGTGGACCGTGTTGCCGTTGTCGGTGACGAATCGACGGGCGTCGAACCGTAGCCACTGATAGCCAGCAAGGGCGTCGACGTAGATCGCCTCGCCTGGCTGATAACTACCGTAGACCGCGACGTTGTAGCTATCCACGGCGCTTCGACTGCCGTGCTGGCCAACGTCAGACACATCATGGCCGTAACCCGCGCCCACGCCCAACGTCAGGGCCTGCGACACCTGCTTGTCCGCGCCCAGGCTCAGGCCCGAGGTGGTGAAGTCGATGCCGTTGTCGCTCGCGCCCGGCTGAAGCTTGCCAAAGTTGACCGCACCGCCGGCCCAGAACGACACACCGCCCGGGGCCGCGTTACCGCTGACACTCGGGTTGGTCATGGCGCCATCCGTGGGCATCAGGAACGGATCACCCGCCGAGCCCATACCTTGCCGGCCATCGATCGTCAGTGGCTGGCGGCGCATGCTGCTGGCCGAACTCATGGTGATGCCGTTGGAGAAGCCGCCACGACTACCACCGTTGTGCAGGCTCTCCAGGCGGCGCTGGAAGTTGTTGATCTGGCCGATCGCCATTCGATGCGTCGCTTCGGCCTGGGCGTCGAGCACGCCGGTCACTTCCGGATCCTTCGAGGGGTCGCGGCGCAACTCGACGGTGATGTCCACCGTGCCTGGCTCGGAGGTGGCGAACGCATTACTCAGCGTGTAGGTGACCTTGGCGACCCCGCCGAACGTCGCCGCGGGAGTGAAGGCCAGCGTATAACCGCCGTTGGACGAACTGACCGTAGCTGTGCCCGCATTTGCCGGTGTGATGGACACCACGTTGGCAGCGGTGAACGGGCCCCCGCGAGCCGCCGTGGTGAGGTCCACCTGCACCGTGACGCCGGCCATCGTCTTCGCGGTCAACGCGGGAGCAACTGGGCGTGGATTCACCGCCAGCGTGACGTGCGCCGGCTGCGAGGTGCCGAAAGCGTTACTCAGCGTGTAGTCCAGGCCGAACGTACCGGAGGCATTCGGATCCGCGGTGTAGACGATATCGGTGCCCTGCACCACCGCTGTTCCCGAGGTGGGTGCGGAGGTGATGGCCGCACCGGTGAAGGGACCGTTGGTCGCGCCCGCCGCCGCATGGATGGTGACGGACTTGCCGGCCAGCACCTTGGCAGTCTGCGCAGCCGCCACCGGCACCGCACCCGGAACCACGGTGATCGATACCGTCGCGGCGCCGGAGGTGCCGCCGGGCCCTGTCGCCGTGTATTTCAGCGTCTCGCTGCCGAAGTAGTTGGCCGCCGGGCTGTACACCACATCGAGCCCACTGACGGTGGCGGTACCGTGCGCCGGTTGCTGCGTGATGGCGATGCTGGTGATCGGGCCACTGTCGTTTGCGGTCACGGCAATCGTGACGTGACCATTCGAGTTGACGCTGGCGGTGTCGTCCACGGCAACCGGCACCGGCTGGTTGATGCCGAGCGTGTAAGCCTGCGAGCCCTGGAAACCGTGTTGATCGGTTGCCGTCACGGTGATGTTGAAGCTGCCCGCAGCGGTCGGCGTGCCGGAGAGCGTGCCGGCCGCACTGAGCGTCAGACCTGCCGGCAGCGCGCCTGTCGTCACCGCAAAGGTGTAGGGCGCCACGCCGCCGCTGGCAGTGAGCGTCTGCGCATAGGCCTGAGCGACCTGGCCACCCGGCAGCGTGGCCGGTGCCAGCGCGATCGTCGGGGCGGCGACTGTCAGCTGGTAGGCCGTGTCGGCCGTCTGGGTCGCAGCGTCCGTCACCCGAAGCGTGAAGTTGAATGTGCCGCTCGCCAGGGGTGTTCCAGACAGCACGCCCGACGAAGAGAACGTCACGCCAGTCGGCAGCGCGCCGCCGACCAAGCTGAAGGTGTACGGCGTCGCCCCGCCGGAAGCGGTGATGGTCTGCGAATAGGCGGTCTCGGCAGTGGCACTGGGCAGCGGCGAGGCCGTGCTGAATGACACGGCACCGCCGGGCACCACGATGGCGAAGGACTGCGTTACCGATGGCGCAGGCTGGTAGGCGCCGTTGCCCGACTGATCCGCCTGAATGGTGCACGTGCCCGGCGCCACGGTCGTGAGCGCGCCCGCTGAGGTCACGGTGCAGATTGCGCTGGTGGTCGAGCTGAAGCTCACCGTCAATCCCGAACTGGCCGAGGCGACCATCTGCGGCGACGTGCCGAAGTTCTGCGAACCGGGGTTGTTGAACGTGATCGTCTGCGTGCCGAGCGGGGTAACGCTATTGGACGCGGCGGAGGCGCTGCCCGTACCGGCGCTGTTGGTGGCGGTCACCGTGAAGGTGTAGGCCGTACCGTTGGTCAGGCCGGTCACGGTGATCGGGCTCGTTGCCCCGGTACCGGTGATGCCACCGGGATTGGAGGTCACGGTGTAGCCGGTGATGGTCGCGCCGCCGTTGCTCGCCGGTGCCGCGAAAGACACGGTGGCCTGCGCGTCACCTGCGCTGGCGGCACCGATGGTCGGCGCACCCGGAACCACCGCGGCCACCGTGAAGCTCTGCGTGACCGTCGGCGCCGCGAGGTAAGCGCCATCACCGGCCTGATCCGCCGAGATGGTGCACGTACCGGCCGAGAGGAAAGTCAACGCACCACCGCTGGTGATGGTGCAGACACCGGTGGTCTGGGAACTGAAGGTCGGCGTGAGTCCGGAGCTGGCCGTGGCGCTCAGTGTCGGTGTGGTGCCGAAGTTCTGCGTGCCAGGGTTGTTGAAGGTGATGGTCTGGGCGCCCTTTGGCGTGACGGCGTTGGACGGTGTCGACGCGGGCCCGGTGCCCGCAGTGTTGGTCGCAGTCACAGTGAAGGTATAGGCCGTGCCGTTGGTCAGGCCGGTCACCGTAATCGGGCTGGCCGACCCCGTGGCGGTGAAGCCACCGGGGCTGGAAGTCACCGTATAGCTGCTGATCGGCGCGCCGCCGGTATTCGTCGGCGCCGCGAAGCTGACGGACGCCTGGGTATCTCCCGCCGTGGCGCTGGCTCCGGTGGGTGCGGCCGGTGCGATGGCCGTCACGTGCACCGTATAAGCCTGGTTACCGGTAAAGCTGTCCGCATCGGTGGCCGTGGCGGTAAAGCTGAAGTCGCCCGCGATGGTCGGCGTGCCAGACAAAGTGCCGCCGGCGCTGAGGGTCAGGCCGGGCGGTACGCTGCCGGTGGCAGCGAAGGTATATGGCGCCGTGCCACCAGAGGCAGACAGCGTCTGGCTGTAAGCCGCGCCTACCGTCGCATTCGGCACGGTGCCGGGAGCAACCGTGATCGCCGGCCCGTCGATATGCAGTGTGTAGCTCTGAGAACCGGTGTATGGCGCGGCTGCGCCGGTGGTCGAATCGGTCGCCGTGATGGTGATCGGGTAATCACCCGCCTGGGTAGGAGTACCGCTCAACGCACCCGTGCTCGACAGCGAGAGACCGTTCGGCAGGCTGCCTGTCGTCACTGCATAGCTGTAGGGCGCGGTGCCACCCGAGGCCGTGACGGTCTGGCTGTACGCAGTGTTGAACGTACCGTTCGGAAGCGTCGCCGGGGCGATCAGGATCGTCGGCGCATCGACTACCAGCGTCACTCCCGATCCGATGGAAAACGGTCCGGTGCCGGTCGAGCTGTCCGTCGCCGTCACGGTGAAATTGAACGTGCCGGCCGCGGTCGCGGTGCCGCTGAGTGTGCCGTCGCTGGCCAGGGCCAGCCCTGTTGGCAGGGAACCGGAAGTCACCGCGTAGGTATACGGCGCGGCACCGCCGCTGGCACCGGCGATGGAGTGGCTGTATGCCACGCCAGCAGAAGCATGAGGCGGGGCAGCTGGCGTATAGACGAGGGTCGGCGGGGACACCGTGATGGTCACCGTAGCCGGTGACGAGGTACCGGCACCGTTGGTGGCGGTGTAAGTAAAGCTGTCGGGGCCGGCGTAACCGGTGGTTGGCGTATAAGTGATCGAGGCGCCGCTGGCCGTGGCCGTGCCGTGCGACGCAGCCGTCCCGATGGCCACCGAAGTGGCCGCACCGCCGGTGATGTTCAGCGTGACCGGATTGCTGGCGCTGTCATAGGCCACCGTCGCGCTCACCGAGTTGGCGACCGGCGGGATGTTCTGCACCGTGATGCTCAGATTGACCGACTTGAAGTACGGCCCACCCGGGCCCGGACTGGCGTCGGTGACCGTCAGGCTGAAGTTGTACGTGCCAACCGAGGTGGGCGTGCCGCTGATGGTGGTGCCGCTGAGCGTCAGGCCAGGGGGCAACGCGCCGCTGGTCGGTTGCGAATATGTGTACGGCGCCAGCGCGCCAGTCGTATTCGCATTGAGGTTGTAGCTGTAGGGCGTATTCAACGCAGCGGTGGGCGGTGCGGCGACCGTGATTCCCGAAGAGGGATTGGGCACCGTGACGGTGTACGACTTGGTACCGGTCGTACCGACATTGTCGGTGACGGTGATCGTGGCGGAATACGAGCCGGCCTGGTTCGGCGTGCCGCTGATGGTGCTGCCGGAGAGGCTCAGGCCCGAAGGCAACGAACCGGCGGTCAAGGCGTAGCTGTAGGGCGCCACGCCGCCGGTTGACGAAAGGCCTTGCGAATAGCTGGTACCCACATGCGGCGTAGGCAGCGAGGCCGGGGAGACGGTAATGGGGCTGGTCGCCGCGCCGATCGCCACGTTCACGGTAAACGGATTGCCGCTCGCATCGGCCACGACAAACGAGTCGCTGGTCGCGCCCAAGCCATCGTTGGTGTAAGTGATGACACCGGCTGGCGCATCGACGCTGACGGTGCCATGGCTCGGGCTGGTCGTGTTTCCGCTTGGGTAAGGATTGAGGCCAAACGGATCGCACGTCGTGCCGACGTTGATCGTGATGGTTCCACCTGCCGCCATCGGCGAGGTCGAAGGAGTCGTGTTCGCATCGGGAACGTTGAACGTTCCGCAGGCTGCATGGGCCGCACCAGGGGCCATGACCAGCAGTGCCATCAGCATCAGCCAGGCCCGCGGCGAACCAAACAACGACGAAAGGCGCGCCAGGGCGCGCTGCATGGGCGAACGATTGGACATGACCCCTGACTCCCTGTTCCACGTCCACCGCGGCGCCGCGGGCTGGAACGCTTCACTCACAAAGATTGATTGCTGCAGCCTTCCGCGGCCGCCCCCTGTTCAGCGCGATGCCTCCGGTCGAGGCTGACCGCCGATGCTCCGCCCCACCTGCTTCTCGCGCAAGCACTTTCCGGCGCATTGTCCCTCCCAGCGCCGATTGCTTGTCAAGCCTCAGTGACTGCGCCAGAGTAGCGCCGCGCTGCGCCAGGAACGGCGCGCATCCACAAAGGGGGAATCTATGTCAGAGCCATACATGGGGCAAATCACGCTCATGTCGTTTCCGTTTGCGCCAAAATATTGGGCGGCGTGCAACGGACAAATCCTGCCGATCAACCAGAACCAGGCGCTTTTTTCCCTGCTGGGCACGAGCTACGGCGGAAACGGCGTCACCAATTTCCAGCTCCCCGATCTGCGCGGTCGCACGCCCTACGGCATGTCGGACCAGAACCCCATAGGCCAATCCGCCGGTATCGAAAACGTCACCTTGCTCGGCACGCAGATTCCGCAGCACATGCATCTGGCCGGTTACAGCACGCAGGCGGGTGCCGTGCGCAATCCAACTGGCGCGCTCTATGGCGACACGGGTTCGGCCACGCCTATCTACGCCGGGGCCGGCGGCTCTCAGGTACCGCTGAACCAGACAACGATCGGTAGCTCCGGTCAGAACCAGCCGCATTCGAACATGCAGCCGTACTCGGTGCTGAACTTCTGCATCGCGTTGTCCGGCGTTTACCCTTCACGCACCTGAGCCAGGAGATCGAGCCATGGATCCTTATGTCGGCGAAATCCGCCTGCTGCCTTACAACTTTGCACCGCTGAACTGGCATGACTGCGACGGCAGCCTGCTGCCCATTTCCGAGTACGACACGCTCTTCAACCTGATTGGGACCACCTACGGCGGCGACGGCCAGAACACGTTTGCGCTGCCGGACCTGCGTGGCCGCCTGCCCATCCATCAGGGCACCGGCCCTGGGTTGAGCACCTACTCCATGGGCCAGCTCGCGGGCACGGAAACCATCACGCTCACATCTGGCCAGATGCCGGCGCATACGCACACGGTGGTGGAAACCAGCGGCGTTGCAACCACCGGCACTCCCGGAGGCAATGTCGAGCTGGGCGCTATCAGTGGCGACTCCATGTACACCAGCGACATTTCGGGGCTTACCCCGTTTGCAGCAGCAAACACCATGATCGGCTCCGCCGGCGGCAATCAGCCGCACGACAACACCATGCCAACCTTGACCGTGCGGTTCTGCATCTCGCTGTACGGCATTTACCCGAGTCAGGCGTAGTCCCCAGGACTGCGTCGTGAATCATCAAGGATCAAGGATCAAAAGGATCTCACCATGAGCGAACCCTTTCTCGGGCAGATACAGATCTTCGGCTTCAACTTTGCGCCGAACGGCTGGGCGCTGTGCGCCGGCCAGATCATGCCCATTTCCCAGAACACCGCACTTTTCTCTCTGCTTGGCACCGTCTATGGCGGCGATGGCAAAAGCACGTATGGACTGCCCAATTTTCAGGGTTCTGCGGGCTGCGCTGTCGGCCAGGGACCGGGCCTGAGCGATCGGTACCTCGGTGAAACGTTCGGCTCCGAGAACGTCACGCTCCTCACCAACGAAATGCCGATGCACAGTCATGGGTTCAACGTGTACAACCAGGGCGACGCCAGCAAGCGGCACGGCACGCCGGTCTCGGGGGATGCGCTTTCGGCACCGGGCACCATCACACCCTTCGTAGCTGGAACGCCGCCAGTCGGCGGCAATTTTCCGACGACGATGGTGATGCCGGCAGGCGGCAGTCAGCCGCATGCCAACCAGCAACCCTATCTCTCGCTCAACTTCTGCATTGCGCTGAGCGGAGTGTTCCCGCAGCGCCCTTGAGATGGAACCTTTGCCCGCTTTCCCCAGGTCGGCGATGCCGACTTGGCTGGCGGAAGCGCTGACATCGCCGCACGCATCGGTCACGCTGCGTGCGGCCGAGAGTTACGACCTGCCCTCACTGCGCGTCCTCTACGCGCAATCGCGCGAAACCGAACTGGCGCAAATGCCATGGCCACCCGAAGCCAAACGGGCTTTTTGCGATAGCCAGTTCGACCTGCAGCATCGCCACTACGTGTCACAGTACTCGCCTGCCGCGGCGTTCCTCATCGTCTTGCAAAAGCAGCAACCGATCGGGCGGCTCTATCTGCACTGGTCTGCAGACGAGTTGCGTATCGTCGATATCTTGATTGCCAGCACGTCGCAGCAACAGGGCATAGGGTCCGCATTGCTGCAGCGCTTGCAGGAGGCAGTGAGCAAGGCCACGGTGGCCACGCTCAGCCTGCATGTCGAGCTGCACAACGGCGGAGCCTATCGCCTCTACCGGCGCCTCGGCTTTTCAGAAGTTGAAAGCCGGGGAGGCTATCTGCGCATGAACTGGCAGCCCGATCACGGACAACTCAGTTGAAGACAGCCTGATAGATGAAGCCCTCTCGGTCACGCGCGATCGGCACCAGGAAAATGCCGAATTCGCCCAGGCCGTCGTGCTTCATGCTGTAGGTGCGCTGCGGAAACAGAATGGCCGCCTCGTTGCGAAACAGCAGCGAGAAGGGCTCGCGCATCATGCCGGCCATCGGCTTGGAAGGCAGCGGCCTCGCCTCCACCAGCACGAACGGCACGTTCTCGTGCTCGATATCGACCTTGAAGGTTTCGTTGAGATGCGCCGCAAAATGGTCGAGACGAAACAGCTGCATGGACTTCCTCCCTAATCGGGCGAGGATGCCGAAGCGGCGCGCTGCTTTCAACAAGCCTTGATGCCGAAGCGGCGCCCGGCCCTCAACAAGCATGGGCTGGCGACACCAGCCGTCGACAATTCTTCCTTGCTTTTTCGCACTACTGGATAGGAAGCGCTCGCGCCGATCGCCTCACCGCAAACTCGTGCGACAGCCGGTTGGCACTGGCCCGATGTTTCCGGAACGCCGACGTCCGGCGATCGCCCGGCACCGCCCCCGCAAGCGCTTTGGAAAACCACAAGGAAGAGCAGCAGTGCAGAACGCGTATTTCATCATGACCCCGGGCGCGCAGTTGGACACCTACGTCAAGTACGGACATCACGGCGCAAAGGGCAATTATTTCAAGTTCGGCGACACGAACGCCTTCACCACGCTCGGCGTGCGCGGGGGCTACACCACGCACAATCCCGATTTCGGCGTGGCAGGGGTGATCACCAATCAGATGGCAGCCCACAACCTGGGCACACGGATCAAGAACGACATCATCCTCAGCGGCCTGCATCCGATTGTTGGCACGGAGTGGTTCTCGGTGGAAACCACCGCGGCATGGCAGCTGTTCCGGCTGATCATGAATCACTACGACGGAGCCATCGTCAACGACGGCAACTACGGAGCTTTCCGCACGGCGGTGCTCAATTTGCTCTAAGCACCATGCGGGAGTGCAGGCCTGGAGGCAGCCAGATACTGCTCCACTTCGATGCGAATCAGGCATGAGCGTTTCGCCAGCCATACGGATGGCGCCCGCTCTGCATCACCTCCTTGCGTTTGTATCGGGGGTACTCAGCCCATGCGGCCGCGCGCTGGCATTCGCAAATCGCAAGATCTCACATGCCCGCTATTTCCTATTGCTGCCGTCCGCAGCCTCAGGCTAATAAGTAATTGGCTACAGGGGGCCAGACCGAATGCATCCAGCACAGGCTTGAACGCGGCTGCGCGCCACGTCGCTCACCCATACACCATAGTGATCCGCCCGCACGCGCGGTGCACGGGCAGGTGTGTGGCCACGCCGTCATCGAGTGCCCGATGCACGGTGTACGCGTCACGGCACATGCGCGGTTCTTTCCATCGAACCGCAGGGAAGCAGAACCACTACGCATAACGCCCAGGAAAGGGGAACCCATGAAAACTCGCTCTAACCGTCAGCGGGCCGCCGTCATTTCCGCGATCGTCGCCGCCATCACCGTCTGCCTGGTCGCTCCGGCGACCGCAGCCACCCACTCCCAATCGCAGAAAACGGCGCCGCACATCCTGCCGGTGCAGATCAGCCCGAACGTGCCCAGCGACATTCCAGGCGGTGCCAGCAATGCCTCGCTGAGCCAGGCGGCCATCTTTGCCTGGGAAGAATTCATCGCACTGAACTGGCCCGCGGTGGCGCAGAACGGCGCGCCCGGCACGCGCGACACGCCCGACACCACCAAGTATTTCGGCGACCCCAGTTACACCGGTCCGCTGGCGTGGCACACCTATCGCAACAAGGTGGAGATTTTTCCCGGCGCCGGTTTGCCGGCAGGCACGACGGCGAGCAGTGGCATGAACCCGCCCTACCAGTGCAACTACGACGCAGCACCGCAATACAACTACGCAAGCACCGCCACCACTCACGTGGTTCCCAGCGGTCCCAACCCGCCCTGGATCAATGCCGACGAGAACAGCCAGATCGGTCTGGATCACATCTTTGCCGGCGTGGCCAACGGCACCGCGACACCACTCAACAACGAGATCCTGTTCCTGGCCAAGGGCAACCGGGTGGACTTCGACTATGTGTGTCCGAAGGGCTGGTGGTCGACCGACACGTCAGGACCGTACATCAAGGCCACCAGGGCTTATATCCAGCAGCAAGGCAAGGACCCGACCCCGGGCTCGAGCACGCTGGTGAGCTTTCCCTACGGCACCATCGAGCTCAAGGCGGCCTGGCGTCGCCTCGGCTCAAGCGAGGATCCCAGCCGCTTCTACACCACCAAGGTGCGTTACTACGCCAAGAACACTACCAACGGCGTCACCCAGATCGTCCCCGTCGACGAGACACTGGCCCTGGTCGGCCTGCACATCATCCAGAAGACGCCCTCGGCGCCGTACTTCATCTTCGCTACCTTCGAGCAGACCGACAACATCCTCGACGCCAGCGGCCAGCCGGTGGAGGACGCGAACGGCACGCTGCTCAAGCCGGCGGCCAGCGCGTTGACCCCGGCCATCGAGTCGGTCAACGCCACGGCAAAGGCGGGCCAGTCGTTCAAGTACACCGAGGGCGAGTTCGGCGATGCGGGCCCGCAACTCAACTACGCCAACGTGCCCAACAGCGGCCTGGTGACCGGCACCATCAAGGTGAACACCCGCAAGCACGCCATTCCGCAGGACATCATCACCGTCAACCAGGAAGCCCACCAGGCCATCGCCACCTACATGGCCGCGCACTTCCCGGCAGGCACCAAGACACCGTGGGCCTACTACAAGCTGGTGAACGTGCAGGCCAAGCCGATCGACAAGCCGGTGCCCGGCCAGACCTACACCGGCGCCGACGCCGCCACCTACTACCAGGCCAACAGCACCATCGAGACCGACTACGACCTGCAGGTCTTCAGCGGTCAGTTCTATCCCTACGGCAGCTCGCTGCCCGAGGGTGAAGGCGGCACGTTGATCAACACCATCACCGACTTCAACGCCGATGGCAGCCCCTTCAAGAACGTGGCGCACGCGGGCCACACCTTCAACATGGGCGGATGCATGGGTTGTCATGGCAATGCCCAGCACGGAGGGTCGGACTTCAGCTTCATTCTCGCCGGTGGCCGCGACACTACGCCGGACACCGCTGGCACCGTCGAGCCAGTGCTGCTCAACAAGGTCGTCCGCTACCTGAAGAAAACCAAGTAGCTCGCGCCTGATTCGTCGATAGACAGGGCAGGCCCACTTCGCAGATCCTTGCAAGTGGACCTGCCCCAAGTCGTTCAGTTCTGACTGGCTTGAATCGACGAGAACGCTCAGACATTTCAGATCATTTACAAGTATCGAAGGACTTGCTTGCACTTCGCGGCGTAGAGGATCAGCTATCCGTTAGCTACTCCACATGGAGGTCATGATCATGAAAGCACCATGGGTTTTGAGCGCGGCGTTGCTGGCGCTTTGTGGCTGCACGGCGGTGGACAAGCTCACCGGCATGGGGGTGGTGTCGCAGCGCGTTTCGGCATCGGATCACGCGACCATCATCGATGTGTCGCCGAATGCCCTTTACGATCCCGGAAGCGCGCGCGGTACACCGCTGCGGCTGGGAGCGCGCTGGGCGAGTGACGCGCCACAGTCGGTGACACTGGTGTTGTCTTACGAGTCAACGGTCTCGAGCGATGCGCCCACGGTGCAAAGCTTCGAGACCCTGCAGATCAGTATCGACGGCCAGGTATCGTCGTTCCCCTCTGGCAAACCCAGTGATCTCAGCAGCGGCTTCTCCAATGCCGTCTCGCACACGATCCGAACCTCCAGCAGGGGCGAAGTACTGATCCCCTATGCGCTTCTTAGGCGGATGGCGACGGCAAAGGACTGCTGGCTGCGCGTCATCGGCAGCGACTACCAGGACGCCAAGTTCTCCGCGGACCATCTTCCGGATGGCAAGCCCACGGCCATCGTGTCCATTCGGGAATTCATGACCAAGGTGGATGCGGCTCGGGCCAGCGGTAGCGGGACGCCTCAGCGGGCCGGTTGATGGCGTTCGTGTCCATGCCAGGGAAGGTGCCGCCTGAAACACATGCCGCCTCTATCTCGCGCGGCGGGGCGCTCTGCCGGCCCGTCGAGAGCTGCTCTCTCGTCACCGGCACGCCGACCAGCGCCGGCCTTGAACGCGGCGTGGAGCGCACGAACCGGGCATCATGTCGGTGCGAGTCGACGGATCCCTGGCCGCCTCAACTGAAGCATCATCTTTTACCGCATCAAGAACGCTTACGTTGGCCCACCCGCGCTCATCAACGCATAGAGAGCGATGCCCATGCTGATCGACAAGAGCCACAGTGCCAGACCCTCGTAGATCTTCTCGGCCTTCTTCGCCGACGCATACGACGACCGTGGCTTGGCTATCCGCAAAACCCGATGCGTTTGCCTGAGGCGGTCCACAAGCGAGTACTGCGCCAGAAAAGCCAGCAACGCCGCCAGGAACATCATGCTCGTGGCGATCATGATCTTGACGAAGAATCGCTTGTCACCCTCGACGAACTGCACCAGCGCGATCAAGCCGCCAGCCGCCGTCATGGCAATGGTCCCGAGCTGCTTCAGGTAGTCGTATGACAGGCCGGCCGCCGTATCCAGGCCGACCTGTTGGGTGTCGTCTTTAGAGGGCGTTTCCACAGGTGCTCCGGAGGAGATGTTGCGACGCCTAACGTTCGAGTTAAGCCGCACTCTGTGTCAAGCAATCCTGGATCGAGGCCGATCGGTCGTGACATCCCCCACGCGGGGGATGTCACCGCCCCTCAACTCGACCCGGACGGCCAGAAGCCGCCATCAACCGATCGTTGGCCAAGCAGCCAAATTCAATCAGCCACGTCCCCTTTTGCCGGCGCGGCGGCATGGGACTGCCGCCGTTGCTCATGCGCTTCGACCTGTCCGACTCGCCTGTCTCAGCGGGTGAAGCCGAGCACCAGTGCATGCACCTGTTGGGGATGGATGCCTGCCTGCCGTCTCAGGGCGGAGAGGCTGTACGCGACCAGCGCGTCCCGACCGAGCTTGGCTGCGTTCGCCGACGCCACGACGTGCAGGGTGCCGTCCTGCAACAACTCCATGTGGAGCGAGGCGGTCTCCTTCTCGCCGACCTTGACCTGAGTCGAAGCCCGCAAACGCACCGGCTGCTCCAGGCTTGGCGCGGCGTCGCGCTCACCGGACACCGAGTGCAGCGCCAGGCTGTCGCCCAGGTCGTCCACCCGGAACCGATCGACCGTCTGCCCTTCCTCGGTGAACACGGGCAGGATCGTGATACGCGGCTTAGCCAAAGCATCGCCAACCAGCGAGATAGTCACGCCATCGCCGTTACGAAGCATCTGGTCCATCGTCGCATCGCCGGCATCGCGTCCACTGGCACTCGTACCCGCCGCGTCGCTCGCATCCCCATCGCCCGCACCGTCATGGCCTGCGTCATTCGCGACACCGTTGCTATTGGCTCTGGCGTTGTCTGCACCCTGGCCGCCGCTGGCGAGCGTACCGGCTCCCGCGCCCGTGGCGGCCGAGCCGCTGCCGCCACCATCTACACCGCCAACAGCCGCCGGATCCAGCGAACTGGCACCCAGATGAGGTTGTGCGGAGCCGGCCAGATCGCCCATCGCACCGGTGGATGCTGCGATCGCGCCTGGCGAGGTGCCTGCGGCTGTATCGCTCGTACCGGGCTGCGTACCGTTGCCGCCCAGAGACGATTGTGAGATTGCATCCACGGCGTTGCGACCCGGCAGGTCACTTATCCCCGCAACTGCCTGCTGGTGCGCGTTGACCAGCGCATAGTTGCCTGCATCCGTACCGCTTAGGGACAGCGCGATCTGCACCGTCTTGTTCGCGCCGGTTCCGCTGGTGTCGAACTGGCCCTGCCCCTGCAACGCCACGTCGTCACCGTCGACCAGCCCCTGCAGAGGTGGGAGCACCAAGGTTGCATCGCCGTTGCCGTCGAAGCGCTTATCCACCACCGCCACCGTGCCGGCATCGATCGACTTGGGCGTGATGTCGCCCGTGGACGATGCGGTGGTGCTCGCCAGCTGGTAGTTGCCGGCGTCGCCGCCGCTCAGGCCCAGCGATACATCGACGTGCTTGCCGGTGCCGGCGTTCTTGTCGTCGTACAGGCCGGTCAGATCGAGCGACAGGTCGTCGCCACCCACCACGCCGACCAGGCCGGTACTGTGGACCGTCGCGTCGCGGTTGCCGTCGTAGACCTTGCCCGCCACGCTCAGCGTGCCGGCATCGATCGTCTTGCGCGTAATGTCGCCCGTGGACGATGCGGTGGTGCTCCCCAGCCGGTAGTTGCCGGCGTCGCCGCCACTGAGGCCCAGCGATACATCGACATGCTTGCCGGTGCCGGCGTTCTTGTTGTCGTACAGGCCGGTCAGATCGAGCGACAGGTCGTCGCCACCCACCACGCCGACCGGGCCGGTGCTGTGGACCGTTGCGCCGCGGTTGCCGTCGTAGACCTTGCCCGCCACGCTCAGCGTGCCGGCATCGATCGTCTTGGGCGTGATGTCGCCCGTGGACGATGCGGTGGTGCTCGCCAGCCGGTAGTTGCCGGCATCGCCGCCGCTCAGGCCCAGCGATACATCGACGTGCTTGCCGGTGCCGGCGTTCTTGTCGTCGTACAGGCCGGTGAGATCGAGCGACAGGTCGTCGCCACCCACCACGCCGACCGGGCCGGTGCTGTGAACCGTCGCGTCGCGGTTGCCGTCGTAGACCTTGCCCGCCACGCTCAGCGTGCCGGCGTCGATCATCTTGGGCGTGATGGACGCGGTACTGGCGCGCGGGTTGGCCGTGGTCGCATCGAGAACATAGTTGCCCGCGTCGTCGCCGCTCAAAGTGGCGCTGACCACGACGTTCTTGTTGTCGCCGACGTTCTTGTCGGTGAAGGCGGCCTGGGCATCCAGCCACACCTTGTCACCCGCAATCAGGTTGTTCGGCGACACGCTCGCCAACGATGCGTCGGTGGTGCCGTCATAGACCTTGTCCTGCACCGCCACGCCCACCGTGACGGTGCGCCTGTCGATGTCAGCGTAGGTCGCGCCGTCCACCGCGTAGTTGCCCGCGTCGGTGCCGGCAAGGCTTACGCCGGTGACATTGACGAGCTTGCCCGTACCGGCATTCCTGTCGGCGAAGGTGACACTGCCGGTGTCGAACGAGACGCTGTCGCTACCGATCACGCCATCCAGAGTCACGCTACCGGCCAGCTGGGCCGCAGTGGTCCCATCGTAGATCTTGTCCTGGACCGAGCCGGCGCCCAGGCTGATCGTTTTCTTGGTCACCGTACCGATGGCGCCACTGGCGCTTGTGCTGGCGAGCGTGTAGCCGTAGACGCGCACGCTGCCATTGCTGGTGCCGCCGATATCCAGACCGTCCATGGTGACGGTCTTGCCGCTACCGACGTTCTTGTCGTCGTAGTGCGACGTACCCTTGTTGACGACCACCGTGTCCCCGTCGATAGCGCCGTTGAGCGACAGGCCGATGTCATCCGAGCTGGCCGCATCGGTGCCGTCGTAGACCTTGTCGGCCGAACCGGTCAGGGTCACGCCGATGGTCGGCGCGACGGTGTAGAGAAAGCCGCTGCCGTTGTCGAGCACGGTGTCGGCGGTGCCGGCGTCGTACTGCTTGAACTCCGCGGCCAGTCCGCCACGGGTGTCGTTGAGCGGCGAGGTGGAATAGACCAGCCAGCGACCCTGGTCCGCGCTCACCGCCGTGGCGCCGACATGGTTGATGAAGTTGCGCCCCGCGGCGAGCAGCACGGCGGTCTGCGCTGCTCCGCTGTTGCCGGCGTGCACGGCGTTATTCAGCACCAGGTCGGAGCTCGCGCCCGCGGCGCGCACGTCCACGGCGCCGGTGGCCTCGATACCGTCCAGGCCATCGACGCTGCCCACGCTCAGGGTACGGCCGTTGGTGAACGAAAGGCTGCCCACGTCGGCAGCGATCCGGCCAACCTGGTGGGTGCTGGCATCCAGATCGACCGTGCCACGGGAACGCAGCGCCAGCGCGTCCGCGGTAATGACGCCACTGCCCTGGATGCCGGCGCCCGCCGTGTCATTGAGCGCCACTGTCTGCGCGGCGGTCACCGCGTGATCCAGCTGCAGACCGCCCTGATCCACGTTGAGGTAAAGACTGCCAGTATCGACCTGCATGTCGCCAAGCTGCTGCAGGGTGCCGGCATCGATCTGCATGCGGTTGCCGACGCTGACGTCGAAGTCGTCGACCGTCACGTCGATGTCGCCCGCCGCCACGTTAAGCGTGTCCAGGCCGTTGAAGCGCGTCAGCGCGGCGCTGCTCAATACGGTGCCGGTGCCGCCCAGCGAGAAGGTGGCGCTGTTGTCGAGGGCGAACGTCACCGTCGCGTTCGACTGGTGGCCCAACACGACGGAACCCGCTCCAAAGCCCTTGCCGGCCGTGGCCTGGAGGGTGCTGCCGGAGTCGGCGAAGTCGATCGACGAGCCCAGGCCGAGCGTATCCCGCGCCTTCAACGCCACGGTCGCGGTCTTGCCGGACTGGATGCTCAGGCCGGCCAACCCGTCCACCGCGCCCAGGCTCCAGTTGCTGCTGGCGCTGGTGATGGTGCTGTCGCCGCCCACGTCCAGGCCCAGCGTGGTGAAGTCGAAGGTGTCGTCGCTGATCGTAGCGCCGCCGCCAGCGGTGATCGCTAGGCTGGCGGCGGAAACACCACCGGCCACGCCGATCACCTGCCCGCCGCTCTTCAGGTGCACCGTGGTTGCACCGGTGCTGATGTCGCTGTCGAACACGAGGTTGCCGCCGTCGCTGCGGCCCACCTCCAGCGTGGCCGCATCGACCTCGCCGATCGAGGCGTTGCTGAGCCCGGAACCCAGATGCAGTTCGTTGGACGCCGTAGACTGGCGGATGGTCACCTTGCCGGCACCGCTCCTTGCGGTCACCGCCTTGCCGATGTTGATGTTGTCGCCGGTGAGGATCACGTCGCCGGTGGTAGACAGGCTGCCCAGCGAAATGTCCACATTGCGGTTGACCAGCTCGAAGCTGCCGGTAGCGTTGAAGCTGTAATCGCCCGAGACGCTGATGGTTCCGGTGCCGTCTTCGCGGCCGATGGTGAGGTTCTTGATGCCGGGCAGCTTGTTCAGCGTGGCGGCGGAAGCAAAGCCACTGGCGTCGCCCAGCACCATGCTGGTGGAGGCGTCGTAAGGCTCCAGGCGCATGGAGGCGGTGCTCAGGTTCTGCAGCGTCGCCGAGCCCCAGTCGATGGCGTTGGCGCGCAGCACCAGCACACCGCTGCCCGTGTTGAGGTTGACATTGACCGCACCGAAATTGATGTTGCCGTCGGTGTAGATGCTGGCGTTGCCGCCCATGGTGAAGGCGGTATCGATATTGACGTCGCCGCTGGCGCTGAGCAGGCCGTTGAGCACCTTGTCGCCGGTGGTGTACGAGCCGTCGGCCTTGAAGAAGATGCGCCCGGCGCCCAGCAGCATGTCCGAGTTCAACGTGACCGCGCCGCTGCCGGTGGACAGGTACAGGTTGCCGCCATTGGTATTGATCGGCGAGTTCAGCGTCAGGTCGCCGCCACCCATGTTGTCCGAGTCGCCCCAGATACGCACGTAGCCGCCGTTGGTGGTCAGTGCGCCGCCGACCGAGATGCCGTCGGCACCGTAAAGGGTGATCGAACCCGCGCCGGGCGTACCGTCGCCGGGCGTGCTGACGTTGTGAGTGGGAAGCGTAGCCGGATTCGTGCCGGTGCCGTGGGCGACAAGGTTTGCCACGTTGGTGAGGTAGCCGCTGCCGGTGCGGCCACTCTGCATGTAGATGCTGCCGGTGCCGAACACTTCGATGGTGTTGTTCTTGTTGGCGAAGTTGATCGTGCCGCTGGTGTTCTCCAGACGCAGGCTGACGTTGTTGGCCATCGTGAGGTGGCCATCGCCGCCATTGAGGCTCAGGTCCGCAACGGTGATGCCGCTGTCGGCCTGCAGCATGACGTTGGCGGTCTGCGCCTCCAGGTCACTGACATACACGGTCGATCCCGTGATGTCGCCGCTGCCGACGCCGGCCTGGATGGTGAGGGTGGTGGGGTCGAGCAACAGGTCGCCGGTAGCGCCGTTCGTCGCGCGTGCGTCGGTGCGGCCGCTGTAGGCCAGGTCCTGCTTGCCAGAGACCTCCGCACGGCCGCCATCGCCGCCCTGGGCACCGCCCGTGATGTCGATCCGTCCAGCGAAGTGGGTGCTGCCGTCGGACCAGAACACCACTTCGCCACCGTCACCGCGCTTACTGGCGCTGGCGTCGACCGATACGCTGTTGTCCACATCGACGCGGGTGGCGTTGTGCAGCGACGCATCGTGGCCCTGCCAGCCGCCGCCCACGTGAATGGCGCCGCCGCCGAGCGCGCCGCTCGCATCGAGCCGCGCCCCACCGTCCAGCACCAGGCGATCGCCGAGCAGGTCGATGCGACCGCCCTTGCCGGATGCCGAGCTGGCATCGAGCTGGCCGCTGACGTTGACCTGGCCGTTGTCACCGCCGTCGAGCAGGATGCGCCCGCCCTGCGCGCTCAGATCGGTGGCCTCGATCACGCCGTCCATGTTGATCACGCTGGAGTGCAGCGCACTGGCACCGCGTGCGCTGAGCAGCACTGCGTTGCCCTGAATCAGGCCGCTCTGCGCGATCTGGGCCTGCAGCGCACCCTTCTCCACCGCCAGCGACAACAGGCCGTCCTGATCGAAGTCCAGCGCTACCTGATCGCCGGCGGCCAGACCGACCTGGTCGGCGCGGATGGTGCCGGCATTGCCCACCACCGGTGCCAGCATGGCTACCACGCCGCCCTGCGCACGGATCGTGCCTTCATTGCGCACGGCGCCCGCGGCGCCCGCGGCGGCGAAGCGCGCGCGGCCAGCCAGGAAATCGCTGTCGCTGATGCCCAGCGAGCTGGCCACCAGCCCGCCCACATCCACCTGCGCGCCTTTGCCGAAGTACACGCCGTTGGGGTTCACCAGCCAGACCTGACCGTTGGCGCTGAGCTTGCCCAGCACCTGGCTGGTTGTCCCACCGAGCACGCGGTTGAGCGCCACGGCGCTGCTGTTGGGCTGCTCGAAGCGCACGCTGGCGTCGCTGCCGATGTCGAAGCTGGTCCAGTTGAGGATCGCGCGCTGGCTGTCCTGGTGCACGGTCAGGTCGGCGCCGTGCTGATTGAGCTGGACGTTGCCGGCGACAACCTGCGCGCCGCTGGGCAATGCGGTGGTATCCGTGGCGTAGACCGACAGCGGCATGCCACCGATCGCGATGGCAGCAGCGGCAGCGCGCACGATGGCGCCCGCGCGCTTGCCACGGCGCTTGGCGATCTCGGCAACGGCCACGTAGGCGCCGCGCATGTCGTCCCAGATCAGGCGGTAGGTATGGTTCATGGAGTAAGTCCTCGGATCTCTTGGGATGACGGCGTCAGAAGCGCAGGCTCGCCTGCAGCCACAGGTACTGGCCGAAACGCTGGCCATCGGCATTCAGGCCGGTGGCGCCGTGGCCGGGGTTGTCGCCCAGGTGGCGCGCCCATGCGCTGCGGAACGACCATCGCGCGCCTTGCAGATTCAGGCCGATACCGGCGCTGGAAAGGCTGTACTGGTTGCCCGTCCACGGCATCACCGAACCGGCCCACGGATCGATGTGCTGGCGCACATGGCCGCGATCGACGAACACCAGTGCCTGCGCGCTCAGGCCCGCAGTCAGTGGAATGTCGTGCCGCAATTCCGCGCTGGCCAGCCACCCGCTGTCGCCGCTGGCCTCACCCACCGGATAGCCGCGCACGCCGGACGGGCCGCCGAGCAGGAACTTCTCGGAGGAATCCAGGTTCTTGCTGCCGATCTGCCCGTTGGCGCCCAGATACAGGCCCCAGTTGCTCACGCCACCCAGGCTCTGGGTACGCTCGACACGCCAGATCCACTTGTCGAAATGGCCGCGGGTGCGCGCACTGACCGCATCGGCAAAGCGATCGGCTTCATTGCCCAGGCGAAGGCTGCCGGTGGCCCAGCCGGCGCTCACGCCGGTGTAGCCACCGCCCCACCAGTTGTCCCAGACATTGCCGCTGAACATCGCGGTGAGTTCGTCCAGCTCGCGCTCGCGCAGGGTCTGGCCCAGTGCTCGATCGACGAGTCGCTTATGGCCGGCGTCCACGCTGATCCAGACGCTGCGCTTGCGGGTACGCAGCAGCGGATAGCTGAGGCCCGCGCTGACCGTGCCGGCGGAGCCGGAAAGATCCAGCGGCTTGAACTCGCCGCCGATGTCATAACGCAGCCACGACGTGGCGAAGTTGGCGCGCAGCCCGGAAGGGCTCAGGCCTATGGAATAGTTCAGGCCGAGCACATCGCTGCCACGGCTGTGGCTGGCGCTGGCGCCGAGCTGATCCTCGCGGTCGAGCGGGCGGTTCAGCGTCGTCCAGGCGCTGGTGCGCCACTGCCCGGTGTAACGGTTGTTGAAGTTGTCCTCGCTGACGCCGCCGGTCCAATAGGGCGTGGTGTCGGCACTGACAAGCAGACGGCTGGTACCGGGTTCGGCGCCCTTCTCAAGGGTGGCGTGTGCGGACACGCCGGGCACGTCGTTGATCAACAGCAGCGCGCGCTCCAACTGGTCGTTGCGCACCGGGCCATCGGGCAGTGCGGCGTCGGCGATGGCGGTCATGCGCGAGCGCAGCGCCTCGTCGTGGGACAACACCTGCACGCCGCCGTGACCGCGCTGCAACCGACCGATCATGATCGCGATCTCGAGCTCGCGATCGCTCAGGTCCTGACGCGGCAAATAGGCGCGCGCCAGCAAGTAACCCTGCGCCTGCAGCGTCGCACTGACGCGCTGCGCCAGTGCCTTCAACTGCGCATAGGTCAGCGATTTGCCGAGGGCGTCGGCCACCACGGCCTGCAACGTCTTGTCGTCGACCAGGCCTTCGGCGCCGGTGAAACGCACGCGGTCGATCCGCGCACGGAAACCCACATCGCCTCGCGCCTCAGGCAGCGGTGTATGCGCTGGCGCATCCGGCTCCGCCCGGCGCTGCGGCCGATCCTGATGCTGTTGCTGATTGAGCAGCGTCCCAGCATCCGGCGGCGCCGTCTGGGCCATGGCGATGTTCACGGCCAGCGGCAAGGTGCCGAGGCCAAGTAGCGCAGCCAAGCGCGTCGTCTTCATCCGAATATCCCCTGATTACTGAGCCGTCGATCGCGGCCTGAAACGGGGGCTTATTCTGGGGAGAAATTCGCCGCATAACTTACGAGTTCTTACATCGGCGCATCCAAATGCTTGCATTGCTCGCGGCAATATTTTAGTTGCGACGCTCGCTGTCGTTTTCCGCTGAAAAACAGCACGAATGGACCGATAGCGTCACCCCTGTCAGGCACTTGGCAGGCATGACGTGCCGAGGCATCGCGCGTTGCAGCGCACGCTGCACGCGAACGTCTCCAGCCATGACGAAGCATGTCGTGCGGTGCGCGAGGTACAGAGTCGCGCTCAGTCCACCACCGACCACGAAGCGCGCGATGGCGCACGACTCGACGTGCATCGAATTGCGCGCGTGCAGGCGGACGTAGCGTGGATCGCAACGATGCATGCGCACATGCCGCACCGGCGAGGATGACCTTGGCGCGGATGAAAAGGGGCGATCAGGTAAGTTCGATGGCGCCGGTCGCCACATAGCCGCGGGAATGCTCGGTGCGGATCGGCAGCTCCTGTCCGCATGCTTCCCGGCAACGCCGACGCAGCCGACTGACCAGTGTGTCCAGGCGACGCTGGTCGAACGACAGCCAGTCCCAGCCCAAGGCTTCGGCGACTTCGCGGCGACTGGCCATGCGACTGCCACGGCGCACGATCAGGCCGAGCAGATCGAACTCGCGCGCGCTCAACGCGAGGCGTGTGCCATCGGGCGCATACAGGCAGCGCTCGTTGCCGTCCAGGCGCCATCCCTCGGGCAGCCGCCGCAAAAGCGCCGACACGTGCGCGCCCAGTTCCGGCAGGCTTACGGGCTTGACCAGGTAATGGTCCGCACCTGTCTGCAGGCCGGAGATCCTGTCCTCGCTGCTGCCGCGCGCTGTCAGCATGACGATGCCGGTCTTGGGGGATTCGCGACGCACCCGCTCGATCACCTGCAGCCCATCGGCGTCGGGCAGGCCACGGTCAACGATGATCACGTCAAAGCGCAGACCATCGCCAACCGAAAAGAATTCGGCCGAGGAGTCGGCGCAGAGCACGCGATGCCCCGCCATGGACAGGTACGCTTCCAGCTCCTCGCGCAGATCGATTTCGTCTTCAAGCAACCCGAGTAACGCCATGCCCGAAGACTCCCCGATGCCGTGGGGGCGGTCAAGTTTCGATAGTCATGCCGAGCGCGCCCGGCATCGGGTCATGCACCGCCCACCGCCCCCGCGGCTGGCAAATGCACGGTGAACGTTGCGCCGGTTCCGTTCGGACTGCGCAGCTCGATCTCGCCGCCCATGCGCGCGACGATGCGCTTGACCAGGTAGAGGCCAAGACCGGCGCCCGTGGTACCGCGGCTGGCGCCGCCGCGGGCGAACTTGAGGAACACGCTGGCATGCTCGGAGGGCGGGATGCCGGGGCCCTCGTCGGTCACACCGATAGTGACCGCCTCACCGGCGCCGCTGATCAGCAGTCGCACCGGTGCGCCAGGGGGCGAATATTTCAGTGCGTTGGTCAACAGATTGTCCAGCACGACGCGCAGGAAGCCGCGGTCGCAGGTCAGGCTGGCCGGCGCCTGCGCCAGGTCCACTTCGATGCGCTCGCGCGAGGGGTCGACCGCATCCAGCGAATCGGCCACGAAACGCTCGAGCGGAAAGGTCGTGGAGGTAAGCGCGTGGCGCTCCGACAAGAGCCGCTCGTTGTCGAGAAAGCGATCGATGAAATCGGACATGCGCTCGGCCGCCGTCTGGATCTTCTCCACCCGGCGCTGGCTATCGGACGCCAGCGCCGTTTCGGTCTCGCGCAGCATCTGGCCGCTGGCATGGATGATCGCCAGCGGCGTGCGGAACTCGTGCGACACCATCATCACGAATTCGCGCTGCTCCTCGCGCATCTGCTGCTCGGTCGCCAGCGCCTGCTCCAGCTGCATCTGGTTCTCGCGCAACATCCGCTCGGTGACCTGGCGCTGGGCGATTTCCTCGTCCAGTTCGCGGGTGCGCTGACGCACCTTGCGCTCCAGTGACGCCTCCGCCAACCGGGCCGCATCGAGCGCCTGCTGCTGCGCTTCCTGCCGCTCGCGCTCGAGCTTGTGAACACGCTGGGCAAAGCTGAAGGTCAGTATCAGCAGATGCAGCGAGAGGCCAACGGCAAGCGGACCGCCTCCGCGCATGAACGGCGTATCGGGCAGCAGTCCCAGGTTGACCAGAAACACCCGGCAGAACGCCACGTAGAGCAGCGAGAACGCCACCAGGTAAAGCCGCGCCATCGGTTCGCCGCGCACCGCCAAGTAGGCTGCCGCGCCCAGCAACAGGGGCGCGCTGCCGAGACTCAGCAGTTGCACCACAGGCATCACCGTGCCGAACCGGCCCAGCAAGAAGCCGACGCAGGCGCAGGCGATGACAGCCCACACCAGGGTCTCGTAAGCCCGGGTCGCGCGCGGGAAATGCGTGCGCAGCGACATCAGGCGAACACTGAACGACACGGCCACCGCGACGCTGAGCGCCAGCACCACCCCGAGCAGCGCGTCGCCCCCGTCGGCCAGATCCAGATAGAAGAACGGGCCGACCAGGCCGCGCGTCTTGTAAACGCTGTAGGCGCTGGTGGCGATATAGGCGACGTACCAGCGAACCGGCCCGACGCGACTGCGCCGCCAGATGAAGGCGCCGGCCAGACACAGGGCGATGACGAAACCCAGGAACACGCTGCTCTGACTGGCAGACAGGGTTTCCTGGGCCAGCAGCGCCTGCGGCTCCCACAGCTTCACTGCCACCGTCATCGCATTGCGCTCGGTCAGACGCAGGTAGACGGTGGGGTAGCGCCCTTGCGGCGATTCGAGTTGGAACACCGGGGTACGCAACAGGTACGGGTAGTCGCGATGTGACACATCCTCGCCGCGGCGCATTTCCCGGAACGTGCCGTCGTCCTGCGGCAAGTAGAGCCGCACGGTATCGGCCAATGGCGCATCGACCTGCAACATCAGCACCCGCGGCAGCGCACCCATGCGGTCCAGATGCAGGCGCAACCACACCGTGTCGGGTGTGTAGCCGAGATTGAAGGCCGAGGCGACCGGCTGGAAGGTCCCACGCAACGCGACGTCGTCGATGCCGAGCCGACCCGAGCGATCCCGCAGCATCTCCACCTGGCCGTCCGGGATGATGTGGTCGGCGCCGTGCCAGCTCAACGACTCCACGCGCGCGCAGCCCCCCAACGCCACCACGACAGCGAGCAGCAGGCACAGCAACAGACGCGTGCGTGGGACAGGAAGCGACGATACGAAAGGCTTGGGCATGGCGAGGGCGCGTCGGGCCGGCGCGATCCAGTACAAGGAGTCGGCAAGACTAGCAAAGCGCTTGCCACGTTCCGGTATCCGGAGAGACGTGCGGAAGGTGCCGCGGAATATCGGCGGCCACATCGACGCGGCGGGCACCGCCACCGGGGCCTGTTTCAGGCGGTAACCGGGGGATAGGAAATTTTCCAACTTAAGCCCGCGCATCGCAGCCAAAATCCCTCACATTCAAATTTCTGTAACATCGCCCGCGGGGAGGCACCCATCTGCTGACATGGAGTCGAGCTATGAATGCGGCCCATTCGAAGAGTGCATTCGTGTATGGACAGGTCAGGCGCGCGCTGCAGTCGGGGCGTTATGTGCCGGGGCAGCGGATCGATCCGGCGAAGCTTGCCGACGAGTTCAAGACCAGTCCCACGCCGGTGCGGTTTGCGCTGTATCGCCTGGTGGGCGAGGGCCTGGTGGCCGATCACGCGCGCAACGGTTTGCACGTGCCGCTGCTCACTGAGGTGGCGCTGCGCGATCTATACGGCTGGATGGAAGGGCTGTTGCTGTGGGCATGCGAGCTCGCGTCTGCACAGCCGGCTCCGCGCGCAGCGTCGCCATTCGCGGCGGGCGATAACGACCTGGTGAACCTCACGTGGGAGCTGTTCGACGCCATCGCCAGCGACGCGGATCACTGGTCATTGCATCACGCCGTGAAGCGCGCCAACGATCAGCTCACCCCGGTGCGGCGCGCCAACCTGGGGTTGATCCCGCATGCGAAGGAAGAGCTCTGCGAGCTCGTCAGGCTGTGGCAGAGCCGCGACCTCCCTGCCCTGCGCGTGGCGCTGAGCAACTACCACGCGCGCCGCAAGCAAGTGGTGCCGCGCATCGTGGCCATGCTGGGCGAGCGCAGCGAACACCTGCACTAGCCGCCACCCGCGCGGCTCGCGTCATCACCACGAACGCGCACACACGTCGCAATCGCGATCGCCGCTCAGCCACGGGCAGAACAGGATGCGCGTCACGCTCCGGATTTAATCACCGGAAAACAGCGCAGTAATCAGCAGTAATCATTTGAGTATCAAAAAATCCGGCTCCTAGGCTTGCCGTGTCATGGGTCCGCCATGACGCAACCGAAGGAGACTGAGATGAACACGAACGAGAACATCCGCAACCCGCAGGACGATGTCATCGAGCTCGGCGTCGCCAGTGTCGAGACGCAGGGTCTGGCCAAGACGGGCGAGCCGAATGGCGGTGGCCCGATCGGCATGGGGATTACCGAAGACTGATCCCTTGGGGCGCGCCGAAAGGCGCGCCCTTTTCTTGCCGGGGGCGACAATGATCGACCTAACCACGGACATATCGTGCTGCGAGCTCGATGGACGGTTGTTCTTCCTGGACATCCAGAACGACCGTTACTTCCAAATATCCCCTGCTCTTGAGCGAAGCCTCCTGGACTACCTTCGCACTCCTGACGATGCAGCGGCCGATATCTCTGCACTGAGCAGACTCAACCTGCTTCCACAGACCCGGTCGGCGTCACGCACTGCCGGCGCGGAGACGATTAGCAGCCCCAGCGAGAGCCTGTCTGAGGCACCCGCATTACACCGCCGCATTCCTCTGAGTGCCATTCGAGATGTCTTCGTTGCCGTATTGACGATGCGTCGGCAGCTGCAGACCCAGCGCCTGAAATCGATCCTTCAGTCGCTCGTTGACTATCGCCAGCGCAAGAGCACATCCCCCGCGAACACGAACACTGAAATTGCAGCGGGTCTCAAAGAGGCGGCCACCAACTTCAACCGCGTGCGCCCCTTCGTCCCCATCGAAACCAGCTGCCTTCTCGACTCGTTGGCTATGGTCAGATTCCTCGCTGCGCAGGGCTTTTCGACCCGCCTCGTCTTCGCAGTTGCATGCGATCCCTTCTCCGCCCACGCCTGGGTCCAGCATGGCTCGCTCGTGTTGAACGAGACGGTCGGAGCGGCTCAGGCGCACTGTCCCATCCGGGTGATCTGATGAGCTATCGCTACATCGCCCTGCACGGCCATCCAGCTGTCGATGCGGAAAGCACCGGCTCACCCATCGCCGACGCGTTGCATTCACTAGGTATGGAGCACCGCGGGCATGTGGCCGGACTCTCGCTGTTCGCGTCTCGCTCGACGCCGACCTTTCGGCTACCCGGCGGCGGCCTTGTGATTGGAGACCTATACGACACGAATGGCCGGGCTGTAGACGCTATCGATTTGCCGACGCCACTTTCCACACACCGAGCCACTCGACAACAGCTGCTCGACTCTCACTGGGGCGAATACCTTCTCATCCAGCCTGCCGACGACGGCAACGAGGGCGTGACTGTCATGCGCGATCCGTCCGGTGGAATGGGATGCGCGCATTCGCTGAAGGAAGGAAGCGGATTCATCGCTTCCGATCTGGCGATCGCATCGGCTCTGGGGCTCTATCAAGAGCGAATCGACTGGGACTTTGTACGTCACTGCCTGATCTATCCGCACATGAAGGTCGCCCGCACCGGGCTGGAAGGGGTCAGCGAGCTTCTGCCGGGACAGATGCTGGCGCTCAAGGGGGAAACCACATGCGTCACCTCAGCATGGACGCCCTGGAAGTTCGTGATACCTGAGCAGCGGCTCATCGATCCCGGCGCAGCAGCGGAAGCAGTCAGAGAGGCGACAACCATGGTGGTTAGAGCCATGGCCGCAACCGATAGGTCGTTGTTGCTGGAGCTTTCCGGCGGACTGGACTCCTCCATCGTAGGAGCCTGCCTTGCAGGATCACGCGCGCGAGTTGCCTGTTGCACCGCCGTCACCCCGTTGCCGGGCGCGGATGAGCGTCAGTATGCAGACCTGATCGCCGAGCTGCTCGGTGTGGAACTGCTGCAGCAGCCGCTCGATCTCGACCGTACAGACATCGCCTTCGCGCTACCCAGGCACTCGCTGAGACCCGCCGCCTGGGTATTAGGTCATGCCGTGGCCCGCATCATGGACAAAGAGGCGGACAAGCTAGACGTTCGCAGTCATTACTCCGGGAGCGGCGGCGATACGATCTTCTGCTACCTGACATCTGCCGCCCCAGCCGCTGACGCCCTTCGACAGTGCGGCGTGGCGGCGGGATGCCGAGCAGTGCTCGACCTGTCCAGGCTGCACGGCTGCACCGTGGCGAAGGCGGCCCGGTTGACGCTGAGGAAGTTGTTTCGTTCGCCCAAGCCCGCTTGCGATCCGGACCTTTCCTTTCTGGCAAAGCCCGGGCCGACTCCGCTTACCGACATGCACCCTTGGTTCGATGCGCCCGCTCACGCACATCCCGGCGACCGCGAGCGCATCTTCGACCTGGCCGGCAACCAAGTGTTTGTCGACGCCACGCTTCGTGCCGGTGGCCGAAGAGTGCGCATGCCCCTGCTTTCGCAACCCGTCATGGAGGCCTGCCTCCGCGTGCCCTCGTGGATGTGGATATCGGGAGGCAGGAATCGAGCCGTCGCCCGATCCGCATTCGCCGACCTTCTCCCGCGAGAGGTGCTGGAGCGGCGCAGCAAGGGCACCTTCATGAACTACACGTTCGGCGTGTACAGCAGAAACAAAGAGGCGATCCGGCATTTTCTTCTGGACGGCCTGCTGCAGTCCCGAGGACTGCTCGATTCGCGCAAGATCGGCTTGCACCTCGACACACAACAGCCCGCCCGCGACCGTTCCTTCATACGCATATTCGACCTGTGCATGATCGAGAACTGGGCTCGAAACCACGATTAGCCCCCGGCCGCGGCCTTGCAGTCCGACGTCGGCGATCGGTGTCGCGTCACGTGTTCCCTCATGCTGCGCCAACGCTGGTACTGGGAGGCCTTAGAAGGGTCGACATCCTCTCGCCCCTGCAACCAGAAGCGGAACCAGTCGACGTTGCGCACGTAAACCGCGAGCTTATGGCTCGGCTGGAACTTCTGGTGCGGCTCATTGGGAAAAACGTAGAGGTCGGCCACGCCGCTCCTGATCATCGGGATGATGTAGTCGGTGGCCTGCAAGTATTCCTGCTCGGGCATCTGAAAAAGAATCGGCGCGGATATCTTGTCGAGGTTGTACACCGGCGATAGCAGGCGCCATTGCCTGGGGGTTTCCTTCGGCGAGCCCAAGCCCCACAGCTCCTTCAATCCGCGGGTGAACGAGTCACCCTTCAACGACCCCAGCAGGAAATAGTTGGGAGACATCGATACGGAGCTGATGGACGCCGCCGCCAAAAGCTTCGACCGCATCGCCACCCACATCGTCACTTCGCTACCGAAGCTCAGTCCACCCATGCCCACTCTGTGGCAGTCGATATCCCCACGCTTGGCCAGAAGCGTCACTGCCCCTTCCACTGCAGAAAGGCCGTCGTTGAACCGAACCTCCGGATCCACCGCATAGGGAGCGGTATTGATGCAAAGGGACGAAATGCCCTGTGCCGCCAGACTCGCGAAAGGCCATTCGTCACCGACGCCACCACGTACGAAGCCTCCGCACTGGTAGTAGTCCACGAACAGCGGTGGCCGGACTCCATCAGGCGCCTTTGCGGCGTAGAACAGACCGGTGAATTCCTTACCTCTTTCACCCTTCCAACGCAGCAGCTGCACCGGGCCGAGCTCCTCCATCGCGTGGGCCAATGAGGCGTTAGGGTCAAAAAGCAGCTGTCGAGCCCCGGTGGCGATGTCGATGCGCTCCAGTCGGGGCGGCTGGTTCGCCGTTGCGCTTACGCACACAACGCTCGCGGACGACACAGCGCAGGGGCTGAAAGCGTCTCGCCCACCGCTCAGCAGGCCAGTCGACTCGGCCACGGGGATCACTGCTCCACTTGTAATGTTCCATCGATAGATCGACTGCGCCAGGCCAGCATCCCGCGCAGAAGCGGTGAACAGCACCTCATTGCTGCGGGGGCGCCACTGGATGGCCCAGATGGTCTTGCCAGTGCACCGCGGATCGCTGCACTGCGTCGCCGGCTTGGCTTGATCCAGGCTTACAGCCGAGAGGATGGTGTCTGGCCTCAAGCGGAGACCTTTCCGCTTCCCCACTCTCGTGAGCAGAGCAACCTGGTCGCCGGATGGCGAGCGTGAGACGTCCCATGCGTCGGGAAACTTCGCATCCAGTGAAGCCCTGTCGTTAACCGCGCCGACGCCCGCATCCAGTGCTCGCGTTTGCCCGGTGCGCAGATCCAGTTCCTTCCATCGGTCTGGCGTGTCACCCAACAAAGGCATGCGGTCGAACCAAACCTTGCCGAAGCGCTGCGTGGCAAGGCGCCCACCCACATAGCCGGAACGGAACAACCCCTGGCCGATGGGCACCGAAGCATCGACATGAATGCCCTCGTGATACTCAGCCCACTCCGCCGCACGCACCGCTTCTCGCGTTGCACCCACGCTGTACCTGACGGCGCGACCGCCTTCTACCAGGGAGAAGTCCCGCACATCGGCAGCGTCGTAGGTCACCCGCTTGGCCCCCGAGCCATCGGCGGCCGCTCGCCAAACGGCCACCTCGCCGTCGATCCGGGCGAGGTAATAGATCCATCGATCGTCGGCAGACCATTTTGCGACCGCAGGCATCGAGCTACCCGCCGTATCGCGCAGCGGCACGCCTCCGTCGGCGACACGCGTGGGCCACGCGTCGTGAAGGCCTTGCACGTACCACACCGTGTCGTAGGTGTTCCGCTCCACCGACGCCTGCTCGACCCGGAACGCAACGAAGCGGCCATCGGTCGACACAGAGGGCTGGTCGATATCGACTACTTCCAGGAGCTGGCGAGGCGATACCGGGGCCGCCCGGCTCGCCGGCACCAAAGCACAAGCCAGCACCAGCGCATACGCAGCCGAACGCCACGTCATCCGTGAGAACGTCATCGTGTCTGCTCCTCTCGAGCCAAAGGGGCACGGCCGGTTTCCCGCAGGAAACCGGCCGACATCACCAGTGCTTGGTGGCGGAAAGACTCACGAAGCGCCCCACAGACGAATAGTTGGTGGAGTCGTACGGTGTGTACGTCATCGAGCTAACCGCATAGCTCGGCGGTGCACGATTCAACAGGTTCTGGGCGGAGAGCTCGAGGGTCACATTGGCGAGCGCGCCCCACCGGGTGCCCGTGTCGTAACTCAGCGTGGCGTCGAATGTGGTGAACGAGGCTCCGTCGCGTCCGTCCGCCGGGTTTCGCACGCCGCTCTTGAAGTTGCTGAAGAAACTGGCCGCGAACCCTCCCTGGCTCCACACCGCACCGACTCGACTATTGATCCTGGCTGGATGGGCGACCGTGCCTGCAAGGTCATACGGAGTCTGGGCGGCGGTCAGTGCCTGCGTGCTGTGCAGAACGCTTGCCGATCCACGCACCGTCAGGCGCCCTGCCCCCAACTTGAATCGGTACGACGCCGAGAGGTCGACGCCTTTTATCTTCTGCCGCGACGCGTTGACGTACCTGCCATCGATGATGGCCACAACCTTGCTGGCGTCGTAGGGCGCACCGACGTAGTTGTAGAAGTTGCTGGTATTTGCGAGCGCCTCGGCCTGCGCTTCCTGTGAAGGGCCATAGTCGACGAACTGCGTGTAGATGGGGTTGCCGAACACATCGTACGAAGTGATCGGCTGCAAGACGCGCTCGGTGTAGTCCACGTGGAACCAGGTGAGCTCGGCCTCCAGGCTGGACGCCTCAGGATGGAGGGCCAGCGAAGCACTCCATGTGCGCGCCCGCTCAGGCCGAAGGTCCGCATTGCCGCCCGACAGCCACAGCGCCGTCGCGTCGGCGGGGTACCCCGCACCGAAGGACGACGCCGGGTAGTAGATAGCCATCTGTGTGGAATAGCGCTGCAAAAGCGTCGGCGCCTTGAACGACTTGCCCCAGGAGGCCTTGAGCGAAAATGCGCTCGTGGGGGAATAGATCACCCCGAGCTTGGGCGTGGTGACGGTGCCGTAATCGCCATCTTCGGTGCGCACCGCGCCAGTCAGCGATAGCCGCTCAATCCCGCTTATGCCTTGATCCGGCCCAACCAGCGGCACATCCAGCTCGGCATAGGCAAACCGGCTTCGCTGGTCGCCATCGGCGTCGACCTTGCCGCCACTGACGTTGAGGTTCTCAAACGTGTTGTAGCGGTAGCCCACACCCGAGGCCAACCTCGCTTCGCCGCCGGCCAGCGTAAACAGAGGCCCCTCCGCGCCGATCTCGTAGCTGCGGCTCTTGTTGCGGTAAGCCGTGACACCTTCGGAAGTGAGCGCATTCGCCGCCTGGGTAACCGTCGTTTCCACAATGGACGTTTCGTCCTTCCCCACGGCGCCACCCAGCGTCAGCGTCCAGTCGTTGGGCAACCGAAACTCCAAGCTGGGCGATGCAAGCGTGGTATCGGTCTTGGCGTGGTACGGATAGTAGGCATCCGGGTAGGCCAGCGAGGTGCGAATGGCGCGATGGCTCCGTAGACCATCCAGGGAGAATTCCACGGCGTCGCCCAGCAGTTGATGCAGGCTTAGCACGCCGCTACGCAACTCGTTGGCCTGCCACAGCGTCGACTTTCGGTACATCGACTGGGTGTAGTCGCGCTGATCCGAGTACACCGGGCTGTTGGAGGTTTTCTCCCCCGCCACGAGTAGATCGCCGGTGGCCCACGTGGTGCCCGCGGTGGCGTGGTACTCGCGTGTGATCAGGCCGCCTTCGGTGGCGCCACCATAGCGGGCGCCTGCCGTCACGCCGTCGAAGTCGCGCCTGAGGATGACGTTGGCAACGCCGCCCACTGCGTCTGAGCCGTAAATGGCCGAGGCCCCGTCCGGCACAATCTCCAGGCGGTCCACGGCCTCCACCGGAATCGCGCTGATATCGACCGACTGCGCATAGCCCCCGTACGACATGCGCCGACCATTGAGCAGCGTCAGAGTCGCATCCGGGCCCAGCCCGCGCAGATCCATGCCCGAGCCGCCGGTAATGTTCTGGTTGCTCGGCCCACCGGCGGTCGCGCCGATGGTGACCCCCGGGTTCTGCCCGCCGGAGAAGTTCTGCGGCACGCTGCGGATCACTTCGCCCAGATCGGTGAAGCCTTCCTGCTGGATCTGTTCGCTGCCAATGGTGATCACCGGGGAGGGCGTGGTGCCGCCGCGGATGCGGGTGCCGGTGACCGTGATGGTCTGCAGGTTGGTGGGGGCTGGTGTGTCGGCGTTGGCCGACTCGGTCGCTGGCATTTTGGCGGGAGCGTGTGTGGTGGGCGCCCTGCCCTGCTTGTCCGTGTTGGCCGATGTGTCCTGAGCCGCGGCCTGCTCGCCGACGCCGGCGGCGGCGACGAGCAAGGCGATGGAAATGGCGTTACGTAGCGTGCGTGTCTTCATCGTGCGTCCTTTGCTTTCCCCTGGGTTGGTCCGTTTCTCTCACCGCTCCAATCTCGGTCGCGGCCCCTACCGAGCAGCGCTATTGACGCCACACCCATGTAGAGTGATAAAAAGTAGAGTAATAATCTGTAGAATTCAAGACGGTAGATGGACAGGCTGGGCTTATGCCCTCCAAGTCCAAGCCGAAGCGCAAGCCCGCGCCCCTGTCGAGCCCTCTAGGGCACATCGCGGAGAACGTTCGCCGCCGACGGAAAGCTATGGGCTTGACCCAAGCGGACCTGAGCGAATTCGTGCCGTGCCATCCCACGTACGTGTCGCAGATCGAGCGGCGGGTGACCAACATCTCTGTTGAGCGTCTAGAGCGGCTAGCGAAGGTCTTTGGTGTAGACGCCCTGACCTTGATGCAGCCACCTGACTCCGTGACCGAACCAAGGGATGGAGGCTCGGTAGATCCCGCGGGACCACAAGCTGCGATCGGTGCAGACCAATCGGCGCCGGGTGCGAAACGCGGAAGGAGAAAGCGAGCTCGGGGCAATTGAGGCGCCCTTCGACGCGTCTCCAAAGTTGCGGCTATGTCGTGCTGCACCACACCGGAGGCCGGCGCATGTCACTAGCGAATGCACGCTTATTAGCAGTAGAGTTATAGTCTGTAGAACCTTACCCGGTAGATGGTCAGGCTGGACGCATGCCGTCCAAGCCCTCGCCGCCATCGCTACCTAGCGCTCGCAATCGCGTGGCTGCAAACATCCGTCAGCTTCGCAAGGCAAAGGGGCTGAGCCAGGAACAGCTGGCTGAGATCGCGGAGTTTCACCGCACATACGTGTCTCAACTAGAGCGCTGTGTAACCAACATCTCGATAGATGGCCTGGAACGATTAGCTCAGGTGCTTGGCGTGGACATCAGCCAGTTGCTGCAGGTGCCAGCTCAAGAAAGGCGCTGAGGAATCCATCGAAATCCCCGCTACGCCTGCTGCCCAGGCGGCAGCCCACAAGCGGCAAGCGCTGTGAGGAATTGGCAGTCGGCGCCACCAGGCCCGTCAACGCCAGACGCAAGCAAAAAAGCGCCCCTCGCGGGGCGCAATTCATAGCTCAAGGGGGCGAGAGCTATACAGAAGGGTCGTAGTGCTCCGGCGTCGGTTCCGCCTGACGTTCCGTGCCGGCCGGCGAGCGCCTTGGCAGCTTGGTCGGTTTGGGCCGGACACCGGAGCGACTCCATTCTGCAACCGAACACACGCCATAGCTGTAGGCGCACTTCCTCAGCATATGTGGGGCACCCGCCGGAGAGAAGCGAAGGTGCCGAGGCTACTCTGCGCTCGGGTGAAGAGCGCTGGCAGCGCCGGGAGAGCCACCGCGGGAGCACCCCAACGTCCACATCCTCCGCACAACACCGCCAACTGGATATTGCGCCACCGCAGCGTGCCGTATCCCTTAGAGATCATCCAAACAAGCTATGAAGCGAGCCTGCCCGGCCAGGAGCTAACGAGGACTGTACCGATGAAAGGTCCACCCGGAAGCGCAACCCCGTTATCCGGCGATCATGTGGCTGCTCAGGCGCAGGGATATCCTCCATCGCGTAGACGACTAAGTTGCGCTCCGCATATGAGGGATCAAAGCGTTTATCCAGCCGCTCAGAGAAGTCACTACCGAGTGCCGAAGCTATGTTCTCCCAAAGCTTCCGCCTGAGCCGAGGTTCCCCAGCGATATGCCTCTCGATCGAGTTAGCCAAGTCAATCACGCCCACGCCACCACTCAGTTGCTGAATAAGAACAGAGACAACAAATCCGGCTCCACCAGAAGGCTGCAGCTGCTCAAGAGCAAACTCATGTTGCCGTTGCTCCTTAGCCGTAGCCTTAACCTCGAGGCAACCGCTTGGCCAGGAGAAATCGAAGCGCTCGAACGAGTTTTCACGCCAAGAACGCAACGCAAGCGCAACGTCGTTGGATCTAGATATCACGAAGAGTTCAGCCCACAACCCACTCACTTCTCTGCGACCAACAGCGCCCAACGACCGAAAGAGGTTCAACAGTGTCTGAATGCAACGCTGCAAATCCACTGTAGTTGATGATAACGGAAGGTCTTCGACCACTGCTAAAAAGCAGCGAACAAAGATCTCATGCAACTCCGGGACGGCGGCACCGCAGGCAATAACTGCAAACTGATCCTCAAGAGAGTGACCAGCTACCGTTACTCGGCACGTACTGTGAAACTGGACGGAGATATTCCTCAGTTCGACGCCAGGGGCATAAGTCGCGGGGCTCGAATCCTTCAGCAAAAAAACTGGGCTTCCGTCAACGCTCCTAGCAAGGAAGTCGTGGCGTCGTCCAGACAATGCAATCGCAGAGAGATCAGTGGTGGACCGAGCCAGCGGCAGATCAGAAAAAGCGCCAAAGAGATCCATCTCATCGCCTCTGTTCGACAAGCAGTGCCTTACGTAGCTTCGGCGGCACATGCAAGGCGAACCAAGTCACGTCTTGAATGTCCGCCCGACTCGGATCTCGTTGGTGCGTACCGAGACTGAACTTGCGCAATTGCAAAGTAACTCGGTCAGCAAAACAGTAATCACGATCATTGGTAGTGCCAGCGCTCTGACTAAAATACTGGTTGATAGGCGCGAAGCGGTGGGTCGCCGGTAGCCCACGACCAGCAACTCGAGTACGGTAACCCGTATGCAGCTTGTTCATCAGAAACACGTCTGCCCTTAGCGAGGGATCCTTGTCAAGCATCGCACCAAGCGCAATCAACATTGCGCTGTGCTCCTCGGCATCACTCGGATCTCTTACTTGGACTTCTAACAAAAAATCCTCTAGGACAGCACGCAGGGGTACAGCCTCAATCACCTCGTGGGGGGAATTGGGCACTCCGATAACAGGCGCCGCATCCACCGGCGAGCCGTATGAAGCGCCCCATTTCGAAACAACAGAAGTCAACAATAATCGGTTGGCGGTAGCTGCGTTGTCATCCCTCTGCATAACTGACGGCACAAGCCACCCATTAACGGGGATTCGCCGGATCCCCAGGCCAATAACGTTGGCACGTGTGGGCCTCAATGAATCCGTCAAAATGAAATCTCGGCGCCAGCGGCTCAGCGGCTGCCCCCTATTCTTTGCCAGCGCAGCGCGAACAAACTCCTCATGCTCTATGTAGTCAGTGAACGCATCCTTGACGCTGCTCTGAACGAATACACGGCAAAGCCCAAGATAAGGCGCTTTGTAGCCGAAGAAACGCGCTCGCTGTTGTAACGTATCGGCAGCGGGAGAGGTTCCCAGTGGCCTCGGCATATAAGTAGTGCATAGACCTTCCACCGTGTAACCGCGATCGAGTTTTGCACCACCAACCAATATCCAGTACCTGGTCGCTTTCCAATTAACCTTCTTCTCCGCATCCTTAGTCCCGTTGACCTCAACAACATTCAGCTCGTCAAAGACGTCATCCACCATCGCAGCTAGGAGGTCACCTAGCGGACGAATATCTGGAAAAGTCTTCGCCAAAGAATCGTACTCGGCCTGGAAGGGCAAAGCTGCAGCAGCAGGGTCGAGTGGAAATTGTCGCTCCACCATGCCCTTCAGCGTCTTCCAAGCTTTGTCGACCCAGCTCTTGTAAAGCTTATGGGAGGTCGTCGCAATAGCCGGATGAACCATCATGGACCGATTACGGTCCTTTGCCTTTACCCCCCTTCCTCGCGTCAGAGAATGATGCGCGGCGGCGAGCAAGAAATAGCGCAATGAAGCAAGAAGTGTCTTAGGCGGACTGGAAAGAATGTTGGTGGGACTGGGAATCTGTCTTGAAGGAATGTCTACGATTAGGTTCGGATCACCCATGAAAAAAGCCTTGCCCCCCGTGTATGCCTCCCCTGGAGTAACCAATTCGGCAAAGTTAGGATTGAGGAAGTCTGTTTGAGCAAGCAACAGGTTGGCCTGTGGGGTGGCTGTATATTGCAAGTATGAGTGATGCGGCAATTCGGCTCGCAGCTTCAGGATCGATTTGTAGGTGGTACTAACATCAGTGATGGCCGCAAGGCCCGCTTTTATGCGCGCAGCCTTGGTATTAAGGCTAGCCTGATCACTCTCGTCGTCAATAATAAGGCAAGGCACGGCGCTAAGATCGACACTCTTGAGAACCGCAGCCAACTTCTCCAGATGCCCGCCATGTTTAAGCACGGTAATGAGAAGTGCTTTTTTGGTGGGCTTCCGCTTCCACGCAGTTAACCGTGTTGAAATCTGATCCTTAACCGACGTCGTTGGATTAGCGAGGTGGTACCATTGATCACCGCCATCTTCAATGCCAAAATCCTTTTTTAAACGATCCTCAGACTGGTCAAGCAAGTTATTCTTTGTGCCCGCCAGGACTATAACCATCCCGTAGCCGTTGTCACGGGCCAGCGCGATTACCGTCTCAAATGACAGCGTCTTACCGCTTTGCACATATCCGACGACAAGCCCAGTTTCAGGGGTTCCCGACTCTGCCGGCGGGAGGCATCGCCCTAGGATTCTTTGTGCCTCTTGAAGCACCGAGTCTGGGCCATTCGTCAGGTCTTCGTAGGACGGACCGTTCGGATCCTTAGACTTGCCCTCCAGAAATTCCGTGGTGAACTCGCGTTGCTCAGGCACCCAACGGAGAGGCGGCTTGATAGTTTTCAGGATTGTTACAGAGGCGCCCATGATTCGTCATCCTTGGTCAGTGAGGTACGGGCCAACGCACCTCGCAAAAGATAATTGAAGTGATACAGAAAAGTCTCGGGAGGATCCCCAGTAACGTCCTCTGAAAGAACTAATGCGATACAAACCGTTGTAGCGATCCGCAGGAAGAGTTCAATATTCTCGTTGTTGGTTCCAATGAACTCAGCGGAGAACGGGTGTGCGAGAGACAGTTCGACGACCAGGCGGCGTGCATTATCCGTCTCGTCTTGTATTGACTCATGCTTTGCAAGCGAGACCCAATCCTCGCGAGCAGGATCAACCAAGGTTCGAATTGTAATAATCCAGTCCCAACTGCCGTCGTTAAGCGAGACCGTTCGTTCCGAAGCCTGAAGCTCAGTTGTCGGCAGTGCCTGCGGTAATGGTGGCGGCTCGGCCGGGTTAGACTGCGCCTCGACCAGTATAGGTGCGACATCTTTTTCGATATAATCGGCAACGGACGCCGTAGCCGCCACTGCGCGCGGTTCAATGCTTTTTCTCGAAGGGAGAGCTCGATAGTTCTCTGCCTGAGCCAATAGATTTAATGGACCGGCTTCCAGTTGCTCCTTAAGAAACTCGAGGAAGATGTCCTCGTATTCTTCCCAACGGAAGCCGTCCTTAGTGTGGCTAACCTCGAAACCTTCGACGTGAAGCTCTCCAAAGAGACGCTGATACGGATAGCTGTTGGTCTGCTTGAAGATGAAGCTCGGCCGGTAGGTCTCGTCGTAGCTACCTTCAATTAGGCGATCTCGGCGAAAAAGTGCAAAGCCTGCAAACGGCGTCGAGCCCACTTCTCGAAGCGCAGCGAAACCCGACACGCTTTGGCCTTTACCGAAATCAAGATTGATCTCTTTGCGCCAAAGCACTGGCTTCACATCCTGACCTTGAGCCGGCACGCCTGGCGCTTTGTATGGAAGAGCAGTAAGAATGGGCGTTGACGCGTAGTGAAGCGATTCTCCGTTGAACCTTAGGGTCATCCGACCATCTCGCAAGAAAATGCGATAGATGCTCGCGAGATGCTCCTTGATCTTCCCAATGGTTCGACCTTGAGGAGCGTGATGCAGACCGCGAAGACTCACTACCGTGTAGTGTGCTGAAGAGTCAGTTACGGCGCGTGATTCAGTCTCCAGGCTCTCAATTTTGTTGTCGACAATGTGGCGGATATCGAAACAGATCGTCCGCTCAAGCGGCTCGCCTATGGCTTTAGTCCGAACGCTCCATCGCTCCGCGAACCAACACGCCGCACTCTTCATTCCCATCCCGAATTCAGACAAACCGCTGCGGTCAACGGGAACCTGCGCAGCTCTGAAAGCTCGTGGAAAGTCGACAGCAGAGATGCCTGCAGCATTGTCGGAGACGATAATGAGGCCCGGCCCATTTGCGTCTATACGTACATCCACCTCGAAACGAAAATCCTTCCCATGCAAAGCCTCAAGTACCACTTGGTTGGCGAGATAGCTTTGCAACGCGTTGTCGATGAATTCCGCAATAGCGTACCAAGCTTTATAGTTTAGATGCCGAAGCACTGAAAGCATCGTGACTTCTGGCCGGATTCCAATTGGACCGGTCAACTGCGAATCCGAAGCCATGACCATTAGAAGACTTCCGATACGCGTCGCTGAGTGGCAACAAGTTCGCTAGTCGCGTCGGTACCATGCTGCGTCAGCAGCAAAGCTTGAGCAACCATCTCCACGACATTGGAATTCACCGCGTTACCCAGTGCAGCAAACGCTTGGCTTGGGCTCTTTGGCAACTCCTTTAGAGTATCTAGGCTTTGAAGCCGCGCACACTCCCGTGGCGTCATGTAGCGCTTCTGCCAGCCTATTATCGGCACTTGCGTATCCGTCATTGCTATTAGGCTCGGCGCTGTTGTACGACGCTTAACTCGGACACCGGACGCCCGAAACTGAATGACGTATTCCCAGATATTTCGCTCGCCACCCTTGATGTTCCACTCAAACTTTTGAAGGCTTGAGGGAAACTTCAGGATCTTTGGCAGCCATGGGTCAATCCAAGTCTTATTGTCCTGGTAAAACTTTCGATTTTGACGGATGAAGTCTTGCTTCCACTTCGGAAACTCCATCTCGGGTGTGCGAGCGTGACTTGGCAGCGCTGCCCAGCGCTCTTCGAGCCCGCGCAAGTAACCAAGCTTTGTGCCATGGCTACCTTTAAAGCCCTTAAGGCCATCAATTCCTAATAGCTTCCGACGGGCATGAGGTGTGGTCGCTTCGTACGGGTAAGTCGCACCCCATTCCATCGACCAGAGAGGAAATGAGGGCAAATCCACGTCCGGCGGGCACGCTTTCAGGAACTCATCCCATACCTCTAAACACTCTTTCACTCGCGTAGAGAGCTGTTTCGCATCAGAAGGATTATCATCAAGAACAGCGCCAATGTTGGTCTCTACATCACTGGTAGTCGGCCAATGAAAGTCATCAAGGGACTGCAGCGAACCCACGATGTAAACACGCTCGCGGATCTGAGGAATGCCGAAGTTATGCGGTGAAAGTCGCTCAGCCCGGATGTTGTAGCCCAGGCCGGGCTTGTCCTTACCGAGGATCTTCTGGATTTCTTCCCAAGTACGACCATTGTCGTGCTTAAGCAAGTTAGGAACGTTTTCAAGAATGAAGTACGTGGGCCTCTTCTCTTTGAGAATAGCCGCGACGTTAAAAAAAAGGTTGCCTTGCTCCGTGCACTCAAAGCCGAGCTGCTCACCTGCCTTAGAGAAGGGTTGGCACGGGAAGCCTGCTGTTAAGACGTCGTGATCAGGCACATCTTTCGGGTGAATCTTCCTGATGTCGCCCTCTGGCTTCAACCCGAAGTTCGCCTCGTAGAGCTCCCGCAGGGGCTCCTTCCACTCGGCCGCAAATACACACACCCCCCCCATCCGAGAGAGAGCCAAGTGAAATCCGCCGAGGCCGGCGAACAGGTCTACAAATCGAAATGGTTGCATCCAAGCACACGAAGTTATTGGTTCTGCACGTGGCGGCCACACCTTCCGCCCCCTGCTGCCAAACGAGCCATAGGCCAAGCGACCATCTGGACAAACCACGTCACAGGCGTCGCAAGGTTTTCCGGTTTACACAGGTGTAAGTCGTCAATGAAAAGCGCTCGCGGACTCGATGAGATCACTAGGAAATCTCATCGTCTGATACAGCACCTAGCAACAGAAAGCCATGGCTTGCACCGAATGACGCCGATTGCAGGGACTTAATCAGCACCTTAGCGCGTCGCACAGCCGCCCGTTCTTCGCGTGTCCAGCAATCAACCGCACTTCGAATATCCACAATTCAAGCAAGTCTGACACCCATCCATCAGCACCAGCGCCTGAGTGTTGCACTTGGCGCACAGCGTAGCGCCGGGCGGGAAGCCACCGGCATTCGACTCACCCGCCGCTTCGGCGGCCGGCGTAGCCTCCGACTTCTTGCCACTGGCCGCCTGCTCGTAGGCGGCGCGCTTCTCGGCGATGAGCTTGCGGGTGGACTCGTCCATCTCCGGATCATGAATGAGCCCGATGTTCTTCATGTGCTGCTCGATCACCGCGCCGATCTCGGCGACGATGCTGGGCATGTAGATGCCGCCGGACTTGAAGTAGCCGCCGCGCGGGTCGAACACGGCCTTCATCTCCTCGGCCAGGAAGGTGACGTCGCCGCCCTTGCGGAACACGGCGGAGATGATGCGGGTGAGCGCCACGATCCACTGGAAGTGGTCCATGTTCTTCGAGTTGATGAAGATCTCGAAGGGGCGGCGCTGCTCGTGCGGGGTGCCGGCGTTGAGCACAATGTCGTTGATGGTGACGTACAGGGCGTGCTCGAACAGCGGCGACTTGATCTTGAAGGTGGAGCCGATGAGCTGCTCGGGGCGCTCGACGCTCTCGTGCATCTGGATCACTTCGGCCTGCTTGGGCTCGGGCTTGGCGGCCTTGGGCGCAGCGGCGGGTGCGGCGGCCGGCGCGGCCTTGTCTTCGGGCTTGACGACGGCGTAGCCCTTGATTTTCTTTTCGATCTTGATCGCCATGGTGTGTCTCGTTGGTCTGGGGCGCGTCAGAGGCGGCCGGGTGGTTCGTTTTGCCTGCGAATGCGGGAATCCACTTGAGTCGCTGAGAGCGAAATGGATTCCCGCTTTCGCGGGAATGACGGCTATGGGCGAGGCCGGTGACGGCGGCGGGAGGCGGGGCCTCGGCGTCTGCGCGCATCACGGAGCGTGCGCCTGGAGAAAAGACAGCCGGCCCGGCGAGCCGGGCCGGCTGCGTTGACGACTTACTTCTTGCGGGCGGCCTTCTTGACGGCGGGCTTCTTCGCCTTCGCCACCTTCACGCTCGCCTTCTTGCTGGCAGTGGACCTCTTGGCTGCCTTGGGGGCGGCCTTTTTCACGGCGGCCTTCTTGGCCGTCTTCTTGGGGGCGGCTTTCTTCGCCGTCTTCTTGCTGCTGACTTTCTTCACGGCCTTCTTGGCGGCGGCCTTTTTCGGCGCGGCCTTCTTGGCGGTTTTCTTGGCGGCTGCCTTCTTGGGGGCGGCCTTCTTCGCTGCTGCCTTCTTCACCGCTTTCTTGGCGGTTTTCTTGGCGGCGGCTTTCTTCGGTGCAGCCTTCTTGGCGGCGGCCTTCTTCACCGCCTTCTTGGCGGTCTTCTTGGCGGCTGCCTTCTTCGGTGCGGCCTTCTTGGCTGCAGCCTTCTTGGCGGGCTTCTTCTTGGCCGGGGCCTTCTTCGGCGCGGCCGGGGTCACGGCCGGCATCGCCGGCTGGGCCACGGGCGCCGCGTCAGCGGCCGGTGCAACAACGTCTTTCACTTCGGTATCGATGGACATGGTTGGGGTTCCCCTCCGACTGTTATTGGTGCTTGCCGTGCGCCCGCAGCGGAGACCGCCGCGGGCAAGACTAGAACTCTCTGTTGCCGGCCCTCTTTCGAGAACTCAGAACTTGCCGTAATAGCCTTCCTTCAGAGCATCGAAGAGGTTGGCGGCGGTGTGCATTTCACCGTCGTATTCCACCTGCTCATTGCCCTTCAGTTCGACAACGCTACCGTCTTCCAATTCGAAGCGGTAGAGGGTGTTCTCAAGGTCGGCTTCCTTCACCAGCACGCCCTGGAATGCGGCGGGGTTGAAGCGGAACGTGGTGCAGCCCTTGAGGCCCTGTTTGTACGCGTAGAAGTAGATGTCCTTGAAGTCTTCGTAGGGGTAGTCGGTGGGCACGTTGGCGGTCTTGGAAATGGACGAGTCGATCCATTTCTGCGAGGCGGCCTGGATGTCCACGTGCTCCTTGGGGCTGATGTCGTCGGCGGCCACGAAGTAGTCGGGCAGCTTGGCCTCGGCCTCGGTGCTGAAGGGCATGGCCTTGGCGTTGATCAGCTCGCGGTAGGCGAGCAGCTCGTAGCTGTACACCTCCACCTTTTCCTTGGACTTCTTGCCCTCACGGATCACGTTGCGCGAGTAGTGGTGGGCAAAGCTGGGCTCGATACCGTTGGAGGCATTGTTGGCCAGCGACAGCGAGATCGTGCCGGTGGGCGCGATCGAGGAGTGATGGGTGAAGCGCGCGCCGGTTTCGGCCAGCTCGTTCACCAGGTTGGGCGCCACGGTGGCGATGCGCTGCATGTAGCGGCTGTACTTGGCGTGCAGCTTGGCGCCGGTGATGGTGTCACCCACCTTGTAGCCGTCCTTCGCCATTTCCGGACGCTTGCGCAGCATGTCGCCGGTAACGGTGAACTCGCGGGCGAGGATGGGCGCGGGGCCCTTTTCCTTGGCCAGCTCCAGCGCCACTTCCCAGCCGGCCACGGCCATTTCGCGCGAGACGTCTTCGGTGAAGCTCACCGCGTCGGCGGTGCCGTAGCGCATCTTGAGCATGGTGAGCGTGGACCCTAAGCCCAGGAAGCCCATTCCGTGGCGGCGCTTGTTCATGATCTCGTCGCGCTGCTGCGGCAGCGGCAGGCCGTTGATCTCCACCACGTTGTCGAGCATGCGGGTGAACACCTTCACCACTTCGCGGTACTCGTCCCAGTCGAAACGGGCCTTGGGGCCGAACGGGTCGCGCACGAAGGTGGTGAGGTTGACCGAGCCGAGCAGGCACGAGCCGTACGGCGGCAGCGGCTGCTCACCGCAGGGGTTGGTGGCGCGGATGTGCTCGCACCACCAGTTGTTGTTCATCTCGTTGACCTTGTCGATCAGGATGAACCCGGGCTCCGCGTAGTCGTACGTGGAGACCATGATCATGTCCCACAGGTGACGGGCGCGGATGGTGCCGTAGATCTTGCAGGCCACCAGGCCGTCTTCGCGGGCGATGTAGTTGTCGTGGGTGGGCCACTCCCGCCACACCACCTTGCTGGTGTCGTTGAGGTCGAGCTCGCCCTGCTCCTTGACGTGGATGGGGAAAACCATCGGCCAGTCGGTGTCGTGCTCCACCGCCTGCATGAAGCCGTCGGTGATCAGCAGGCTGAGGTTGAACTGGCGCAGGCGGCCATCTTCGCGCTTGGCGCGGATGAACTCCTTGGCGTCCGGATGGGAGATGTCGAACGTGCCCATCTGCGCGCCGCGGCGGCCGCCGGCGGAGGACACGGTGAAGCACATCTTGTCGTAGATATCCATGAACGACAGCGGGCCGGACGTGTAGGCGCCGGCGCCGGACACGTACGCGCCGCGCGGACGCAGCGTGGAGAACTCGTAGCCGATACCGCAGCCGGCCTTCAGGGTGAGGCCGGCCTCGTGCACCTTCTCCAGGATGTCGTCCATGGAGTCGCGGATGGTGCCCGAGACGGTGCAGTTGATGGTGGAGGTGGCGGGCTTGTGCTCCAGCGCGCCGGCGTTGGAGGTGATGCGGCCGGCGGGGATGGCGCCACGGCGCAGCGCCCACAGAAAGCGTTCGTTCCAGTGTTCGCGCAGCTCGGGGGTGGCTTCCACTTCGGACAGCGCGCGCGCCACGCGACGGTAGGTGCCATCCACGCTGTCGTCGACCGGTTCGCCGGCCTTGTTCTTCAAGCGGTATTTCTTGTCCCAGATGTCGTAGGACGCCGGCTGCAGAGGGATCTCCACAGCGTCACGACCCACTGCTGGCGCGCGAGCGGTACTCATCGGTTTACTGACCTCCGGGTGCCGCCTCACGACGGCACGTAGTTGTATTCGACCAGACCGTTCGCAACGACTCGCCGGCGCTTGGCCCAGGCTCTTTGGCCCGTGGCCGACCTACCTTGCAGGATCGCTTGTTGCGACGGCCTCCCCCTTCGAGAGACAACCATCACCACACCAGCTCTGGGGTGAAACCCAGGGACGCGCACACAAGATATTGTGGTGCGAACGGATGGAGACCGTACTGCTGGGCGCGCGGGTTGTAAAGAATTTTTTGCGTGTTTTGACGGTAGGGCGACAGCCCGCGCGGAGCATGTCGCGACATGCATCGGCGGGCGCTGCGCGGCGGCCCGCGCCAGCACTGGAAATGCCCTGCGACACCCCGCACATCGCCCACCCGGAACCCATGCGCGCGGCGGCAGTCGAACAGCGGTTCGCGGCGGCGGATACCGACCGCTTCCACGCCGCATGGCACGAGATCGCACGAACGAGGAGGAAATCGATGAAGCACTGGATGGGTCGCATCACGCGCACGCTCGGGCTGTGCAGCGTGCTGGCGCTGGGCGCGCTGCCGTTGACCAGCCGGGCAGCGCTGCCGCCGGCGGTGGATGGCCAGCCGATGCCTTCGCTGGCGCCGATGCTGCACAAGGTGACGCCGGCGGTGGTGAACATCTCCACCAAGACACGCGTGCCGGTGCGCGATCCGTATTTCGACGATCCGCTGTTTCGCCAGTTCTTCGGCCTGCCCGACACGCCGCGCGAGCGCACCGAGCAGAGCCTGGGCTCGGGCGTGGTGGTGGATGCGGCCAAGGGCTACATCCTCACCAACAACCACGTGGTGGGCGGCGCCGACGACATCACGGTGACGCTGCAGGACGGGCGCAACTTCAAGGGCACGCTGATCGGCACCGACCCGGATACCGACGTGGCGGTGGTGCAGATCAAGGCCAGCGGGCTGCAAGCGCTGCCGATGGCGGACTCCTCCAAGCTGCAGGTGGGCGATTTCGTGGTGGCGGTGGGCGACCCGTTCGGGCTGGGCCAGACGGTGACCTCGGGCATCGTTTCGGCGCTGGGCCGCTCGGGCCTGGGCGGCACCAACTACCAGAACTTCATCCAGACCGATGCCTCGATCAACCCGGGCAATTCCGGCGGCGCGCTGGTGAACCTGCGCGGCGAGCTGGTGGGCATCAACTCGATGATCTTCTCGCCCTCGGGCGCCAGCGCGGGCATCGGCTTTGCGATTCCCACCAACCTCTCTGGCGAGGTGATGAAGCAGCTCATTGCGCACGGCAAGGTGCAGCGCGGCAGCCTGGGCGTGCAGACGCAGGACATCACCCCGCGCATCGCCAAGCTGCTGGGGGTGAGCAACACCGAAGGCGCGGTGGTGACGCGGGTGAGCGAGGGCTCGCCGGCGGCGGCCGCGGGCATCGAGCCTGGCGACGTGCTCACCACGCTCAACGGCAAGCCGCTGCGCGACAGCGACGAGCTGCGCAACAGCGAGGGCCTGTTGCCGCTGGGCAGCGAGGTGACGCTGGGCCTGCTGCGCGAAGGCAAGACGCGCCAGGTGCACGCCATGCTGGCGGCGGAGAAGCTGGCCACGGTGGAAGGTGCACGGCTCGACCCGCGACTCACCGGCGTAAGTTTCAGTGAGCTGAGCCAGAGCGAGCGCTCGCAGGGGCTGGCCGGCGTGCGCGTCACCGCGGTGCAGCCGGGCAGCATCGCCGCGCGCGCGGGGCTGCAGCAGGGCGACGTGCTGATCGGCATCGGCAACCGCCGCATCACCAGCGTGCGCGGGCTGCAGGCGCTGGCCGGGGTGCGTCCGCGCCAGCTGGCGCTGGCGATCGCCGACGATCAGGGCATGCACTACGTGCTGATGAACTGACGCGCCGGCTAACGACCGGCGCACAGGCGGACAGTGAAGCGGCGCACAGGGGCGCCGCTTCCTTAACGCCAGCCGTTGCGCGTGCTTGATGTTTGGGGGGCGGACCGATGAAATAGCCCTCTTTCCGCCTTGCCCCTGCCCGCAAGGCGCCGCGTCACGCCCTGTCGTACCCCCAAGCACGTCCGAGGTAGCTCATCATCATGTCCGTCCGTCTAGTCCGCCTGCTGCCTGTCGCCCTGATCGGTGCCTGCCTCGTCGCCACCACGCCCGTTGTCGCCAAGACGCACGGATCCAGCGGCAAGTCCGCCCACGGCAAATCCGCGCCGAGCGCGAGCGGCTCGCTGATCTGGCGCGGCGACGTGACCGTGGCGCACGGCGTGGTGACCGACGTGGCGCAGGCCTGGCAGAAGGCCGGCCACGGCCGCATCGAGCTGCAGACGTTCAATACCGCCTCGGGCCTGGATGCCGTGCGCACCGGCACGGCGGACCTGGCCGGCGCGGCGCGCGGCGCCAGCGGCAGCCCGCAGGAAGCCGGGCTCACCTTTACGCCGGTGGCGTGGGACGGCCTGGTGATGGTGACGCACCCGTCCAACCCGGTGAGCAGCCTCACGCTGTCGCAGGTGCACGACATCTATTACGGCAAGATCACCAACTGGAGCCAGGTGGGCGGCAAGAACGAGCCGATCGACCTGTACGCCGTGGCCAGCCCGGCCGACGGCGTGGAGTTCAGCCTGCGCAAGCTGCTGTTCGGCCGCGGCACCCAACCGGTGGCTGCGCCGCGCCTGTACGTCAACACCACCAAGCTGCAGGAAGGCATTGCGCTCGATCCCAAGGGGCTCGGCGCCACCACGCTGTCCAACGCGGTGGGCAACCCGAAGATGAAGATGATCCGCATCAACGGCGTGGCGCCCTCCACCAGCACCGTGGCCAACGGCAGCTATCCGCTGTTCACCCAGCTCTACCTGATCACCAATTCCAACAGCCCGAAGGCCGCGCAGACGCAGGAGTTCGTGGACTTCGTGAACTCCGACGCGGCCAAGGCGGTGATCCGCCGCCACGGCCTGGTGCCCTACCAGGACGGCGCCACGCTGGCCTCGATGGACGACGCGCGCCGCGCCCGCATCCTGGCCGAAGTGGGCGCCCGTGCCGTGCCGCCTACCGCCTCCAAGCCGCCGATCGCCGCGCCGGGCGCCACCTACGCTTCGCAGGCGGCGCAGGCGCCGACTTCCGAGCGCACGCTGGCCGCGCGCCAGGCACTGGAAGAACGTCGCGCCAAGGAAGCCGAAGCGAAGAAGGCCGCGGCCACGCCCCGTGCGAGCCTGGCCGGCGTAAGCGGTGAAGCCACCACGGTGGAGAAGGCCGACGACAGCCGCTTTGCCAAGGTCACCGCCACCGCTTACGACACCACGCCGAAGGGCGCCAAGTCGTACAAGGTGAGCCGCGGCGACACGTTGTTCTCCATCGCGCGCAAGCACTCGGTGGATGTGGCCGACCTGCGCCGCTGGAACCACCTCACCAGCGACAGCGTGAAGCCCGGCCAGACCCTGGTTGTCAGCCAGCACTGATCGCCGTGGAGGGAGGCATCCGCGCGGTCACGCTGGACCTGGATGACACGCTGTGGCCGGTGCTGCCGGCGCTGGAACGCGCCGACCAGGAGGTGGATGCCTGGTTGCGCGAACACCATCCGGCGGTAGCGGCGGCCTGGCCGATTCCGGCGATGCGCGAGCTGCGCGCCCGCGTCGCCGCCGAGCGCGTGGACCTGGCGCACGACTTCACCACCCAGCGCCACCTCACCATGCGCTACGCGTTTGCCGCCTGCGGCCTGGACGAGGCGCCGGTGGAAGCGCTGTGGGAAGTGTATTTCAGCGCACGCAACCGGGTGGAACTCTACCTGGACAGCCTGCCGGCGCTGCGCCGCATCGCCGCGCGCTGGCCGGTGGCCAGCCTCACCAACGGCAACGCCGACCTGGAACGCGTGGGCATCGCGGCGCACTTTCGCCACCACGTGAGCGCGCGCGAGGTGGGCGTGCCGAAACCCCAGCCGCAGATTTTCCACGCCGCCGTATCGCAGCTCGGCGTGGCGCCGCACGAGGTGCTGCACGTGGGTGACGATCCGGTGCTCGACGTGGCCGGCGCGCGGGACGCCGGGCTGCGCACGGCCTGGATCAATCGCCGCGGCGATCCCTGGCCGGCCGAGCTGGGCGATCCACCCGAACTGGACTTGCCGGACATGGCCGCCCTCGCCGACTGGCTCGAGGCACAGCACCCGGCGTAGGCAGGCATCGGCGAAAGCGCGCATCATGTTGTGCTGTCCGGCATGCCGGTGGCGAACGCCATACGTTCCCGCGATACCGGACCACACCCATTCAAGCCAGCGCGCCGAACCGCGGCGCGACGCCAAGGAGCCTCCATGTCCGCCCTGATCGAACGCAAGCGTGGCGACCGCCGCAGCATTCCCGTCGAAGCCGTCACGGCCGCCAGCCTGTCCGCTGCGCGCAAACGGCTGAGCGCCGCGCAAAAGCGCTGGTTGGACGAGTGCGCCTTCACCGCGGCACCGGGCACGCACGCGCTGCTGGCCGACGCCAACGGCAAACTGGTGCGCGTGCTGGCGGGCGTGGAAGGGAACGACGCACTCGGCGCGCTGGCCGGCCTGCCCGGCACGCTGCCGGTGGGCGTGTACCACCTGGCCGAGGAAGGCGTGGCGCTGGACGCGCAGCACGTTGCGCTGGGCTGGGCGCTGGGCGCCTACCAGTTCACCCGCTACCGCAAGGCGCGCCGCGCGCCGGCCACGCTGGCCATTCCGGGCGACGACCTGAAAGTGCTGGCACCCCTGGTGCAGGCCACCACGCTGGTGCGCGACCTGGTCAACACGCCCACCGAGGACATGGGTCCGGAACATCTGGGCGATGCCATCACCAAGCTGGGCAAGGCCCACAAGGCCAAGGTGCGCGACTGGGTGGGCGACGAGCTGCTCAAGCACAACTTCCCCACCATTCACGCGGTGGGCCGCGCCAGCCATCGCGCGCCGCGCCTGATCGAGCTGAGCTGGGGCAAGAGCGGCGATCCGAAGCTGGTGATCGTGGGCAAGGGCGTGTGCTTCGACACCGGCGGGCTGGATCTCAAGCCCTCCGACGGCATGCGCTGGATGAAGAAGGACATGGGCGGCGCCGCGCACGCCATTGCGCTGGCCTCGCTGGTAATGGAGGCGAAGCTGCCGGTGCGGCTCACCCTGCTGGTGCCGGCGGTGGAGAATGCGGTGAGCGGCAACGCGATGCGCCCGGGCGAGGTGATTACCACCCGCGCCGGCATCACCGTGGAAGTGGACAACACCGACGCCGAGGGCCGGCTGATTCTGTGCGATGCGCTGGCCTACGCCAGTGAGCAGAAGCCCGACCTGATCGTGGATTTCGCCACCCTCACCGGCGCCGCCCGCGTGGCGCTGGGCCCGGACCTGCCGGCGCTGTTCGCCAATCGCGAGGAGCTGGCCGACGCCGTGCTCGCCGCCGGCAAGCGCACCGCCGACCCGCTGTGGCAGCTGCCGCTGTGGCGGCCGTATCGCAAGATGCTGGACTCCTACCTCGCCGACATGGCCAACGCCGGCGGCTCGCGCCATGCCGGTGCGATCACCGCGGCGCTGTACCTGGAGCGCTTCGTACCCGAGTCGCAGGCATGGATGCACCTGGACACCTACGCCTGGAACGACGCCGACCGCCCCGGCCGCCCGCGCGGCGGCGAGGCGATGGGCCTGCGCGCGTTCTTCGCCTTCTTGCAGAGCCGCTACCCGCGCTGATCTCCCTCGGCCATTAGCGCGGGCCTACCGGTCGGGTACGCTGCGCCCATGACGACGCCGATGGACCACCGGCCTCAGACCGCCACCGCCGACTGCCGCGCGCAGGCCCAGGCGGCGTTGCAGCGCGGCGACCTCGCGCTGGCCGAGCAGGCGTATGGGCGCCTGCTCGAGCAGCTCCCCACGGACGCCGAGGCACTGCAGTTTCTGGCCTCGCGCGAGCTTGATCGGGGCGATGCAATGCGTGCGATCGCGCGGCTGCGCACGGCGCTGCAGGCCCATCCGCACGATGCAGCGGTGCTGCATCAGCTGGGCGCGGCGCAGGTGCAGGCCGGTGATCTGGCAGGTGCTGCGGATAGCTTGCAGGCGGCCCTTGGGCTGGCACCGGGCTTGTTCGTCGCGCAGCTGCGCCTCGGCGTGGTGTTCGAGCAGCAGGGGCTACGGCGCCAGGCCGCCATGACCTACCTCGGCGCGATCAACGCTGCCCAAGCGCAGGGCCGCTGGCTCAGCGACGACACCACCGCGCCAGGGCTGCGCGATGCCGTGAAGCACGCCACGCGGTATGTCGCCGCCACGCGCCGCGAGCTATTCGACGCCGTCATCGAGCCGCTGCGCCAGCGCTACGGGCGCACGGAACTGGCCCGAGTCGACCAATGCCTGGCGATCTATCTGCACGAGCTGCCCGCCCCTCTACCCGATCCGCGGCAGCGCCCCCTGTTTCTGTACTTTCCGGGCGTGCCGAGCCAGCCGTTCTATCCGCGCGAGCGCTTTCCCGAGCATGCGCGGCTGGAGGCGGCGGTGGAGACGATACGCAAGGAACTGCTCGCGGTACTGGCCAGCGCGGACGACCCGCTGGTGCCGTTTCTGGGGGCACCGTCGGCCGAGGCGATGGCGGCCAACCTGCTCGGGGCCACCGGCGCGGAGGCGGCCGCCTGGGACGCGTTCTTTTTCTACCGCCACGGCGAGCGCTACGACGCTAACTGCGCGCGCTGCCCGCACACCAGCGCGTTGCTGGACACGCTGCCGCTGGTGCGCATCCGCGACCACGCGCCGGAGACGCTCTACTCGGTGCTACGCCCCGGCACCCACATCCTGCCCCACCGCGGGGTCACCAATACGCGGCTGGTCACCCATCTCCCGCTGATCGTGCCGCCGGATTGCGCCTTGCGCGTGGGAGGCCAGACTCATGCGTGGGAAGAAGGCCGCTGCGTCACGTTCGACGACACCTTCGAGCACGAAGCGTGGAACCACAGCGCACGGACCCGGGTGGTGCTGATCCTGGACAGCTGGAACCCCGACCTGACCGAGGTGGAGCGGCTGGCGGTGACCGACCTGGTCGCGGCCATCGGCGACTTCAACCGCTCAGGCTTGTAGCGCGACGTAGGTCCCGTCGCTGCGCCCCGGCACTTGCTGGCCGATCTGCCCTTGCTGGCATACTCGAGACGCTTGAAAAAGCGGGAGTTGGAGGGGAATCCACTTCACCGGGGAGAGCATATGAAACACGACTTGAATCGCTTGTCGTTGGCAGTGCGTACGGCGTTGTGCGCGGGGATTTTCTCGGTGGCCGGAGCGGCGCAGGCGCAAGCCACCACGCCTGACAATCCGCAATCCACGGACCAGACGGCGCCGCCGTCCAAGAAGGACGCCAAGACCCTGCAATCGGTGGTGGTGACCGGCTCGCTGATCAAGCGCGTCGATGTGGAAACGGCCAGTCCGGTCGTGACGCTGGATCGCTCGACCCTCACCAATTCGGGCAAGCCCGTGCTTGGCGACGTGCTGCAGCAGTTACCGAGCATTTCGGGCAACGCCACCAACCCACAGAACAACAGCAACGGCGGCGGCGTGGCCAGCCCGTTGCTCGAGGCCGGCGATGGCGCTTCGCGCGTTTCGCTGCGCGGCCTGGGGATCAATCGCACGCTGGTGCTGGTGGACGGCCAGCGCATGTCCAACCCGGACATCAACCTGATTCCGCCGGACATGATCGAGCGGGTGGACGTGCTGGCCGAAGGCGCGTCGACGGTGTACGGCTCGGACGCGATCGGCGGCGTGGTGAACTTCATCCTGCGCAAGAACTACAAGGGCGCGCAGTTCAGCCTCAATGATGGCATCTCCAGCCATGGCGACGCCAAGCGCCACGGCTTCAACCTCACCGCAGGCACCACCGGCGACGGCTACAGCATCGCCGCCGGCCTGGACTACAACAAGTACGACGAGACCCTCGCTGCGCGGCGCAAGTTCTCCCGCCAGCAGCTGTACCTGTCCAGCGGCGCGGTGGTAGCGGCGGGCTCCAGCTCGATCCCGACCGGCCGCATCCAGGTACCGGCTTCGGTCGCCGCCCAGTACGGCTGCGCCGTCAACTCGTCCGGCACCGCTCAGGTGACCCTGGCGTCGGGCGATGGCTCGGCACTGGGCGATTACCGCTGCCGTCTCGCCTCCGATACCTACAACTATGCGGCGCTCAACTACATCCAGACCGCGCAGAAGCGCACCAACGGCTTCGTGCTGGGCAGCTTCAACATCACCGACAACGTCACCGCGTTCGTCGATGCGTTCTACAACCACACGGTGTCCAGCGGACAGGACGCGCCCTCGCCGGTAGGCACCGGTGATGGCCTGATCATTTCCGCCAGCAATCCGATCAATCCGTTCGGCATCACCTTCAGCCAGAACCCGGTGAACGGCGACCCGAACAGCGGCTACAACTTCCAGACCCGCCTGACCGGTGCCGGTACGCGTGTGCACAGCTACACCACCAATACCGGGCAGGTGAACGCAGGGCTGCGCGGCAACTTCGGCGATAGCAGCAGCTGGATCTGGGATGCCTCGGTCAACTACAGCCACACCAAGCGCGACCAGCGCGACACCAACGAGGTGGATATCCCCGCGCTGCAGGCGGCCGTCGACGGTGGCGCCAACATCTTCAACCAGGCCGACCCGGCGGTCGGCTCGCTGTTGAGCGCGGGCGTGAAGACGCCGATCTACGTCTTCACCCAGTCGACCAAGCAGGCCCAGGTGGACGCCAGCGGCGACCTGTGGGACCTGCCTGCCGGCACGATGCAGCTCTCGGTCGGCGCGCTGTATCGCAAGCAGTTCATGAACTACACCGTGAGCGACTTCGCGGTGCTCGACCCGGTCACCACCACCTGCCAGATCCTGCAGGAAGCCTGCGGCTCGCCCGGACGCGGCAGCTTCAACGTCAAGGAAGTTTTTGCCGAGACGCTGATCCCGCTGCTGGCGGACAAGCCGTGGGTGCGTTCGCTGAACCTCGACCTGGGCGTGCGCAGTTCCAACTACAGCACCACAGGCACCACCACCAACGGTAAGGTGGCGATCGAGTGGCGACCGTCCGACGACCTGCTGGTGCGCGGCACGGTGTCCCAGGTATTCCGGGCGCCGAACCTCAACGAGCTCTACGACGGTCGCACGCTGGTGCAGCCGAACCTCAACGACCCTTGCGTGGGCCTGAGCGCGGCCGACCTGGCGGCACATCCGGTGGCCTGCCAGTACGTGCCGGTGAACTGGGCGGGTAACTCGCCGGCCCAGGTCAACACGTTCTATTCCGGCGCCGCCACGGTGGGCGCCACGCTGAAGCCGGAGAAGGGCAAATCCATCGACTTCGGCCTGGTGTACGACCCCGACTGGCTGCCGGGCGTGTCCACCAGCCTGGATTTCTGGCACATCTACCTGTCGGACACGCTCACCGCGATCCAGGCTGACACGGTGGTCAGCTCGTGCTTCAACAACGCCGCCAGTCCGTACTGCTCGTTCATCCATCGCGAGGACAACACCAGCAAGCAGCCCGGCCAGGTGTTCCTGATCAACACCCCGGTGGTGAACCTGGGCAACCTGAGCACCAGCGGCATCGACTACACGCTGCGCTACAAGCTGCCGCACTTCAATGTGGGCAGCATGGATCCCGGCAACTTCCGGGCGGCACTGAACACCAGCTACACCTCTACGTACAACGTCAACGCCACCCCCGGCCAGCCGGGAGCCAAGACGATCAACTATGCCGGCACCTTTACCCCGCAGTTCGGCAACATCGCGCGCTGGCGCGGTACGGCCACACTCAATTGGGACAAGGGCAACTGGAACGCCCAGTGGCAGTCGCGCTACATCCATCGCCTGACCGCCCTCAATGCCGATGCCGCCATCACCGGCGTGAACATCCCGGTGGCTTCGGTGATCTATCACTCGATACAGCTGGGCTATGCGGTGCCGTCGATCCACACCCGCTTCGACGTCGGGGTGGACAACATCTTCGACAAGCAACCGCCGCTGCTTTATCAGAACGGGTCCAACTACAACGTGGACACCGCCACCTATGACGTTCTCGGCCGTTATTACTGGGCGCGCGCGACGGTGAAGTTCTGATGGCGTAGCACGCCGGCAAAGGCCGCAGGGCCTAAATGGTATCCAGAGGGGCCGTGGGTGACACCGCGGCCCCTCTTGCATAATGCGAGTGCCGACTTCGAGTGAGAGACGCATGCCGGATCCCGCCGTCCACCTCGCCAGCGCCATGGCCAGCGCCTACAACGCCGGCGACATGGAGCGCGTCATCGCGCTGGCTGCCCAAGCCGGTGACGAGGTCGACGAGGGTGTCCAGGTATGGCGCGCACTGGCCGAGCAAGCCACCGGCCGCTACGACGATGCCGCAATCACGTTTCGCCAGCTGGCGCAGCGACGGCCGGAAGTTTCCGCCTACTGGAACAACCTGGGCGTCGCCTGTCGGCTGAGCGGCGATACGGATGCCGCCGAGCAGGCCCTGTCGAAGGCCCGCTCGCTCGCTCCAGACGATGCCGACGTGCTCTACAACCTGGGCCTGCTCTACGTCCAGCAGCATTGCTGGCTGCTCGCGCGCGAGACCCTGCTCGACGCCGTGGACCGCTCGCCGGATTTCGTCGAAGCGCGCCTGCAGGCTGCGTACGCGTGTTACGTCTGCGCAGACAACACCTGCCAGGAAGCGATGCTTGCCGGGGCGGCCGACTGGCCAGGCCAACCGGCGGAGCAGGCACTGATCCTGGCTGCGATGCTATCGACCCAGGGCGACCTGGAGGCGGCCCTGCGCACGTTGGCACGGGCGCAGTTACCGGGCTCGCCCCAGGGCGACCATCTGCGGCTACGCATCGCCGCGCAGCGCGCCGTGCTGCATGAGCGAAGCAACGCACTGGATCTGGCACGGCAGGCACTGGAGCAGGTGCCGCTGGCGGCACTGGACGCGCTGCCGGCGGATGCCAGCCAGGCACGCGCAGACGGCTGGCGCGCGCACGCCGCACTGGCCATGCGCGCTGGGGCCTGGGCCGATGCCGCGGCGCTATACCAGCGCGTGCTTGCGCTGCAGGTCGACGCCGAGGCTCGTTCCAGTGCCGCATTCGGCTTGGCGACGGCATACGATCGGCAGGGGCTGCACGCCGACGCGTGGCAGGCCTTGAACACGGCCCACGCCGCGCAACTGGAGATTGCGCGCGAGGTGGTGCCCGAACTGCTGGCGCCGGACAGTCAGCCGCTGCAGATGGCGGAGGTGGACCGCGCGGCGTACGCCCGCTGGCGGCCGTTGGGCGCCCCCGCCAGCCGGGAGAGTCCGGTGTTTGTGGTGGGCTTCCCTCGCTCGGGTACCACGCTGCTGGAGCAGATGCTCGATGCCCATCCGGCGTTTCGCTCCATGGATGAGCGCGCCTTCATTCACGAGCTGACCGAGCGCATGGAGCAGGTCGGCCAGCGCTACCCTGCGGACCTGGCGAACCTGACGGCGACCGAGGTGGAACAACTGCGGGCAAGTTATTACCGCATGGTCGGGCGCGTGCTTCCGGATCTCGGGCAACGCCGACTGGTCGACAAGAATCCGCTCAACATGCTGTGCCTGCCGATGATCATGCGAATGTTCCCGCAGGCGCGCATCGTCCTGTGCCTGCGCCACCCCTGCGACGTGCTGCTCAGTTGCGCCATGCAGTCGTTCCGCTCGCCGGCCTTCATGGTGTTGTGCTCGTCCCTGCCGCGGCTCGCGCGCGGGTACGTCGCCGCATTCGAGCAGTGGTTTCGGCAGGTGGAGGTCTTTGCGCCGCAGGTGATCGAGTGGCGTTACGAGTCCGTAGTGGAGCGTCCGAGCGAGCACCTCGCTCGCCTGGCGGCGTTCCTCGACGTTGCCGACGCATCACCCATGGCGCGCTTCGCCGAACACGCACGCAGCAAGCGCTTCATCAGCACACCAAGCTATGCCCAGGTCACCCAGGGCATCAGCACCCGGGCAGTCAATCGCTGGCACGGCTACCGCGAACAGTTCGAGCCGGTGCTGCCTTTGTTGCAGCCCATGATCGACCGCCTGGGCTACGGCCACTGAGCCGCCTGTCTCCGTCGCGCTGAAATCAAACGTGACTTCCGGCCTAGCCGCGCCGATCGCGCACGCGGCATGCTGCCCGATTGGAAACACCAAGGAGCTCCCATGCATCCACGCTTGTCCACGCTGGCGCTCGGCGTCGCGCTCGGCCTCGTTGCCTGTGCCAGCACCGCCGCCGAGTCGCCCGCGACCCAACAGCCAAGCCTTACGCCACAGACGCTGAGCTCCGGCGGGCCGATGCCGGTAGAGCAGACGCGAGTGCATTTCGATCACGCGGAGCTGCACTTCACGCTCGACATCCCGCATCGGCGCCTGAGCGGCGACGCGCGGTTGACCTTTACCGCTACGGCGCCGACCGACGTGCTGGTGCTGGACCTGGATCGCAACCTGCCGATTGCCTCGATCACGCTGGGCGACCAGCCGATGGCGCCCAGCAACTGGAGCAACCCGACTGGCCGGCTGCGCATCGCGCTGCCGCACGCGCTGGCCAAGGGTGAGACGGTGAGCGTGGGCATCCGCTACGGCGGCGCTCCGCACGTGGCGAAGAACGCGCCGTGGGATGGCGGCTTCGTGTGGAGCACCACGCCGGGCGGCAAGCCCTGGGTGGCCAGCGCGGTGGAGGGCGAAGGCTGCGACCTGTTCTGGCCGTGCATCGACCAGCCCACCGGCAAGCCGGACCTGGTCGACACCTGGGTGACCGTGCCGAAGGACCTGGCTGCTCCGGGCAACGGTGTGCTGGTGGGCGTTGAGGACCACGGCGCCACGCGAACCTGGCACTGGCGCATCAAGCGCCCGGACACCTACGCCATCTCGATCAACGTGGGGCCGTTCAAGGAGCTCAAGGGCAACTACGCCAGCCGCTACGGCAACACCATCCCGATGGAGTTCTGGTACCTGCCCGAACACGAGGCGCAGGCCAAGGAGCTGTTTGCCAGCTTCACGCCGATGCTCGACTTCTTCGAGCAGGAGATCGGGCCGTACCCGTTCGGCGACGAGAAGATGGGCGTGGTGGAAACCCCGCATAAGGGCATGGAGCACCAGACCCTCAACGCGTACGGCAACCACTACGCGAAGGACGGCTACGGCTACGACTGGCTACTGCAGCACGAATTTGCGCACGAGTGGTTCGGCAACCAGGTCACCAACGTGAACTGGGACGACATGTGGCTGCACGAAGGATTCGGCACCTATATGCAGCCGCTGTACGCGCAGTACCTCAATGGCGACATGGACTACTACGCGATGCTCCACACCGAACGGCTGAGCGTGAAGAACGCTTTCCCGATCGTCTCGGGCAAGCCGCACGCCGAGCATGAGGTGTACGACGCCGACCGTGGCCCGGCCAACGACATCTACTTCAAGGGCTCGCTGGTGCTGCATACCCTGCGCGGGCTGATTGGCGACGATGCGTTCTTCCAGAGCATCCGCGAGCTGGTCTATGGCCGCCCCGATCCGAAGCCCGGCAACTTCCAGCCACGCTACGCGACCACCAAGGATTACATCGACATCGTCAAGCGGGTCACCGGCAAGGATTACGGCTGGTTCTTCCAGGCCTACCTGTACGACGCGAAGCTGCCGCAACTGGTGCGCGAGCGACACGGCGATACGCTGGCCTTCCACTGGGTGACTGAGCACAACGAAGCCTTCCCGATGCCGCTGGAGGTCCGCGTGGGTGACCACGTGCAGGCGCTGCCGATGACCGGCGGCCGCGGTGAAGTACACGCTGCGCCGGGCACGCTGGTGATCGTCGACCCGCACTCGAAGGTGCTGCGCGACATGCCCCACATCGATGCGTTCCGCCACTGGATGGAGCAGCAGCAGAAGGCCAAGGCCCAAGCGGAGGCCAAGCCCCCAAGAAGTAGTCCGCACCGCCGATCCTTTGTAGGAGCCCGCTCGCGGGCGATGCTTTGGTTTTGATGCGCCACCAAAAGCAAAAGGCATCGCCCGCGAGCGGGCTCCTACAGGGGTAAGAAGACGGCGGCGCCAGGGTGCCGGGCACGCCGGGATTGGCAGCACCATCAGAAGGGCCGTGCGCCGTGCCCCACCTCGATTCGCGCGAGGCGACCAGGATAAGAAGCACCCCCTACCCGCCGCCTCCTGTAGGAGCCCGCTCGCGGGCGATGCTCTGGCTTTGATGTGCCACCAAGAGCAAAAGGCATCGCCCGCGAGCGGGCTCCTACGGGGGCAATAAAAAAGCCGGCGCATGCGCCGGCTTTTTTGAAGCGAACGATCGCCTCAGGGCTGCGTGGGCGTGGGCTTGGCGGCGGTGGGCGCCGGCACCTGGGCGACGGCGGCCGCGCTGGAGAACTTGCCGCCGTAGGGCAGCACTTCGGCGGCGAGCTTGGGATCGGCCTTGATCAGGCCCACCGCGTCGAACAGGATGTGCGCCGTCTCGTCCAGCTCGACGTCCTTGGCCTTCTTGGCATCCTTCTCGGCCTTCAACTCGGACTTGAGGCTGCGCTCGTTGGCGTTGAGGCCGTCGTCGAGGCTGCTGTCCGCATCCGCCGGCACGGCGTCGCCATCGATCGCCTTGCGGCGGGCGAGGAAATCGGCCTGGATCTTGTCCAGCTGCTTGCGCTCGGCTTGGCGCTGGGCGAGGTTGAGCGAAATCGTGGTCTGGTTGCGCATTTTCTTGTACTGCGCCAGCTGGTCGAGCATCAGCTTCCATGCCGGCGACGTGGCCACACGCTCGTCGTGCAGCTTTTCTAGCTGCGGCAGGTAGGCCTTGAGGTCGGCCACCGGCTTGTACTGGGCCGGCGCGATCTGAGTCCACGGCAGCGCGTTGTCATAGGTGGACTCGCCGAAATCCTTCTCGTCGCCGTTCTTGGGGAACTGGATGTCCGGCGTGACGCCCTTGAGCTGGGTGGAGCCGCCGTTGATGCGGAAGAACTCGGCGATGGTCATCTTCAGCTCGCCCATCTGCGGCTTCTCGCTGTCGCTCTGCGCGAAGCGGTCCAGGTCCACCAGGTTCTGCACGGTGCCCTTGCCGAAGGTCGGCTCGCCGATGATCAGGCCGCGGCCGTGATCCTGGATCGCCGCGGCGAAGATCTCCGAAGCGGAGGCCGAGCCGCGGTTGACCAGCACGGCCATCGGGCCGCTCCAGGCCAGGCCGGGGTCATCGTCGCCCTGCACTTCCACCTCGCCGTTGGCCTTGCGCACCTGCACCACCGGGCCGGTGTCGATGAACAGGCCGGTGAGTTCGTTAGCTTCGTCGAGCGAGCCGCCGCCGTTGTTGCGCAGGTCCATCACCACGCCTTCGACGCCCTGCGCCTTGAGCTCGGTGAGCAGCTTGGCGACGTCGCGGGTGGCGCTCTTGTAGTTCGGATCGCCCTTGGCGCGCGCGGCGAAGTCGGCATAGAAGGTGGGCAGGTCGATCACGCCGATCTTGCGGGTGACGCCGCCGTCCTTGATGTCGATGACCTTGGACTTGGCCGCCTGCTCCTCCACCACCACCTTCTTGCGCACCAGCGTGACCAGCTCGTGCTTGCCATCCGGACCGGCATCGGCGGGCAGCACCTCGATGCGCACGGTGGTGTCCTTCTTGCCGCGGATCTTGTTGACCACGTCGTCCAGGCGCCAGCCGATGACGTCGACCATCGGGCCGTTGTCCTGGCCGATCGCCACGATGCGGTCACCCACTTCGAGCTTGCCGGACTTGGCGGCCGGGCCGCCGGGCACGATCTCACGGATCTGGGTGTACTCGTCGCGCGCCTGCAGCACCGCGCCGATGCCCTCCAGCGAGAGCTTCATCGAGATGTCGAAGTTCTGCGCCAGGCGTGGGCCGAGGTAGTCGGTGTGCGGGTCGGTGGTTTCCGCGTAGGCGGTCATGAAGCTCTGGAACGCGTCCTCGCCATCGAGCTGCTTGATGCGGTCCAGCAGCGTGGAATAGCGCTTGGTCAGCGTCTTGCGGATCTCCGCATCGTCCTTGCCGGCGAGCTTCAGGCGCAGCCAGTCGTTCTTGGTGCGCTGGCGCCACAGGTTGTCCAGCTCGGCCTGGTCCTTCGGCCAGTCGGCCTTCTCGCGATCGAGCACGTAGCTCTCGTCCTTGGAGAAGTCGAAGCCCTTGTCGAGCAGGCCCAGCGCGTAGTGCATACGCTCGCTGGCGCGCTTCACGTAGAGGTTGAAGATCGAGAACGGGCCGCTCAGGTCCTTGTTCCAGATCGCATCGTCGAATTTGGTCTTCAGCGGCGCGAACTTCGCCAGGTCTTCCTGGGTGAAGAACACCTTCTCGCCATCGAGCTGATCGAGGTACTTGGCGTAGATGCGCGCCGACATGGCGTCGTCGAGCGGCTGCGCGTCGTAGTGGAAGCGGGTGAGGAAGCGCGCGGAGAGCTGCGCCGCCTCGGCTTCCTCCGAGGTGGCCTGCAGGGGGAGCACCGAGGCCTTGCGCGCGGGCTGGCCGGTGGCCGCGTCATCGGCGGCTGGCGCCGCGGCGGGTGCCTGCTGGGCCTGCACGCCCGCAGCGCCGCCGGCAAGGGTGAGGGCAACCAGCAGGGCGAGCGAAGGACGAAAGGTCATGCAGTTCCCTCAGGCAAGTTCGGTAACGCCTGCGGCATGAGCCTGCAGGTCGGCGTGGTAGGAGGATCGCACCAGCGGACCGGAAGCGACGTGATGGAAACCCATCGCCTCGCCCTCCTTGCGCAGCGCGTCGAATTCTTCCGGCGTCCAGTAACGCACCACCGGGTGGTGATGCGGCGTGGGCTGCAGGTACTGGCCGATGGTGATCATCTCGACGTCGTGCGCGCGCAGGTCGCGCATGGTCTCAATGACCTGGTCCCAGGTTTCGCCCAGGCCCAGCATGATGCCGGACTTGGTCGGCACGTCCGGATGCTGCGCCTTGAAGCGCTTGAGCAGGTCCAGCGACCACTGGTAGTCGGCGCCCGGACGCACTTCGCGGTACAGGTGCGGCACGGTTTCCAGGTTGTGGTTGAACACGTCCGGCGGGAAATCCTTGAGCACTTCCAGCGCCCGCTCCATGCGGCCCTTGCCGCGGAAGTCGGGGGTGAGGATTTCGATCTTGATGCCCGGTGCGGCGTGGCGCGTGGCGCGGATGCAGCTGGCGAAGTGCTCGGCGCCGCCGTCGCGCAGGTCATCGCGGTCGACCGAGGTGATCACCACGTACTTCAGGCGCATGTCGCGGATGGTTTCGGCCAGGCGCGCCGGCTCCAGCGGATCGGGCGCGGCCGGTCGGCCGTGGGCTACGTCGCAGAACGAGCAGCGCCGCGTGCACACCTCGCCGAGGATCATGAACGTGGCGGTGCCCTTGGAGAAACACTCGTGAATGTTGGGGCAGGAGGCTTCCTCGCACACCGTCACCAGCGCGTTTTCGCGCAGGCGTGCCTTGAGCTCCTGCACGGCGTTGCCCTGCGGCAGGCGTACGCGGATCCAGCTCGGCTTGCGCAGGGTCGGCACCGCGGTGTCGAACCCGGCGCGGTTGAGGGCGATCTTGTCGTTGCCCAACTGCTTCTCGACCGCCGGTGCGGCGACCGTGCGGATCGGGATCGTCTTGGGAGTCGCGGGGGATTCGCTCATGAGCACATGCCTAGACCGCGGCGCGCGCGGGGAGTTCGGGGAGTTGGGGGGCGGCCGGCTCGGCGTCGAAACCGAATTGGCGGCAGAACTCGCCAATGAGCACGTCTTCGACGTCCGCCAGTCGCGACGGACCGCCCAAGTCTAGCACCTGTGTCACCGCCAAACCCTTGTAGCCACAAGGGTTGATGCGGTGATACGGCTCCAGGTCCATGGCCACGTTGAAAGCCAGGCCGTGGAAACTGCAGCCGCGGCGCACGCGCAGGCCCAGCGCCGCCACCTTGGCGCCGGCCACGTAGACCCCGGGCGCGCCCTCGACCCGCTCGGCGACGACGTTCCAGTGCGCCAGCGTATCGATCAGGGTCTGCTCGATGCGGTGGACCAGCTCGCGCACGCCCACGCCCACGCGGCGCAGGTCGATCAGCGGGTAGCCGACGATCTGGCCGGGGCCGTGGTAGGTCACCTGGCCGCCGCGATCCACCTGCACCACCGGGATGTCGCCCGGCGCCAGCACGTGCTCGGCCTTGCCCGCCTGGCCCTGGGTGAACACCGGATCGTGCTCGAGCAGCCACAGCTCGTCGGGGGTGTCGGCGGTGCGGTTGTCGGTGAAGGCGCTCATCGCCCTCCAGGTCGCCTCGTAGGGCTGGCGTCCGAGCCGGCGGATCTTCAGGGGCAGGGTCATGCGGGGGTTCCGGTACGGCGGAGAAACACGCTCAACATCAGGGGGCGGCGCGGGGGATTCAAGCCCGCCGACGCCAACGCAAACGGGGAACGCGCCAGGCGCGTTCCCCGTGATTGGCTGGCCCTGCGTGCCTCATCAGAGCGTGTAACGGATGTCCGGATCGGCCCGCAGCACGGTATGCGCCGCGTCGTACTCCTCCCGCGTCTGGGCGCGGAAACTCACCGTCACCGACACGTAGTTGCCGCCGGCGGACTGCTTGTAGCGCACCGTCTCGTGCAGTACGTGCAGGCCATGGCCCTCCAACAGGCGCGGCACGTGGGCCGGTAGGTCGGCACCGGCATTGCCCATCGCGGTGATCTCGAACTCCCCGGGAAACTGGAAGCCCTTGCCGTCTTTCTTTGCCTGGGAGAAGTCGATTTCCTGCATCACTTGGCGTCCGCGTCAGCCTTCTTGTCGCTGCCGTGGAACCACAGCAGGATCGAATCCCACAGGCGCGAGAAGAACCCGCCCTGCGGGGCGTCGGCCAGCGCCACCAGCGGCACGCTCTGCACCGGCTGGCCGTCGAGCGTGATGCGCAGCGTACCTACCTGCTGACCCTTCTTGAACGGGGCGATCAGTGTGGCCGGCACATCCATGGTGGCCTTGAGCTTGTCGTACTGGCCGCGCTTGACGGTGACCTGCACGGCGTCGGTCACGCCCAGCGGCAGGGTCTTGTTCTCGCCCTTCCACAGGCGCGGCGTGGCCAGCGGCTTGCCGGCCTCGTACAGCTTGTGGGTCTCGTAGAAGCGGAAGCCGTAGTTGAGCAGCGCCATGGCCGAATCGGCGCGGGCCTTCTCCGAGCTGGCGCCCATCACGATGGCGATCATGCGCGAGTCGCCCTGCTTGGCCGAGGCGGCCAGGCAGTAGCCGGCGGCCGCGGTGTGGCCGGTCTTGATGCCGTCCACGGTGGGGTCGCGCCACAGCAGGGTGTTGCGGTTACCCTGCTTGATGCCGTTCCACTCGAACTGCTTGATCGCCGAGATGGCGTAATCATCCGGGAAGTCGTGGATCAGCGCGCGCGAGAGGATCGCGATGTCGTGGGCGGTGGTGTAGTGGTTGGCGATCGGATAGCCCGAGGCGTTCTCGAAGTTCGAGTTCACCATGCCCAGCTGCTTGGCATAGGCGTTCATCAGGTTGGCGAACGCATCCTCGGAGCCGGCGGTGTGCTCGGCCAGCGCGATCGCCGCGTCGTTGCCGGACTGGATGATCATGCCGTACAGCAGATCCTTCAGCGGCACCTGGCTGCCCAGCTTCATGAAGCTGGTGGAGCCATCGGTACCGGCGCCGCCACCGCGCCAGGCGTGCTCGCTGATGGTGACCGGGTCGGTCATGTGGATGCGGCCGTTGGCGACTTCGGCGGACACCACGTAGTCGGTCATGATCTTGGTGATCGAGGCCGGCTCGACGCGCTCGTCGGGGTTCTTGCTGGCGAGGATCTGGCCAGTGGCGTAGTCCATCAGCACCCAGGTCTTGCCGTCCACGTCCGGCGGCGGCGGCACCGGCGCCTCCGGCATCACCGGTCGCGGCACCGGCGAGGGGCGCGGCGGAACCTGCTGGGCCAGCGCGGCGCCAGCCACCAGGGCGGTGGCGGCGAATGCAACCAGGGTACGGCGGACAAAGCTCATCGTTGTGTTCAATCCCGTCTGGCAAGGGACGGCACGCGACATGCCATCCGTGAAGAAATACCGCTCAGTCTACCGCGACCTGCGGGGTGGGCAGGCCCATCGCCTCGATCCGGCGCGCGACTTCGTCGGCCCGTTCAGCATCCGGCAGCGGTCCCACGCGCACCCGACGGATCGCCTGGCCATTGCTCTGCAGCTGGATCACCTGGACCTGGCCCAGATTGGCCGCCCGCAGCCGCTGCGCCAGCCGATCAGCGTTAGCCGCCTCGGAGAACGCGCCCACCTGGAGGTAGATCGCCGGCGAAGCGCCGGCAACAGGGACCGGATTTGCAGCGCCAGGTTCCCGCACCGGTGCCGCGGCGGCTACCGGAGCGGGCGTGTCTTCGGGATGAGCGGGATCGATTGCGCGTACCTCGACCATGCCGGTGCCGGCGGGCCAGATGCCGATCTTCACCGCTGCGGCGTAGGAAAGATCGATCAGCCGGTTGGCGTGGAACGGGCCGCGATCGTTGATGCGCACGATCACGCTCTTGCCGTTGGCCAGGTTGGTGACACGCGCGTAGCTGGGCAGCGGCAGCGTCTTGTGCGCGGCGGAGAACTGGTACATGTCGTAGTTCTCCAGGCTCGATGTCTTGTAGCCGTGGAACTTGTTGCCGTAGAACGAGGCGATGCCGCGCTCCACGTAGCCGCGCGCCGACGGCAGCACGCGGTAGGTGTGGCCGAGCACGGTGTAGGGCGACTTGTTGCCGTAGGCCGACCGCGGCTCCCAGTGCGGAGTGGGTTCGACCAGCTTGCTCACGTCCAGCGGGTTGCCGGTGGGTACGCTGTCGTTGCGGTCGCGGTAGCGGCTGTCCTGGCCCTTGCTGAGGTCGTCGTGGAACGCATCGCCGGCATGACCGCGCGATGCGCCGGATGCACCACGCGTCTCGCTGGCGCCGCCGGTATGCGAGGGGCGCGCCTTGTGGCCTGCGCATCCGGCCAGCAGCAGCGCCGTTGCCACGCAAAGCAGCGCCCCCGACAGGCGCCTCATTGCGTCGCGTCCGCCTGCTGCACGCCCGCATCGATCGCCTGCGCCAGCTGATAAACGGCCATGGCATAGAGCGGACTGCGGTTGTAGGTGGTGATGACGTAGAAATTCTGGAAGGTGAACCAGTACTCCGGTCCGGCGGCGCCATCCAGCATCTGCAGGCTGCTCGGCTCACCGGGATTGGCCGACGCCAGCGGCGCGTAGCCCCAGGCCTCGAGCTGCTCCAGCGGCCACTGCGGCTTGCTGTCCTTCACCGTGATCGGGGTGGCTGCGCTGTCTGGCTGCGCGCGCATCGCCACTGGACCGCCCCGCACCCAGCCGTGCCCGGCAAAGTAGTTGGCGACGCTGGCGAAGATGTCCGGCAGCGAGTTGCGCAGGTCGATGCGGCCGTCGTGATCTTCGTCCACGGCGAAATCGCGGATGCTCGATGGCATGAACTGGCCCCAGCCCTGCGCACCGGCGTAGGAGCCCAGCAGCGTGTCGAGCGGACCGGCCAGGTGGTTGGCCGGCAGCTCCAGCAGGACCTTCAGCTGTTCGCGAAAGAACTTGGCACGCGGCGGGTAGTACAGGCCCAGCGTGACCAGGGCATCGAGCACCTTGTATTTGCCGCCGAGGCGACCGTAATTGGTCTCCACGCCGAGGATCGCCACGATGTACTCCGGCGCTACGCCGTATTGCTGGCCGACCTGCTCCAGCAGCGCCCGATGCTCGCGGTAGAACGCCACGCCGTCGGCGATGCGCTGCTCGGTCATGAAGATCGGGCGGTAATCGCGCCACGGCTTGGCCTCGGCCGGCCGGCTGATCGCATCGAGGATGCTCTGCTGCTTGGTGGCGCCGTCGAGCAGGCGGTTGAGCGCAGCGGGGCTCTTGCCGGTGTCGCGCGCCACCTCGCGCACCAGCGCCGCCTGGCCCGGGTGGGTCTGCGCATGCAGGGGCGAAATGACCGGGGCGGCGAGCAGGCCCAACGCGATGACCAGGCGGGAAACGGGCGTCGCGTGAAAAACAGTCATCAGTCCGTGGCTCGCTCGAAGTTCAGCGCCGAGAGCCTAACACGCGCCGCGCCGCGCGCCGGGGCGCCGGCGGGGCGAAATCGGGCGGCGGTTCAGTCGTGCATCTTGCGGTGCGCGTGGATCGACATCAGCACGCCGAAGCCGGTGAGCAACGACACCGCCGACGTGCCGCCGTAGCTCACCAGCGGCATCGGCACGCCGACCACCGGCAGCATGCCGGCCACCATGCCGCCGTTGACCAGCACGTAGACGAAGAAGCTCATGCCGATGGCGCCGGCGAGCAGACGCGAATACGTGTCGCGCGCTTCCATCGCGATCCACAGGCAGCGGCCGATGATGAAAGCGTACAGCGCCAGGATGCCGATCACGCCGACCAGGCCGAATTCCTCGGAGAACACCGCGAAGATGAAGTCGGTGGTGTGCTCGGGCAGGAAATCCAGCCGCGACTGCGTGGAGTGCTGCCAGCCCTTGCCGAACACGCCGCCGGAGCCCACCGCGATCTGCGACTGGATGATGTGCCAGCCGTTGCCCAGCGGGTCCGACTCCGGATTGAGCAGGGTCATCACGCGGTCGCGCTGGTACTGGTGCATGAAGTGCCAGCCCACCGGCACCATCGCCGCGGCCGCGCCCAGCAGCGCACCGATGCGCCACCACGACATGCCCGAGAGGAACAGCGCGAAGGCGCCGGCACCAGCCACCAGCAATGCCGTGCCCAGATCCGGCTGCTCGGCGATCAGCCCGGCCGGCACTGCGATCAGCAAGCCGACCATGGCGATGTCCTTCCAGCTCGGTGGCAACTGCCGCGGATGCAGGTACCAGGCCACCATCATCGGCATGGTCAGCTTGAGCAGCTCCGAGGGCTGGAAGCGCATCACGCCCAGGTCGAGCCAGCGATATGCACCGCGCCCCTCGCCCAGCACCGCTACCACCACCAGCAAGGCGGTGCTGCCGGCATACAGCCAGGGCGTCCACGTGCGCAGCGTCGACGGCGGAATGCGCGACACCAGCAGCAACAACACGCCTCCCATCACGAAGCGCGCTGCCTGCCCGCCAACCAACCCGAGGCTCCGGTCGCCGGCGCTGTAGAGCGTCATCAGGCCAACGCAGGCCAGCGCGAACAGGCCGAACACCAGCGGCAGGTCGATCCGCGGGCGCGTGAGCAGTCGGCGGACAAAGCGGCGCATGCGCATGTACAGCGGGTGGATCATGGCGTGGCTCCGTCGTCAGGGGCCGAGGCGGCTTCGGCCGGCACCTCGCCGGTGGCGTCCACCGGCAGGTCCTCCACCGTCGCCGACGCGTTGCCGATGGCGTCGTCACGGTAGGGCGTGTACGGCGGAGCCGCACGTCCCTTCGCCGCCACCCACGCATCGAGGATGTGCCGGGTGATCGGGCCGGCCGACGACGCACCCCAGGCGCCGGCTTCCAGCACGGCGACCACGGCGATCTGCGGATCCTCGGCCGGGGCATACACCTCGAACCAAGCGCGGTTGCGCGAGGCGAGATAGGCCAGGTTGCTGCGATCGTCGTAGGTGTTGCCCTTGCGCGAAAAGCGCTCGGCGGTGCCGCTCTTACCGGCGAGCCGGTACGGGAAGCCGACGGTCAACGAGCGGCCGGTGCCCTTGTCGCCGTACATCACCATCTGCATGCCCTGGTCGACGGCGGACCAGTAGGCGGGTGAGGTGATCAGGCTCGGCCCCAGCGGCGGATTGGGCAGCGGCTTGCGCTTGGCCTCCACGCTGTCCTGCGTGGCCATCACCAGCCGCGGCGCGTACGGCACACCGTGGCCGGCAAAGGTAGCGATGGCGTGGGCGAGCTGGATCGGCGTCACCGCCCAGTAACCCTGGCCAATGCCGGCGATCATCGTCTCGCCCGGGAACCAGGGCTGGCGTGAGTGCGCCTGCTTCCACTCACGCGACGGCAGCACGCCGTCCGATTCGCCCACCAGATCGATACCGGTCGGACGGCCGAAGCCGAACTTGCTCATGTAGTCGCTGAGCCGGTCGATGCCCAGGTCCAGCGCCAGCTTGTAGAAATACGTGTTGACCGACTGCTCGATCGCCTCGGCGAGGTCGACCCGGCCGACGCCGCCGCGCTGATCGTCGCGCCGGCAGAACGTGGTGCCGGGAATGCAGTACTGACCGGTGGAGACCACCGTGTCCTGCGGCGTGCGCAGGCCCGATTCCAGGCCGGCCAGGCCGATCAGCGGCTTCACGGTAGAGCCCGGCGGATACACGCCACGCAGGGCGCGGTTGTACAGCGGCTTTTCCGGATCGGTGGTGAGTGCCTTGTAGTCGGCTGAACTGATGCCGTTGACGAACAGATTGGGATCGAAACTCGGCACACTGACCATCGCCAGCACCTGGCCGTTGCGCGGATCGATCGCTACGGCGGCGCCCGGGCGACCGTCGAACGCTTCTTCGGCAGCCTTCTGGATGCGCACGTCGACGCTGAGGTAGAGGTTCTTGCCGGGAATCGGCGGATGCGTCTCCAGCACGCGCTGGGTACGACCGTCGGCATTCACCTCCACCAATTCGTAGCCCGGCGTGCCGTGCAACACGTCCTCATAGGAGCGCTCCAGACCGCTGCGCCCCACGTGCGTGGTGCCCTTGTAGCGCACCGGGTCGAGGCGCTTGAGGTCGTTGTCGTCGATGCGCCCGACATAGCCGATAAGGTGCGCAAAGCGCTCGCCGAACGGATAGCGGCGGGTGAGATAGGGCACCACGTCCACCCCGGGAAAGCGCCAGCGGTTGATGGCGAACCGGGCGATATCGTCCTCGGACAGATGCAGCTTCAGCGGCACGCTTTCGAAACGGCGACTCTGCGCCAGCTGCTTCTTGAACGCCTCGATGTCGTCGTCGCTGAGCGGCACCACGGTGCCGATCTGCGCCAGCATCGCCTTCATGTCCGGCACCTGCTCGGGCACCACCTCGAGCCGGAACGCCGGGACGTTGTCCGCCAGCAGGACGCCGTTACGGTCGTAGATCAGGCCACGCGCCGGAGGAATGGCCCGCGGCTTGACGCGGTTGGCCTCCGAGCGGGTGGCGAACTCGTCGTGATGCAACACCTGCAGGAACGCATAGCGTCCCACCAGCGCCAGCAACCCGAGCAGGATGATGCCGAAGCCGGCCAGCGCACGGCGACGGAACAGCACGCTTTCGCCACGCGGATCCTTGATCGCTCGGCGCAGGCGGATTCCACGGCGCTTGATCACGACCACTGCGCTCAGGCGATGCGCAAGCGGATGCGCAGGTCATCCAGCAGCAGAAACAGGAATGGCCACAGCGCCGCACCGACGAAGGGCGAGAACCACCAGCTCACCGGCGGCGACGCTTCCCCGGCAAACACTCGCACGATCAGCAGCAGCACGCGGTCGTTGAGCAGCAGCGCCAGCACCGCCAGCGTCTGCTGCCACATCGGGAAAAAGCGCAGCCGCGAGCGGAAGCGCAAGGCAATAAAGACCAGGGCGGTCAGGCGCAACGCCTGCTCACCGAGCAGCACGCCGTCGAGCAGGTCGGCAAACAGGCCCACCAGAAAGGCCATGCCCAGGTTCACCCGCTCGCCCGACTCCAGCGACCAGTACAGCAGCACCAGCGCCGGCCAGTAGGGTTTGAACGGCTGCAGCACCGCGGGCAACGGCACCAGCATGGCGAGCAGCGCCACCACCAGCGTGGTGCTGAACCAGAACAACGCGAGGCGATGGCGGTTCACGGCGACACTCCCGCGGCACGGGCCGTTGGCGGCGGCGGGGCGCTCGACGAGGGCGCAAGACCGGCAGGCGGGCCGGCCGGCGCAGCGGGCGCCGGCGGCCCGATCGGTTCGGCCTGATCGTGCAGCAGCAGCACATCCTCGCTGCGATCGATATCGGCGGCGGGCGTGGCGCTGGCTTCCAGGAACATCCCGGTGGCCGAGGGCTGCACGCGGGTGACCGTGCCTACCGGGAACCCGGAAGGAAAGCGCCCGCCTAGGCCCGAGGTCAGCAGCCGATCGCCGGTCCGCACGTCGGCTGCCATGGGAATGTCGGGCAGGATCAGGCCGCGTCCGCCGCGCGCACCGTAGGCAATCGTGCGCAGTCCGGTGCGCTCGATCGTCACCGGCAAGGCGTGCGCCGGATCGGTGATCAGCATGACGATCGAAGTGCTGGGCAACACGTGCGCAACCTGCCCCATCACGCCGCGCGAGTCGATCACCGGCTGGCCGACCTTGATGCCGTTGTTCGCACCGAGGCTGAGCATGAGACGGTGCTGGTCCGGCCCCAGGTCGACGCCGATGACATGGGCCAACTGCACGTTGAGTTCGAGGCTGCGCTGGGTGTCGAGCAGTTCCTTCAGGCGCTGGTTCTGCTCCGCAACGGACGCCATGCGATTGAGCTTGGCGTTGGCCAGCAGCAGGTCTTCACGCAGGCGTTGGTTCTGCTCGGTGAGCGCCTTGCGTTCGGAAAAGGCGGTTGCCAGTGCACGCATGCCAGCGCTGGGCGCGCCGGCCAGGCGATAGAGCGGCTCGACCACGACCGCGGTGGCGTAGCGCACGCGCCAGGTCCAGCCGTTGCGGTGATCGAGCACCATCAGCACCATCGCTAGCGCCAGGTAGGCGAGCAGGCGCAGCGTCCCTGCCACGGTGCCGGCAAACAGCGGCGACTCTTCGCGATTCAACGCCATGAAGCCCGTCCATCGGGGATGCAGCTGCGCTGTGTCAACGCCGACACTCCTCGCGCCATCCGCATGGCAGGCCAGGGACAGGGTGTGTCCCGGCCTGGACGGCAGGCGACGCGACCACAGTTACTCGGGAGCGAAGAAATCGCTGCCGTGCTGGTCGATCAGCTCCAGGGCCTTGCCGCCGCCGCGAGCGACGCAGGTGAGCGGATCGTCCGCGACCTGGACGTGCAGACCGGTCTCTTCAGAAATCAGGCGATCGAGGTCACGCAGCAACGCGCCACCGCCGGTGAGCACGATGCCGCGCTCGGCGACGTCGGAGCAAAGCTCCGGCGGGGTCTGCTCCAGCGCCGACTTCACCGCAGCCACGATGCCGGCGAGCGGCTCGTGCAGCGCCTCGAGGATCTCGTTGGAGTTGATGGTGAACATGCGCGGCACGCCTTCGGCCAGATTGCGGCCGGAGATCTCGATCTCCTTGACCTCGCTCTGCGGGAACGCACAGCCGATCTCGAGCTTGATGCGCTCGGCGGTGGATTCGCCGATCAGCGTGCCGTGATTGCGGCGCACGTAGTTGATGATCGCCTCGTCGAAACGGTCGCCGCCCACGCGCACCGAGGCAGAGTAGACAATGCCGTTGAGCGAAATCACCGCCACCTCGGAGGTGCCGCCGCCGATGTCCAGCACCATCGAGCCGCGCGCCTCGTGCACCGGAATGCCGGCGCCGATCGCCGCGGCCATCGGCTCCTCGATCAGGAACACGTCACGGGCGCCGGCGCCTTCGGCCGACTCCTTGATCGCGCGACGTTCGACCTGGGTCGACCCGCACGGCACGCACACCAGCACGCGCGGGCTCGGACGCAGCATCCGCGACTTGTGCACCTGCTTGATGAAGTGCTGCAGCATCGCCTCGGTCATGGTGAAGTCGGCGATGACGCCGTCCTTCATCGGACGCACGGTGGCAATGTTGCCCGGGGTACGGCCGAGCATGCGCTTGGCGTCTCCGCCGACCGCAGCCACGGTGCGCGGGCCGCCCGGACCGCGATCCTGACGAATGGCGACCACCGACGGCTCGTTGAGCACGATGCCCTGGCCACGCACATAGATCAGCGTATTGGCGGTGCCGAGGTCGATGGAGATGTCGTTGGAAAAGATCCCGCGAAACTTCTTGAACATGGGGTCGCCGCGCGTCCGACTGGCTAAAAAGTAAGCGCGCCAGTCTAGTCAGCGGGGCTAGAGCACGCAAGGACTGAGACGTTAAGAAAGCCTTGCAGGACACGACGATATCGGCGTTTTCTCGGGCAATCCGACAACAGTGCGCGGGCAGCCGAAGTCGCCAATTGCGCCGGTTCCCGGTACGATTTGAGACTTTGCCGGGGCGTGACGTCGCGGCGTCATGCGGGCCAGCATCTGAGCGGCCCAAACATCTTGCCGAGGCACCCACGGATCATGTCTGCCGTTATCTGCGGATCGTTGGCCTACGACACCATCATGGTGTTCCAGGACCAGTTCAAGAATCACATCCTGCCCGATCAGGTGCACATCCTGAATGTTTCTTTCCTGGTGCCGCGGATGCGGCGCGAGTTCGGGGGATGCGCCGGCAACATCGCGTACAACCTCAAGCTGCTCGGCGCCGACCCGCTCCCGGTGGCGGCGGTCGGTCAGGATTTCGCCCCGTACCGCAAGCATCTGCTTGATCGTGGTATTCGGCTGGACTACGTGCGCGAGTACGAAGATCAGTTCACGCCGCAGTGCTTCATCACCACCGATCTGGACAACAACCAGATCACGGCCTTCCACCCGGGTGCGATGGCTAGCGCGCATGAGAACCACGTGCGCGATATTCCCGAGATCAGCTTCGCCATCGTGGCGCCCGACAGCCGCGAAGCGATGCTTCAGCACGTCGATGAGTTCGCTGCGCGAGGCGTCCCTTTCATCTTCGATCCGGGCCAGGCGATGCCGCTGTTCGACGGCGCCGAATTCCGGTCGATGATCGAGAAATCCACCTATGTGATCGTCAACGACTACGAGTCGCAGTTGCTGCAGACGCGCACCGGCTGGTCGGCGGCGGAGATCGCCTCTCGGGTGAGCGCCTACATCGTCACCCAGGGGCCACGCGGTTCGATGATCCATGCCGACAACACGGTCCACGTGATTCCGCCGGCACGCGAGCGTCAGGTGGTTGATCCGACCGGTTGCGGCGACGCTTATCGGGCAGGCCTCATCTTCGGCATCATGCAGGGGCGCGATTGGCCGACGGTGGGCCGCATGGCGTCGCTGATGGGTGCGTTGAAGGTCGAACACCCCGGTACGCAGAACCAGTCGTTCAACTACGACCAGTTCCATGCGGAGTTCGAGGAACAATTCGGGTACCGCCTCGACTGAGGTCGATCGCGAAGCGGCTAGCTGGCCAGTTGTCGTAGACAGAAAAGGCGAAGGAGCGATCCTCCGCCTTTTTCGTTGCCTTTTTTCGAAAGCGCGTCGCGGGTTGAAGCACAACTGCTGTCATGACGGCGAAAGCGGTAACCACTTTGCGCCTCAACGCCCCGAGTGGAGGCCAAAAAAAACCCCCTCGGCTGAGGGGGTTTTTTAGTATGAGGTCCCTGGCGGTGACCTACTCTTGCATGCGGATGCACACTACCATCGGCGCAGCTGCGTTTCACTTCCGAGTTCGGGATGGGATCGGGTGGGACCACAGCGCTATAGCCGCCAGGGAAAAAGTGGGGTCAGCGCTGAAGCGCCAGACCCACGATTGGGGTAAACGAGTGACAAGCGATTTGGGTGAAACGTGTTCGAGATGTTTCGCGAGGAACGGCGAAGCGTCTTGGGGTTATATGGTCAAGCCTCACGGCTCATTAGTACGCGTAAGCTCAATGCATTGCTGCACTTCCACACCGCGCCTATCAACCACCTAGTCTTGATGGTGCCTTAAGGAGAGTCGAGCTCTCGGGAGATCTCATCTTGGGGCGTGCTTCCCGCTTAGATGCTTTCAGCGGTTATCACTTCCGTTCATAGCTACCGGGCAATGCCTCTGGCGAGACAACCCGAACACCAGCGGAACGTCCACTCCGGTCCTCTCGTACTAGGAGCAGCCCCCCTCAAATCTCCAACGCCCACGACAGATAGGGACCGAACTGTCTCACGACGTTCTGAACCCAGCTCGCGTACCACTTTAAATGGCGAACAGCCATACCCTTGGGACCGGCTACAGCCCCAGGATGTGATGAGCCGACATCGAGGTGCCAAACACCGCCGTCGATATGAACTCTTGGGCGGTATCAGCCTGTTATCCCCGGAGTACCTTTTATCCGTTGAGCGATGGCCCTTCCATACAGAACCACCGGATCACTAAGACCTACTTTCGTACCTGCTTGATCCGTCGATCTCGCAGTCAAGCACGCTTATGCCTTTGCACACAGTGCGCGATGTCCGACCGCGCTGAGCGTACCTTCGTGCTCCTCCGTTACTCTTTGGGAGGAGACCGCCCCAGTCAAACTACCCACCATACACGGTCCCTGACCCGGATTACGGGCCTAGGTTAGAACGTCAAGCACTTCAGGGTGGTATTTCAAGGATGGCTCCACGCAAACTGGCGTCTGCGCTTCAAAGCCTCCCACCTATCCTACACAGAAGAACTCAACGTTCAGTGTAAAGCTATAGTAAAGGTTCACGGGGTCTTTCCGTCTTGCCGCGGGAACGCTGCATCTTCACAGCGATTTCAATTTCACTGAGTCTCGGGTGGAGACAGCGCCGCTGTCGTTACGCCATTCGTGCAGGTCGGAACTTACCCGACAAGGAATTTCGCTACCTTAGGACCGTTATAGTTACGGCCGCCGTTTACTGGGGCTTCGATCAAGAGCTTCGCCTTGCGGCTGACCCCATCAATTAACCTTCCAGCACCGGGCAGGCGTCACACCCTATACGTCCACTTTCGTGTTTGCAGAGTGCTGTGTTTTTGATAAACAGTCGCAGCGGCCAGGTTACTGCGACCCATCAACGCTCAGTCACGCACGTGACCACGTCGATGGGCGCACCTTCTCCCGAAGTTACGGTGCCATTTTGCCTAGTTCCTTCACCCGAGTTCTCTCAAGCGCCTTGGGATTCTCACCCTGCCTACCAGTGTCGGTTTACGGTACGGTTTTTCTTAAGCTGAAGCTTAGTGGCTTTTCCTGGAAGCGTAGTATCAGTCACTTCGTCCAATAGGACTCGTCTCGGTGCTCGGCATAAAGGATCCCGGATTTGCCTAAGATCCATGCCTACCGCCTTTCCCCGGGACAACCAACGCCCGGTAGACCTAACTTTCTCCGTCCCCACATCGCACTTAAGAAAAGTGCTGGAATATTAACCAGCTTCCCATCGACTACGCATTTCTGCCTCGCCTTAGGGGCCGACTCACCCTGCGCCGATGAACGTTGCGCGAGGAAACCTTGGGCTTTCGGCGTGGGGGCTTTTCACCCCCATTATCGTTACTCATGTCAGCATTCGCACTTCTGATACCTCCAGCAGACTTTACAATCCACCTTCACAGGCTTACAGAACGCTCCTCTACCGCGCACACCAAAGGTGTGCACCCCGAGCTTCGGTGCATAGCTTAGCCCCGTTAAATCTTCCGCGCAGACCGACTCGACCAGTGAGCTATTACGCTTTCTTTAAAGGGTGGCTGCTTCTAAGCCAACCTCCTGGCTGTCTATGCCTTTCCACATCGTTTTCCACTTAGCTATGACTTTGGGACCTTAGCTGCGGGTCTGGGTTGTTTCCCTTTTCACGACGGACGTTAGCACCCGCCGTGTGTCTCCCGGATAGTCTGTCCTGGTATTCGGAGTTTGCCATGGTTTGCTAAGTCGCGATGACCCGCTAGCCATAACAGTGCTCTACCCCCAGGAAGATTCGTCCGAGGCGCTACCTAAATAGCTTTCGAGGAGAACCAGCTATCTCCGAGTTTGTTTAGCCTTTCACTCCTATCCTCAGCTCATCCCCATCTATTGCAACAGATGTGGGTTCGGTCCTCCAGTGCGTGTTACCGCACCTTCAACCTGGCCAAGGATAGATCACTCGGTTTCGGGTCTACTGCCAGAGACTATGCGCCCTATTCAGACTCGGTTTCCCTTCGCCTCCCCTATACGGTTAAGCTCGCCACTGACAGTAAGTCGCTGACCCATTATACAAAAGGTACGCAGTCACCCTTGCGGGCTTCCACTGCTTGTACGTATACGGTTTCAGGGTCTATTTCACTCCCCTCTCCGGGGTTCTTTTCGCCTTTCCCTCACGGTACTAGTTCGCTATCGGTCAGTCAGGAGTATTTAGCCTTGGAGGATGGTCCCCCCATGTTCAGACAGGGTTTCTCGTGCCCCGCCTTACTCAATTTCACACACAATGCCCTTTCGTCGACTGGGCTATCACCATCTATGGCCGGCCTTTCCATGCCGTTTGACTAGAACAAAGTGTGCTTTTGGGCTGCTCCGCGTTCGCTCGTCGCTACTGACGGAATCTCGGTTGATTTCTTTTCCTCCGGGTACTTAGATATTTCAGTTCCCCGGGTTCGCCCTGCATGGCTATGTATTCACCATGCAGTACTCCTTGCGGAGTGGGTTTCCCCATTCGGACATTGCCGGATCAAAGCTTGTTGCCAGCTCCCCGACACTTTTCGCAGGCTGCCACGTCCTTCATCGCCTCTGACTGCCAAGGCATCCACCGTATACGCTTAGTTCGCTTGACCATATAACCCCAAGTCGCCTCGGGGCATACTCCCATTCCTCCTCAGGAATGAGATTCCGCCAAACAACACGTCGCTACATTGCCTCAACGACACATCTCGGTTCGGTTTCGAACCAAAACGCTTGTCACTCGTTTACGTTTTCAAAGAACACCACGCCGGCCTCAACGCCGGTGGGCTTCAAAATCTTTTGTGTGCGCTACACATCCATCGGTAAGCCGTTTCAAACTGGTGGAGCCAGTCGGGATCGAACCGACGACCCCCTGCTTGCAAAGCAGGTGCTCTCCCAGCTGAGCTATGGCCCCAGGTGCTTGGTGGTGGGTCTGGGAGGACTCGAACCACCGGCCTCACCCTTATCAGGGGTGCGCTCTAACCACCTGAGCTACAGACCCATAAAGCTTCCGGTCGAAACGACCAAACACGCCCTGTGGCGTGCGGATGTGCAGGTGTCTTGTGTGGACGTCTTGCAGCAGCGAAAGCTGCCTATCTCGAAAGGAGGTGATCCAGCCGCACCTTCCGATACGGCTACCTTGTTACGACTTCACCCCAGTCATGAACCACTCCGTGGTCGTCGTCCCCCTTGCGGTTAGACTAACGGCTTCTGGAGCAACTCACTCCCATGGTGTGACGGGCGGTGTGTACAAGGCCCGGGAACGTATTCACCGCAGCATAGCTGATCTGCGATTACTAGCGATTCCGACTTCACGAAGTCGAGTTGCAGACTTCGATCCGGACTGGGATCGGCTTTCTGGGATTGGCTCCACCTCGCGGTATTGCAACCCTCTGTACCGACCATTGTAGTACGTGTGTAGCCCTGGCCGTAAGGGCCATGATGACTTGACGTCATCCCCACCTTCCTCCGGTTTGTCACCGGCAGTCTCCTTAGAGTTCCCACCATTACGTGCTGGCAACTAAGGACAAGGGTTGCGCTCGTTGCGGGACTTAACCCAACATCTCACGACACGAGCTGACGACAGCCATGCAGCACCTGTGTTCCGATTCCCGAAGGCACTCCCGCATCTCTGCAGGATTCCGGACATGTCAAGGCCAGGTAAGGTTCTTCGCGTTGCATCGAATTAAACCACATACTCCACCGCTTGTGCGGGCCCCCGTCAATTCCTTTGAGTTTCAGTCTTGCGACCGTACTCCCCAGGCGGCGAACTTAACGCGTTAGCTTCGACACTGATCTCCGAGTTGAGACCAACATCCAGTTCGCATCGTTTAGGGCGTGGACTACCAGGGTATCTAATCCTGTTTGCTCCCCACGCTTTCGTGCCTCAGCGTCAGTGTTGTCCCAGATGGCCGCCTTCGCCACTGATGTTCCTCCCGATCTCTACGCATTTCACCGCTACACCGGGAATTCCACCATCCTCTGACACACTCTAGCTTGCCAGTATCCACTGCCATTCCCAGGTTGAGCCCGGGGATTTCACAGCAGACTTAACAAACCGCCTACGCACGCTTTACGCCCAGTAATTCCGATTAACGCTTGCACCCTTCGTATTACCGCGGCTGCTGGCACGAAGTTAGCCGGTGCTTATTCCTCAGGTACCGTCAGCCCCACCGGATATTAGCCGGTAGTATTTCGCTCCTGATAAAAGTGCTTTACAACCCGAAGGCCTTCTTCACACACGCGGCATTGCTGGATCAGGCTTGCGCCCATTGTCCAATATTCCCCACTGCTGCCTCCCGTAGGAGTCTGGACCGTGTCTCAGTTCCAGTGTGGCTGATCATCCTCTCAGACCAGCTATCGATCGTCGCCTTGGTGAGCCATTACCTCACCAACAAGCTAATCGAACATCGGTCCGTCTAACCGCGCAAGGCCCGAAGGTCCCCTGCTTTCTCCCGTAGGACGTATGCGGTATTAGCGTAAGTTTCCCTACGTTATCCCCCACGTCTAGGTAGGTCCCGATGCATTACTCACCCGTCCGCCACTCGCCACCCATGGAGCAAGCTCCACTGTGCTGCCGTTCGACTTGCATGTGTTAGGCATGCCGCCAGCGTTCAATCTGAGCCAGGATCAAACTCTTCACTTAAGTTTTCGACACCCTCGCCCTTGCGGGTTTGGACGTCTATCTTTCTGAAGGGTGATCCCAACATAAAACGTCATTGCTGACTTGTATGTTGGACCCTTGCATTGCTTGGACAGTCATTCCGTCCACTGCAAGGCGCCCACACAAGTCACCTGCGCACACTGTCAAAGATCAATCACTTGCGATCCGTTTCTCGAACCGCCCCGAAGCATTTCGCCCCGGGTGAGCCGCACATTCTACATCGATCTTCCACCTCGTCAACACCTTCGCGAAATGTTTTTTCGCACTGCCGTGAGGCGATGGAACCCTCGCAAGAGCGGCTGCTCGTTGAGGGGCGAGAATCATAGCGCCGAGCGCCGCGGCTGTGAAGAGGGTGCGAACAACTTTTGCTGGTCGCGTTGAACGATCCCGTTGGGCCCGGGCTCCTGCGGCACGTCGCGGTGAGCGCACGCCATGCCGGGCTGATAGGGAACGAGGCGATGTCCGGCAAAAGCCTCGGCCATCGCCCAGTCGTCTTCGAAGGGAATGAACTGCTGCATGTCGATGCTCCTGAGCAAGCGCCCTCGAGGGCGCAGGTGCATCACATCATCGACAGCGGGCCCCGCCGTGGCGCCTTGAGGCAACGACGGGGCGGATTGGGGCGGGACTCAGTCGACTTCGATCATCTCGAAGTCGTCCTTGGTCGCACCGCAGTCCGGGCACGTCCAGGTATCCGGCACGTCTTCCCAGCGCGTACCCGGGGCGATGTCCTCTTCCGGGAGGCCAAGCGCCTCGTCGTAGATGAAGCCACAAACAACGCACATCCACTTGCGCGATGCCGATCCGGTGCTGCCCTGAGTCATTGCGTATCTCGTAACTAAGAAGAGGTGGACAGCCATTCTCGCAACTCGCACGCTGCGGCGAAAGGCACACGCAAGCGACGGCGTTCGGGCATCATGCCGACCCCATGAGCACACTCCCGCGTAACGGTATCTATGCGATCACCGATGGGCAGCCCCATCGATTGATCGAGCGCAGCGAACAGGCCCTGGCTGGTGGCGTCGCCATGATCCAGTACCGTGACCTGAGCGACGATCATCCTCGCCGTCTCGCTGAAGCTACCGAGCTGGCCGCCCTGTGCGTCCGCTACGGGCGCCCGCTGATTATCGATCACGACATCGCGCTCGCTCAGGCCGTTGGCGCAGCGGGCGTGCACCTGAGCCAGGCCGATGGCGGCCCCAGCGCAGTGCGCGCCGTGCTCGGCGCCAATGCCATCGTCGGAGTGTCGTGCTATGCCTCGGCGGAACTGGCCACCGCCGCGGCGCGAGCGGGCGCGAGCTATGTGTCGTTTGGCGCGTTCTTCCCTTCACCCACCAAACCCGATGCCGGGCGAGCGCCTTTGGATCTGTTGCGGCAGACGGCCGCGCTTGGCATTGCGCGGGTGGCGATCGGCGGCATCACCCCGGACAATGGAAGGCTGCTGATTGACGCTGGCGCCGATTTCATCGCCACCGTCTCGGCCCTTTACGGCGCCAGCGACACACGCGCCGCAGCGGTCGACATGGCCGCGCTCTTCACCGCCTGAACCGGATACCTAATCTGATGAACAACCACGAGCTCTTCCAGCGCGCCCGCCAGCTGATGCCCGGCGGCGTCAATTCCCCCGTGCGCGCATTCAAGTCGGTCGGCGGCGAGCCCTTCTTCACCGCCCGCGCCGACGGCGCCTACCTCTGGGATGTCGAGGGCAAGCGCTATATCGACTATGTCGGCTCGTGGGGACCGATGGTCGCCGGCCACAACCATCCGGCCGTGCGCGAGGCGGTGGAACGCGCCGTGCGCAATGGCTTGTCCTTCGGCACGCCCTGCCCGGCCGAAGTCACGATGGCCGAGACGATCACGCGCCTGGTGCCCTCGATGGAGATGGTGCGCATGGTGAACTCCGGCACGGAAGCCACTATGTCGGCGATCCGGCTGGCGCGCGGCGCCACCGGTCGCAGCAAGATCGTGAAGTTCGAAGGTTGCTACCACGGCCACGGCGACAGCTTTCTGGTGAAGGCCGGCTCGGGCGCACTGACGTTTGGTGTGCCGACCTCGCCAGGCGTGCCCAAGCAGAACGCCGATCTCACGCTCACCCTTCCCTACAACGATCTGGATGCGGCCAAGGCACTGTTCGCCGCGCAGGGCAACGACATCGCCGGCCTGATCATCGAGCCGGTGGCCGGCAACATGAACTGCATCCTGCCCCGCGACGGTTATCTGCAGGGCCTCCGCGACCTGTGCGATGCCCACGGCGCGCTGCTCATCTTCGACGAGGTGATGACGGGCTTCCGCGTGGCACTGGGCGGCGCGCAGGCGCATTACGGCGTGCGCCCGGACCTCACCACGTTCGGCAAGATCATCGGCGGCGGCATGCCGGTGGGTGCGTACGGCGGCCGACGTGACCTGATGGAACAGGTGGCACCGTCCGGCCCCATCTATCAAGCCGGCACGCTGAGTGGAAACCCGGTGGCAATGGCCGCCGGCTTGGCGATGCTGGAGGTGGTGCAGGCCCCCGGCTTCCACGACACGCTCGCCAGCCGCACCCGCCTGCTGTGCGATGGGCTGCAGGCGGTCGCCGATGGCGAAAGCGTACCGTTCAGCACGACCTGTGTCGGCGGCATGTTCGGCCTGTTCTTCACCGCCGAAAAGGTGGAGACCTTCGCGCAGGCCACGGCAGCCGATACGACGATGTTCAACCGTTTCTTCCACGGCATGCTCGCCCGCGGCGTATATCTCGCACCTTCGGCGTTCGAGGCCGGCTTCATGTCCAGTGCGCACAGCGATCAGGACATCGCCGACACCCTGCAGGCCGCGCGCGAAGCACTGCGCGAGGCCCGCGCGGCCTGAACGGGCCTACCAGCTGCCGGTATTGGGCATGGATGCCCACGGCTCGGCCGGAGCCAGCGCCTCGCCCGCCTGCAGCAGCTCCACGGAGATCAAGTCGGGCGAGCGCACGAACGCCATGTGCCCATCGCGCGGCGGTCGATGGATGGTGTAACCCATCGACTGCAGATGGGAGCAGAGCGCATAGATGTCCGGCACGCGGAATGCCAGATGGCCGAAATTGCGCGCCGAGCCGTAGTCCTCACTGGAATCCCAGTTGTAGGTCAGCTCGATTTCGGCCTCCGGGCTCTCCGACGCGGCCAGAAATACCAGCGTGAACTTCCCCGCCGGCACGTCGCGGCGCCGCACCTCGCGCAAGCCGAGGCCCTCGCAGTAGAAACGCAGCGACGCCTCAAGATCGCGCACGCGCACCATGCTGTGCAGGTATTTCATCGCAACACCTCCGCCGGCGCCGGCGCTTGTACGAAATCCAGCAACGCCGCGCGCAGGCGCCGCAGGCCTTCGGCCACGTCCTCGTCGGCCAGAGTCAGCGGCGGCACGAAGCGCAGCACGTCCGGCCCGGCCTGAAGCAGCAGCAGGCCGTGGGCGGCAGCGTGATCGAGGATCTCGCCCGCGCGTCCCTTCCAGGCATCGGCCAGCACCGCGCCGATCATCAATCCACGGCCGCGCACCTCGGCAAACAGGCCCAGCTCGTCGTGGATCGAGGCCAGACCCTTGCGCAGGTCGTTCGCCTGGCGCTCCACGTTCAACAGCACTTCGGGCGAGGCCAGCTTGGCCAACGCCACGCGGGCCACCGCCGCGCCCATCGGATTGCCGCCGAAGGTGGTGCCGTGCGCGCCGAACTGCATCACCTCGGCCACCTTCGGCCCAGCCAGCATGGCGCCGATCGGGAAGCCGCAGCCGAGCGCCTTGGCCAGGGTGACGATGTCGGGAACGACGTGATCCTGCACGTGTGCGAACAGCGTGCCGGTGCGCCCCATGCCGCACTGGATCTCATCGAGCACCAGCAACGCATCGTGGGCATCGCAAAGCTCCCGCGCGCGGCGGATGAAGCCAGGCGCCGCCGGCAGCACGCCACCCTCGCCCTGTACGGGCTCGAGCATCACCGCGGCCACGTCGCCCCCGGCGAAGGCCGCCTCCAGCGCACCGACGTCGTTGAAATCCAGGTAGCGGAAGCCCGCCGGCAGCGGCTCGTAGCCCTGCTGGTACTTCGGCTGCGCCGTGGCGGTGACGGTGGCCAGCGTGCGTCCGTGGAACGAGCCGCGGAACGTGATGATGGTGCGCCGCTCCGGCCCGCGTCCCTGTGTGGACGCCCATTTGCGCACCAGCTTGATCGCCGCCTCGTTGGCTTCGGCACCGGAGTTGCAGAAGAACACGCGCTCGGCGAAGCCCGATGCGCGCACCAGCTCTTCGGCCAGCCGCAGCGGCGGTTCGGTGTAGAACACGTTGGAGCTGTGCCAGAGCTTATGTGCCTGCGCCGTCAGCGCGGCAATGAGATCGGGATCGGCATGGCCGAGCGCATTGACGGCGATGCCGGCGCCGAAATCGACGTACTCGCGCCCTTCGGTGTCCCACACCCGGGCACCTTTGCCATGGTCGAGTATCAGGTCGCGCGGCTTGTAGACCGGCAGCCAGTAGCGTTTGCCGAGGTCGATCAACGAATGATGGGCGTGCATGGGAATCCGACAGGCGCAGCAGAGGCGCCCCTTGCTGGAGGGTTGGCGCGCCATCGTAAATCCAAGCCTGCTGCCTTGCATCACGACGGCCTGCCGATGCGCCGCTCGGGGGGTGTAAACCGGATTGCCCCTGTATCACTCCTGTTACACCTGCCGGGAATCGCCCGGCAGCCGTTGCTCGACCTGACTTTCGCGCGCCAAACGCACCCGCCAGGGCTGTAAATCCTGTTACACCTCCGGCCACGGCCGAGGCGCCGGCCATCCGCGGGAAGCCTCGCCACTGCGCCAACTAGCGCGGGTGGCACACCGTTTGCTCCCTCCCTTTCGCACCAAGGGGAGAAGCGGCATGTCCATTCGTCCGAACGTTCTGATCAGCGCGTGCGTCAGCGGCGGTGCCTTCGCCCTGGCCGTCGCCGGCCTCGTACTCCCGGCGACGGTTGTCGCCGCCGACGCACATCGCGCGGTGCAGGCCAAACCCGGCGAGATCGTCATGCTGCGCAATGTCGCCACGCGTCCGGCCTATCGCCAGGCGCCGCCCGGCATGGCCCTGATCGTGAACCCCTCGCCCAAGAACGAGATCGACAGCGCGCTGGGCACCGGCGAACTCTCCGACGCCGACTACGCCAGCCTCGATGCCTCGCCCGGCGCCAGCCAGACCCACGCCACCACCGTCGAGCACATGGTCGGCAACGCCCTGGGCGGCGCGCTGGGAGCAGGCCCGAACGGGCGCAACGAGGTCGCCTCCAATGGCATGAGCCAGGTCATCGCCAGCCCCATGGGCGCGGTCGGCGGCACGACGCGTGGCATCGGTGATCAGGTGCAGGGAGCGCTTTCGGCCCTTCCGGGCATGACCGCGCTGCCGACGGCGGGGCACTGAACCCATGCGCAGGGCAGTCACCCTGATCGTGTGTGTGCTTGCCGCGGCCTCGGTCCGGGCGGGTAACGACGATTACGCGGCAATGCTGGGCTACTTGGCCAACAGCCGTATCGACGGCAATGCCCTGCGCGGCGCCACGGGCGCCAGCGCGGTGAACCTGTCCGCCGGAGATTTGAACCAGCAGGCCAACCTGCGCGCATTCGCCAGCGGCGGGCGGGCGCAGATCCAGGCCCTGCAGTTGCAGAGCGACAACCAGGCCGACCGCCCTCGCGCGGCCAGCGCCAGCATCGGCGGCAACGCCTATGTGGGCGGCAGCGGCCTGGCCTCCATCAATCAGGCCAGTGGCAGCGGCAACGCGCAGCTCAATGCGGTGTCGGCCGAGCTGGCTTCTCAAGGGATACGCGAGACGACGGATGGCGCCCTGTCCGCCGCCGTTTCCGCGTCGGCAGGGGGGCAGCAGGTGGGCAACACCGCGGCGCCCGGCGGATCGATGCGCAGTGTGGCGGTCGAGTCGTCGGCGATGCGTGGTTACCAGGGAGTGCTGCAACTCAATCAGGCCGCGGGTTCAGGCAACGCCACGGGCAACCAGCTCGTGCTCTCGTTGCCCGCCACACCGCGGTAACACAACGCGACACCAGGAGAGATGACACCATGAACACGACAATCAGGAAAACGCTGTTGGCGCTTGCCATCACGACGCTGTTCGGTTCGGTGACGGCGTACGCCCAGGAAGGCCGCGATGACCATTCCCACAACTCGGGAGTGCGCTTCGACAAAAAGGTAAAGCTCGACTCGGACATTTCCATCTCGGGTGACCCCAGGGTCCGCGGGCGCATCGACATCGACTCGGCGGCGATCGCCATCGTCGATAACGCCCAGACCAACGGCGGCAACGACGGCAGCAACACGAACCTCAGCAACAGCGCGTCGGCCGCGGACAACGTCGCCCAGGGCGCCTCGGGCAACATCGGCGTCAACATCGGCTCGGGCGACAACAACCAGCAGGACAACGCTGCGGCGCTGTCGGCCACCGATGCCAGCTTCGCCTTCGGCATGGCCGACGGTGAGGTCTTCGTGAACCAGCAGGGTGCGTTCAACGACACCATGAACGCCGGTGTCACCAACGCGGCCGGCCTGGGTGGCAACGCGTTCCAGAACGCCTCGGGCAACCTCGGCGTGAACGTCACCTCCGGCAACAACAACCAGCAGAAGAACGCGATGGCTGCCTCGGTCGCCACCACGCGCTTCGCGCAGGCGACGGTGTCGTCCAACCAGGCATCGGCCCACAACACCGTGAGCAACGCCGGGTTCGTGCAGCAGTACACCGACACCGTGGACGTTTCCATGAGCGGCGACGTGTCGGGCTATTCGCTGGGCTACGGCTCGGGCGGCTACGTCGGCTCGTCCTACGGCAGCTACTCCGGCAGTACCTCGTCGACGCTCCAGGGCACCGCCGACCAGATCGGCAATGTGTATCCGGACATGTGGTCCAACAGCTCCAATGACGATCCCACCCATGCCCACCCGGGCAATGGCTTCGTCGGTCACTTCGACCTCGACACGGATACTCAGGGCGGCTCCGACCTCAATGGCGACGGCGGCGCACTGGCCTTTGGCGTCAACGGGTCCAGCAGTGGCAGCGAGAGCGGCACCACGCATGCGCATGAAGGTGGTCAGCTCGGCTTCGTCGAGCTGTCGGCGAACGACCTGTACGCCGACCTGAGCGGCACCGTGACCACCACGCGCTGGGTGATCAACGACGCGACCAACACCGCCAGCCTCAGCGGCAGCGCGTTCCAGAACGCCTCGGGCAACATCGGCATCAACGTGTCCGCAGGCACCGGCAACCAGCAGGCCAACAGCCTGGCAATGGCCGTGGCACAGCCGAGCGCCGGTGGTGGCGGCGGCGGTGGCGGCGAGTAAGCAGGTATGCACGGCTGCCATCACGGCAGCCGACGAGGGCGGTGATCCGGAAGGAGTCCGGGTCGCCTGACGGAACCCCCCGGCCCGTCCCCTGCGGGCCGGGGGACTTCCTCGAATTGGGAGTCCCAATGCACTATCGAAACGCTACGCTGCTTGTCTCCCTGTTCGTGCTGGCACTGGCCGCATCGCCAGCCAGCCGGGCCGGCGAAGTGCGCTTCGATGGCGTGCTGCCCAACGGTGCCCCCTACGTGCGTAACGTGGAGAGCATGCAGGAAGGGCGCTATCGCAACATGGTGCGCCAGCACACCGATTACAGCTGCGGCGCGGCGGCGCTCGCCACCGTGCTTCGCTATGCCTACCACCTCAACGTCGATGAGACGACGGTGATCCAGGGAATGATGGGCGTGGCCGACGAGGCTGTGGTGAAGCAGCGCGGCTTCTCGCTGCTGGACATCAAGCATTACGTGGAGTCGCTCGGCATGCGCGGCCGTGGCTACCGCATCAACGAAGCGCGCCTGCGCACGCTTCGCGTCCCCGGCCTGGTGCTGATGGACGTGCGCGGCTTCCGCCATTTCGTGGTGCTCAAGCAGGTCCGCGGCAACATCGTCGAACTGGCCGACCCCATGCTCGGCAACCGATCCATGAACCTCCCCGACTTCCTGGCGGCCTGGCCGTCGCGGGCGGTGTTCGTGGTGATCGGCAACGACTTCGATCGCAATACCGTTCTGCTCCAACCCACCGACAAGGCCAGTGCCCGCGCATTGTTCGCGCGACAGGGCCCGATCACCGACGCCGAGTTGCTCGACTTCGGTTTCAGCCATGCGGATCTGTTCTAGGCGGCCAGCCTGCACCGATCCCGGCAGTCATGCATTGCACGGACTAGCGCCATGAGACACACACGACTTTTCATCCTTGGTGCCAGTGCGCTGGCACTCAGCCAATGGGCAAACACCGCGCACGCCGAAAGCGCCCCACCGGGCAGCGGCCTGGAGGAAATCTCAGACTCCGAGCTGGGCGACATGCGCGGCCGGTACACCACCGGAGACAACACCGTCGCCTGGTTCGGCGTAAAGATGATCTCCACCTGGCAGACCACCGCAGGCCAGGTACTGGAAGGCGCCATGGCGATGTCCATGAACCTGTCCACGCCCAAGCCCACGGTCAGTTTCGTGCCGACGGTGAACATCACCCATGTGAACGCCCCGCCACCGGCGCCGACGCCCGCTCCCGGCCCGGCGCGCCAGGTCGACGCCAGCGGCCTGGCCAACGTGGCCGGTGTAACGCAAAGCGTGCAGGTCGCCGGCGACAGCAACCTTGCCAGCAACGTGACGCATCTGAACGTGCAGGACGGTGGTGCCATACCGACCTCCGGCAGCGGTTCATCCACCCCTGGCGCGGCCACGGCCTATGCCGACGGTGCCAGCGCAGCAGCGAGCTTCGACGGCAACAGCGCAAACGTCCTGCTCACCATCGATGGACAAGGCGCCGTGTCGCAATGGATCCACAACGGCAGCATCGGCCAGAGCGTGCAGTTGGCCGCGGACAACCAGTGGGTCAGCAATCGCATGGAGATCGATCTGATCCGGCAGTCGATGGCTGCCAACACGCAACTGGCCCAGAACGTGGCGCAGTCGATCGCTCTTGCCCGGGGCGTCGGCCTGCGCTGAAACCAACGCCGGATGCCCGGCACAGGGGAGATCCTCATGGAAAAGAGCTTATTGGCGAGTGCCGTCATCTGCGCACTCGCCCTCACGACGACCACGCTGCAAGCGCAGGATGCAGGAACGGCGGCGACGCCGCAGGATCAGGCCGATGTCGCCGCCCTGGTCAATGAACTGCAGACGCTCAAGAGCAGCTATGCCCAGGAGGTGCGTCGACTGCGCGAGTTGGACATGCAGGTGCAGGCCCTGCAGGCGCGACTGCAGGGCAAGGTGCCCGCTACGAAACTGCCTTCCGAGCCCGCCGCACAGTCGCTCGCCTCGGCCAGCACCACGTCCCGACCGCCGACGGCACCCAATGCCGGCAGCGAGGCCGGCACGCAGGCGGAGGCGGAACAGGCCAAGCCCACGCGCAGCATGCAGGATGCACTGCTGCAGGAGCACGCCGTGTTCGATCGCAAGCTGACCATCGAGAACAGCCTCAGCTACAGCCGCTACGACCGCAAGCAACTCACGCTCAACGGCTTCCTGGCGCTGGACGCGATCTTCCTGGGCAACATTGCCATCGAGAACGTCGAGTCCGACTCGCTGACGTATGACCTGGCCGCCCGGTATGGTCTCAGCCCGCGCTGGACGCTCAACGTGGACGTGCCCTATCTCGGCCGCAAGACGGTCTACCAGAAGGGCGGCGCGGGCGGCTCGGCCGCGGCGATCGCCGAAGAACAGACCACCGGCAGCGGCATTGGCGACATCAGCCTGAGCGCGAACTACAAGCTGTTCGCCGAGACCGGCGCGATCCCCGACACCGTACTCACCTTCGGCGTCACCGCTCCTACCGGCCAGGCGCCCTACGGCATCGACTGGAAAGTGATCGAGCGCGGCGACGACCAATATGTTCGCTTTGCCGTGCCCGAGAAGCAGCCCACCGGCAACGGACTATGGCAGGCGAACATCGGCGCCTCGCTGGTCAAGACCATGGACCCGGCGATCATCTTCGCCAACCTCGGGTACATCCATTCGTTCGCGCGCAGTTTCGGCGACATCGATACCGATCCGCAGACGCGCAACCCAGGGCGGGTGAAGCTGGGCGATTCGTACTACTTCGGCGCCGGCGTCGCCTTTGCCTTCAACGAGCGGACGAGCCTGAGCCTATCGTTCAGCGACAAGCTCAGCGCCAAGGCGTCGCTGCGCAACAAGGACACCCCCTGGACGAAGATCATCGGCAGTGACGCCAACGCCGCCACGTTCAACATGGGCGTGACGTACGCGCTGAACCAGCGCACCACCATGGTGACCCTGCTGGGCATCGGCCTGACACCGGATGCGCCGGACTACAGCATCACCTTCAAGATTCCCTACATGTTCTGAGGGCGGCCGGCGCCCGCGCAGGGCGCCCTGCCTGTCGACCGGTTCAGCGCAGCTCGTCGAGGGCCAGACGATGCTTCTTGCACAACCGATAGACCGTGACGCGCGAGATGCGCAATCGCCGGGCGCATTCGCTGATGTTGAAGCGGCTCTCGCGCAGGCACTTCATAATCGCCTCGCGTTCGGCCGTGACCCGCGCCACTCCCAAGGCCGGCGCCGAGCCGTTGCCGCTGTCGGCACCGGGCAAATCCAGGTCGGCTGCGCTGACCAGCGCGTCCTCCGCAATCACCGCCGCGCGCTGCACCCGATTGATCAGTTCGCGCACGTTGCCAGGCCAGCCGAACCGGCGCATCGCCGCACGCGCACCGGGACCGAACCCGCGCGCGCGGCACGCATGATGCTCACGGAAACGGTCGAGGAAATGTTGCGCGAGCAGCTCCACATCGCCCTCGCGGTCACGCAGCGGCGGCATCGGCAGACGCAGCACGTTCAAGCGGTAGTAGAGATCCTCGCGAAAGCGGCCGGCGGCCACCGCGTGCTCCAGGTCGACGTGGGTCGCGGCGATCACCCGAGCATCGGCGCGGATGGACTGGCTAGAGCCCAGCCGCTCGATCGTCCCCTCCTGCAGGAAGCGCAGCAGGCTGGTCTGCGCGTCCAGCGGCAGGTCGCCGATTTCATCCAGGAACACCGTGCCGCCGGCGGCACTCTCGATGTGGCCGATCCGACGGGCGTTCGCGCCGGTGAACGCGCCGCGCTCGTGGCCGAACAGCTCCGACTGCACCAGATTCACTGGCAGCGCGCCGCAATTGATCGCCACGAACGGCTTGCCGCTGCGCACCGACAACTGGTGCAGCGCCTTGGCCGCACCCTCCTTGCCGGTGCCCGTTTCGCCCGTGATCAGCACGGGCAGGTCCACCGGCGCGAACTTGCGCAGACGCGAGAGCGTGGCGCGCATGGCCGGGCTGCGCCCGACGATGCCGTCGATATCGCCGCCGGACGCGGGCGGCTTCCCTCCCACGATCGTCCCCAGCGTGTCGATCAGGCGCCCGAGGTCCACCGGTGCGGTGAAGAAATCGACGCTGGCCTGCAGGATCCGCTGCACGCGGGGCGCCTGCGCCGAAGTGCGCGAAGAAACCAGGGCCAGCCAGATCAGGCGCGGATGGGCGGCCATCAGCTCGCCCATGGCATCGAGCCCGCGATCGTCGCTCTCGCGCAGGTCGGCCATGGCGACCACGATATCGCCCCCGCGTACGCGCAGTTCGCCGCCAGGCGCATCGACCGAGCGCACCGACCAACCGGACTGTGCCAAAGCGTTCCGCTCACTCGCGGACGGCTCGCCAAACCAGATAACGCAACGTCGCGCTGCCACTGCTCCCGACTGCATGCCTCATCCTCCCCCGCAGGCCCCTGCTTTCCGCTCGATCCACCCTATTTGATGAACGAAAAGTGTGATGCAGTTCTCAATACTACGCCGGTCAGATGACGATCTGCGCAACAAAATGCGTAGGGGAATTCCGATAGGCAGGCTACGTTAAGCCTCCCACGGCGCCCGGTTTCCGGGTTTTGCGGCCCCCTGCCGCGCCTCGGATGCGTCAAAGGAACAGGTCGGGCAACAGTGGCTGGCCGGGCGCCACGGCGTATTGATCCAGGTCATCGATGCCGGCCTCGGCGAGCACCTCGTCGTCGATCGCGAAGCGGCCGGTGCTCTGCCGCGCCGGGCGCACCAGCAGGGCGTGGGCGGCGTCGGCCACGATTTCGGGCGTGCGGCATTGCTCCGGGCGCACGCCGTCGATCATGGCGATGGCCGCGGTGGCGATGACCGTACGCGGCCACAGCGCGTTGACCGCGATACCCAGGGGGCGAAACTCCTCGGCCATGCCCAGCACGCACAGGCTCATGCCCATCTTGGCGATGGTGTAGGCGGTGTGCGGCCCGAACCACTTGGGGTCCAGCGTGGGCGGCGGGGCCAGCATCAGCACGTGCGGATTGGCTGCGCGTTTGAGATACGGCAGGCAGGCCTGCGTGGCCAGAAAAGTGCCGCGCGTGTTGACCTGATGCATCAGGTCAAAGCGCTTCATCGGCGTGCCTTCCACGCCCGCCAGCCAAATCGCGCTGGCGTTGTTGACCAGGATGTCGATCCCACCGAAACGATCGGCCGCCTGCGCCGCCGCCTCGACCACCTGCGCCTCCTCGCGGATGTCCACCTTCAGCGCCAGCGCGCGCCCGCCCGCCGCCTCGACCGCGGCGGCCGCACTGTGGATGGTGCCGGGCAGCTTGGGATTGGGCACCCCGCTCTTGGCCGCGATGACCACGTTGGCGCCATCGCGGGCGGCGCGCAGGGCGATGGCCAGGCCGATGCCGCGCGAGGCGCCGGTGATGAAGAGGGTCTTGCCGGCCAGTGAGTCCACGGCGCCGTTCCGTTATCGGGGGATACGCGAGTGTAGCGCCGGGCCCGGCGGACGCCCGATCAGGGACGCTGGAAACGCGGGAGGATGTCGCGCAACTCGGCCAGTCGCTGTACCGGGTCGTCCAGTTCCAGCAGGCGCTGGCGCTCGCTGTTGGTCAGCGGAAGCAGCTCGGCCATGCGGAAGCCCAGCCAGCTCGCATCGTCGTAGGCACTGCGCGGGGCATCGCGCCAATGCGGCCCGAGTGTTTCCACCAGGCGTTCCAGGATGGTCTGCAGCAGGCCGAACTCGGGCGGCACCTCCAGCGGCGGCTCGTCCGGCCACAGCTGCACCTCGCCACGCAGCAGGCCATCGGCACGCACACGGGTGCGCTCCACGCGGAAGCGGGCGCCGCCGCGGGCCACGATGCCGAGCAGGCCCTCCTCGGTGGTGTGAAAGTCGGTGATCGTGGCCACCGTGCCCACCGCGGCCGGCAGCGCCGGGTCGCCAACCTCGAAGCCGTCCAGGATCAGGCACACGCCGAAGCCGGTACCCTGGCGCGTACAGTCACGCACCATGTCCAGATAGCGCGGTTCGAAGATGCGCAGGGACAGCGGCGCACCCGGGTAGAGCACGGTCGCGAGGGGAAACAGCGGCAGTTCGACGAGGGGGAGCTGGCCGGCCATGACCCGGAGTGTAGCGATCGCTCCACGGCAATTCAGCCGCGCCACGACCGCGACTGGACGCCAGCGGCACCCTGCCGCACATTGCACGCCTTCATTGATGACGGAGTCAGGGATGTCCGCGTTCGAACTCACGCCTGCCGCTGCGCTGCCACCCTTGCCCGAGGGGGATGCCGACGCCGTGCTGCGGGTTACCCAGTTGAGCAAGTCGTTTGCCAAGCGCGAGGTGCTGCGCGCACTGGACTGGAGCGTGCCGGCCGGTCGCGTGGTCGGCCTGCTCGGCCGCAACGGCGCTGGCAAGACCACCCTGCTGCGCTGTCTGCTCGGCCTGTCGCCGATCGACGGTGGCGAGGTCAGCCTGTTCGGCGCACCGATGACCGAGCCGGGCGGCGAGCGCATGCACCGGGTGGGGTTCGTGCCGCAGACCTTCGACCTGTTTCCGTGGATGAAGGTGCGCGCCTATCTCGACTTCACCGCCGCCTTCTATGCGCGCTGGAACGCCCCACTGACCGACCGCCTGCTCGGCGAATGGCAGCTGGATCCGAAGCAGAAGATCGGCCAGCTCTCGCAGGGCCAGCGGCAGAAGCTGGCGATCGTGCGTGCGATTGCGCCGGAGCCCGACCTGCTGGTGCTGGACGAACCGGTCGCCAGCCTCGATCCGCAGGCGCGCCGCGCGTTCATGGCCGAGCTGCTGGAGCTGATGCGCGCGCCGGGCAAGACGGTGATCTTCTCCACCCACATCACCGCCGACCTGGAGCGCGCCGATGCCGACATCGCCCTGCTGCGCGATGGGCGCATCCAGTTCACCCGGCCGCTGGCCGAGCTGCGTACCCACTTGCGCCGCGTGGTGCTCACTCGTGCCGCGGGCTGGCCACACGCGCCGGTCGTCGCCGGCCTGCTCAAGGCCACGGTGAAGGGCGAGCGCGCCGAGCTGCTGGTGGAAGACCCCACGCTGGACAGCCTCGATGCGCTGGCCGCGCGCGAGCAGGCCACGCTGCAGATCGAGACGCCCACGCTAGAAGACCTGTTCGTGGAGCTGGCATGAAGGCGGTCTGGCAGCTCTCGCTGCAGCTGTGGCGCCGCATGCCGGTGCTGGTGGTGCTGGCCGGCGGACTGTGGCTCTACGGCATGGGCATGCTGGTGTGGTCGGTGCGCGGCGATCAGGCGCTGGCCGGCATCGGCATGAGCCTGGTGCTTTTCGGCGGCTGGTTCTGGCACGTTGGCCAGGGGCAGTTGCTGCGCGGGCTGTGCCGGCCGGAGAGCTTCCTGCTGCCCGGGTTCCGTCGCCGGTTGGCCGAGCTGGCGATCGTCGACGTGGCGCTGTGGGTGCTGCTGCCGGCCCTGCTCGCGGCGGTGTGCGGCATGCCGTATGTCTGGCTGGCCACGACCGGGCTGCTGCTGGCGGCCGCGCTCGGACTGGCCAGCGGCACCGGGCGACGCGCTGGCGTACTGATCTGGCTGGTGGTGATCGCCGCCGGCTGGATGCCGCAACTGGCGGCGAAGATCGCACAGGCTGCCCTGCACTCGCCGCTGACGCCCGTGGCGCTGCTGCTGGCGGCCATGCTGATCCTCAAGCTGGTGCTGCGACCACTGCTGCGCATCGACGACAGCGAACCGGACGTGTCGCCGCTGGAAAGCACCGGGCTGAACCGGCTGCAGTCGCCGTCGATGGAAGGCACGCCTCCGCGCGGCGCCATCGGCAAGCGCGTCAATGCGTGGTTTGACGGCATGGCGCAGCGGGCCATGGAACACGCGCTGGCCGGCTACCGCCGCCGCCCCGGTGCACGCCAGCGCCTGGCACTGATCCGCAGCCTGCTGCTGCCCCACGACAACCCGCCGGCGATTGCGCTGCGCCTGGTCCTGGTGGCGGCGATGGTGACGCTGTACTTCGTGGTCATCCAGCACCGGCCGCACTACAACGCGGCGGTGATTGGCGCGTACGCGGTGCTGCTGTCGCTGAGCCGGTTTCCGCAGCTGGGCCGCGGCATGCTGCGCATGCGGCCGAACCTGGCCGATCTCTATCTGACGTTGGCGCCCGCCTCGCGCAGCGATTACCAGAAGACCCTGGTCGACGCGCTGCTGTTGCTGGTGCCGGTGACCGCGCTCAGCGCGCTGGCCTACACCGCGCTGGGCATCGTGCTGGTGCATGCCACCGAACCGGGCCGCATGCTGCTGACCGCCGTGATCGTCGCCGTGGCCGGCAGCCTGGTAGCGCTGGCGGTGCACCTGATCGGGCCGGAAGGCAGCCTTGGCCGCGGGCTGGTCAATATCGTGGTGGTGCTCGGCGCGATGGCCACGTACTGGGGCGGTTACGTGCTGCTGGGCGCCCTCGGGCTGAGCATCGGCGGTGCCGTGCTGGCGCTGCTGACGATCAGCTTCGGCTTTGGCGTGTGGTTTGCCGCACAGCGCGAATACCAGCGCCGCCCGCCCTGCTTCGACGCGCCGCTGGCCTGAGCCAACGTTGGATCAACCAGCGCGCAGCGCCTCGGCGAAACGCCGCGGCGCGGCCTCGAAGCCGCCGTTGGACATGAACACCACGTGGTCGCCCGGCTGCGCCTGCGCTCGCAGCGCATCGATCAGCGCGTCGACGGTCGGCACCGTATGCCCGCGTCCGGCCAGCGCGCCGGTGACCTTCTGCGCATCCCACGACAGCTCGGGCCGGTGCAGGAACACCACTGCATCGGCCGCCGCCAGCGACGGCGCCAGACCTTCGGCATGGGCGCCCAGACGCATGGAATTGGAGCGCGGCTCCAGCGCCACCAGGATGCGCGCGTCACCGACCTTGGCGCGCAGCCCGGCCAGCGTGGTGGCGATCGCCGTGGGGTGATGGGCGAAATCGTCGTAGACGGTGATGCCGTCGACTTCGGCCACCTGCTCCATGCGCCGAGCGGCGCTGCGGAAATCCGCGAACGCCTGCAGCAACGCCACCGGATCGGCACCCGCGGCCGCGGCCGCAGCCAGTGCAGCCAGCGCGTTCATCACGTTGTGGTTGCCCAGCAGCGGCCAATGAATCTCGCCCAGCCGCTGGCCGCGATGGCTCACCGCGAAATGCGTACCGTCCACCGCGATCAACTCCGCCTGCCAGTCGCCCTGGCCAATGCCAAAGGTCTCCACCGGCGTCCAGCAGCCCATGGCCAGCACCTCGGCGAGATACGCATCGTGCGCGTTGACGATCAGCCGCCCATTGCCCGGCACGGTGCGCACCAGATGATGGAACTGGCGCTGGATCGCCGCCACGTCCGGGAAGATGTCCGCGTGGTCGTACTCCAGGTTGTTGAGGATGGCGATGCGCGGGCGGTAGTGCACGAACTTCGAGCGCTTGTCGAAGAACGCCGTGTCGTACTCGTCTGCCTCGATCACGAACGGCTTGCCCTCACCCAGCCGTGCCGAGACGCCGAAGTTGCCCGGCACGCCGCCGACCAGGAAGCCGGGCGCCATCCCCGCGCTTTCGAGCAGGTGCGCCAGCAGGCTGGTGGTGGTGGTCTTGCCGTGGGTGCCGGCCACCGCCAGCACCTCGCGCCCGGGCAGCAGCGTCTCGCCCAGCCACTGCGGGCCGGAGATGTAGCGCAGCTGCGCGTCGAGCATGTGCTCCACGGCGGGATTGCCGCGCGTCATCGCGTTGCCCACCACCACCCGGTCCGGCGCCGGCTGCAGGTGCGCAGCGGCGTAGCCTTCCATCAGGCGGATGCCAAGCGCCTCGAGCTGCGTGCTCATCGGCGGGTAGACGCTGGCATCGCTGCCTTCCACGGTGTGGCCGAGCTCGCGCGCAAGCGCCGCCACGCCGCCCATGAAAGTGCCGCAGATGCCGAGGATGTGCAGACGCATGAGTTGCCCTTCGCTGATGTGCCGTCGAATAGGCGGAGAGTATCGCCCGCCGCAAACGACAACGGCAGCGCACAGGCGCTGCCGTCGGGAAACGATCAGACGTTTTGGAAGACGATCAGCCGCTGGCGACCGCCGAATCACCGGTGAGCGCCCGCTTCACGCGGGCAGTCACCTCATCGAGATCGCCCACGCCGTCGACCACCTGCAGCTTGCCGCGACGCGCGTAGAAATCGGCCACCGGCGCGGTCTGCTCCGCATAGATGCCGAGGCGGCGGCGCACCGTATCGGGGTTGTCGTCGGCGCGGCCTTCGGCGGCGAAGCGCAGCTCGCAGCGTTCGATGATGGCCGCGTTGGGCACCTCAAGCTTGACCACCGCGTCCAGCGGCTGGCCGATCTTCGCCAGCAGTTCGTCCAGCGCGGAGGCCTGGGCGAGGTTGCGCGGGTAGCCGTCGAGGATGAAACCGTTGCGGGCATCGTCCTGCGCCAGGCGCTCCTCCAGCATGCCCAGCAGGATATCGTCGGACACCAGGTGCCCGGCATCCATCACGGCCTTGGCCTTCATGCCCAGCGGCGTGCCGGCGGCCACGGCGGCGCGCAGCATGTCGCCGGTGGAGATATGGGGGACGCCAAGCTCGGTCTTGAGCCGGGTGGCCTGGGTGCCCTTGCCCGAACCGGGCGCGCCGAGTAGCACGAGTCGCATAATGCTCCACACCATCCGCGTCGGACCGCACCCTGCGGCACTTCGCTGGATTCATCAAAATGACGATCAAAGTAGCGTCTGCATGGGGGGCCGTCAAACGAAACGGCCCGCATGCATGCGCCAAGTCACTGTCTCCCCTGCCAAAGTCAGATTGACGCGGCGCCCCCACGTTCCAGGAGAAACGCATGACCCGAGCATCCCGCACGATCGAAGGCCGCCTGCTGTATGCGCAGTCCGGCGGCGTCACCTCGGTGATCAACGCCACCGCGGCCGGCGTGATCGAGGCTGCCCGCGCCCGCGGGGTGAGCGTCTACGCGGCGCGCAACGGCATTCTCGGCGCCCTGCGTGAAGATCTGATCGACACCGCCAAGGAAACCCGCGCGGCCATCACCGCCCTACGCCACACCCCCGGCGGCGCCTTCGGCAGCTGCCGCTACAAGCTGAAATCGCTGGAGGCGAACCGCGCCGAATACGAGCGATTGATCGACGTGTTCCGCGCCCACGACATCCGCTGGTTCCTCTACAACGGCGGCAACGATTCGGCCGACACCGCGCTGAAGGTGTCCCAGCTGGGTAAGGCGATGGGCTACGACATCCGCTGCATCGGCGTGCCCAAGACGGTGGATAACGATCTGGCGGTCACCGACTGCTGCCCCGGTTTTGGCTCCGTGGCCAAGTACACCGCAATCTCCACGCTGGAGGCGAGCCTGGACGTGGCCTCGATGGCCGAGACCTCGACCAAGGTGTTCATCCTCGAAGTGATGGGCCGCCACGCCGGCTGGATCGCCGCCGCCGCCGGCCTCGCCGGCAAGACACCCGACGAGGCGCCGCACATCATTCTGTTCCCCGAGAACGTGTTTGATGAGGCCGCGTTTCTGGCCAAGGTGAAAGCGACGGTGGAGCGCGTGGGCTGGTGCACGGTGGTGGCGTCCGAAGGCGTACGCAACGCGCAGGGCCAGTTCCTCGCCGAGGCCGGCACGCGCGATGCCTTCGGCCACACCCAGCTCGGTGGCGTGGCGCCGATGCTGGCGCAGCTGGTGAAGGACAAGCTGGGCTACAAGTACCACTGGGCGCTGCCCGATTACCTGCAGCGCTCGGCCCGTCACGCCGCCTCGAAAGTGGACGCCGAACAGGCCTATGCCGTGGGCAAGGCGGCCGTCGACTACGCGCTGGCCGGCATGAATGCGGTGATGCCGGTGATCGTGCGCACGTCAGACGCGCCGTATCGCTGGAAGGTGGAACCCGCGCCACTGGCGAAGATCGCCAACAAGGAAAAGAAAATGCCGAAAGGCTTCATCCGGCGCGACGGCTTCGGCATTACCGAGGCCGCGCGGCGCTACCTCTCGCCGCTGATCGCCGGCGAGGCCCCGCTGCCCTGGCGACGTGACGGACTTCCCGCTTACGGCCAGTTGAAGCTCTCCGCCGTGGCCAAGCGGCTGCCGGCGCGGCCAGAATGAACGAGGCGCTCAGCTTCATGAGCGACCTCTGAAAGGAAATTGCCGCGACAGGCTTTCGATTCAGGGAAGCCATCCTAGGCTGCGCTCGCAACACGCAAAGGGCCGCTCGGCCGATCGTCCAAAAGGAGGACGCCATGAAACTGATCACCACTGCGCTGATTACCGCCGCCCTGCTGACCGGCAGCGGCGTCGCCATGGCCCAGCACCACGATCGCGGCGACCATGACCGGCACGGCTGGCACGACGACCATGGGCGAGGACACGACCGTGACCATGACCGTGACCGCCACGAGTACGGCCGCTACGACCATGACCACGACCGCTGGCGCGGCCACGAGGGCCATTGGGTGCCGCCGGGTCACCGCTGGGAGCGCGGCCATCGCTACTACGGGCCGGTGTACGTGGTGCGCGACTACCGCACCTATCGCCTGCGCCCGCCGCCGCGCGGCTATCACTGGGTGCGCGGTGATGACGGCCAGTACCTGCTGGTGGCCATCGCCACCGGCATCATCCTGGACATCGCCCTGCACTGATCACGGGCAACCACGATCCGAAAGCGAGGCGGCGCCGCAAGGCGCCGCCTTTTTTTGTCCCCGGCATCGGCGCACCGGGCAGCGCGCTGCGACGCACAACGGTTCGTGCTGCAGCCTCTGCCTATACTCGGCGGGACCGCCCGTTCAGGACGGCCATCTCGGGCGCGTTCCCGAACCGCCCGGCACCACGGTGACAACTCAATGGGGAGGTTCCGATGCTGCAGCAGTATGGCGTGTGGATCGTATTGGCATGTGCGGTGATAGCGATCCTGTATGGCGGTTTTTCGGCGCGCTGGATCCTGGCGCGATCGGCGGGCAATGAGCGGATGCAGGAGATTGCCTCGGCGATCCAGGAAGGCGCGCGCGCCTATCTCAACCGCCAATACACCACGATCGGCGTGGTGGGCGTCGTGCTGTTCGTGATCGTGGGCTTTGCGCTTGACTGGGGCACCGCCATTGGTTTCGCGCTCGGCGCTGTGCTCTCCGGCGCCACGGGCTATATCGGCATGAACGTGTCGGTGCAGGCCAACGTGCGCACCGCCGAAGCGGCCCGCAGCGGGCTGGCCGCGGCCATGAACGTGGCGTTCCGCGGCGGCGCCATCACCGGCATGCTGGTGGTGGGGCTGGGCCTGATCGGCGTGGCCGGCTACTACCTGGCCCTGCAGCACTTCGGTTACACCGGCGAGCGCGCCCTGCATGCGCTGGTCGGCCTGGCGTTCGGCTCCTCGCTGATCTCGATCTTCGCCCGCCTGGGCGGCGGCATCTTCACCAAGGGCGCTGACGTGGGCGCCGACCTGGTCGGCAAGGTGGAAGCCGGCATTCCCGAGGACGACCCGCGCAATCCGGCGGTGATCGCCGACAACGTGGGCGACAACGTGGGCGACTGCGCCGGCATGGCGGCCGATCTGTTCGAGACCTATGCGGTCACGCTGATCGCCACGATGCTCTTGGGCGGGCTGATGACCGCCGAAGTCGGCGTCAACGCGGTGCTCTACCCGCTGGTGCTCGGCGGCGTGTCGATCGTCGCCTCGATCATCGGCACGTTCTTCGTGAAGGTGAAGCCCGGCGGCTCGATTATGGGCGCGCTGTACAAGGGCGTGATCGTGTCGGCGGTGCTGGCGGCCATTGCGTTCTACCCCATCACCACCCAGCTGATGGGCGACAGTGCCCACGGCGCGATGAACCTTTACGGCTGTGCGCTGATCGGCCTGGTGCTCACCGGCGCCATCGTATGGATCACCGAGTACTACACCGGCACGCAGTACAAGCCGGTGCAGCACGTGGCGCAGGCCTCCACTACCGGCCACGGCACCAACATCATCGCCGGGCTTGGCGTGTCGATGAAGTCCACCGCCATGCCGGTGGTCGCGGTGTGCTTCGCGATCTGGGGCGCCTTCGCGCTGGGCGGGCTGTACGGCATCGCCATCGCCGCCACCGCGATGCTGTCGATGGCCGGCATGATCGTGGCGCTGGACGCCTATGGCCCGATCACCGACAACGCCGGCGGCATCGCCGAGATGGCCGACCTGCCACCGGAAGTGCGCGGTGTCACCGACCCGCTGGATGCCGTGGGCAACACCACCAAGGCGGTGACCAAGGGCTACGCGATCGGCTCGGCCGCGCTGGCCGCGCTGGTGCTGTTCGCCGACTACACGCACAACCTCAATGTCGCCGGCGAGGCGAAGGCCGCTGCGGCCGGCACCACCTATACGGCGATGCAATTCGACCTGTCCGACCACATGGTGATCATCGGCCTGCTGATCGGCGGCCTGATTCCCTACCTGTTTGGCGCCATGGCCATGGAAGCGGTCGGCCGTGCCGCCGGCGCGGTGGTGGAGGAAGTGCGCCGCCAGTTCCGCGAGATCGCCGGCATCATGCAGGGCACGGCCAAGCCCGACTACTCGCGCGCGGTGGACATGCTGACCAAGTCGGCGATCAAGGAAATGATCGTGCCCTCGCTGCTGCCAGTCGCGGTGCCGGTGGTGGTCGGCCTGCTGCTGGGACCGAAGGCGCTGGGCGGCGTGCTGATTGGCACCATCGTCACCGGCCTGTTCGTGGCCATCTCGATGACCACCGGCGGCGGCGCCTGGGACAACGCCAAGAAGTACATCGAAGACGGCCATCACGGCGGCAAGGGCTCGGAAGCACACAAGGCCGCCGTCACCGGTGACACCGTCGGCGATCCCTACAAGGACACCGCCGGCCCCGCGGTAAACCCGCTGATCAAGATCATCAACATCGTCGCGCTACTGCTGATTCCGCTGCTCTGAGCAGACGCAGGCTTGGGGCTCGAGCGACTCGAGCCCCAAGCTGATCGGGGAACACAACATTCTTGCGGGCTGCAGCTGCCTCTCACAGCTAGCCGGCCCGTTTGATTTTCACCGTGCCGGAGGTCATGTGGCCACACCGAATCGGGCGGCCCAGACTGATTCTTTGCGCTGCTTGCAGCGCGCATTGCAAGGGATGACACATGTCGAGCAACACCTTCGGCTGGCTGGCGCTTGCGCTCGGCGTCACACTGGCGGGCATGACACATGCGCAGACACCCGGATCGGCTCCGGGAGACACCTCGCCGAAGGACGACTTCCTCTGGCTGGAGGACATCCATGGCGCCAAGCCGATGGCATGGGTGAAGCAGCAGAACGCCCTCACCGCTGCCCGGTTCGCCACCGGCGAGTCTTTCACGCAGGATCGCGAGCGGATCCTGGAGGTACTCGACTCCGATGAGCACATTCCCTATGTAAACCGCATGGGGAAGTACCTGTACAACTTCTGGCGCGACAAGATGCACCCGCGCGGTGTGTGGCGACGCACCACGCTGGAGGAATATCGCAAGGCGTCACCGACATGGGACGTGCTGCTCGACGTCGACGCGCTGAATCAGGCCGAGGGCAAGCGCTGGGTGTTCAAGGGGGCGCAGTGCCTCAAGCCCGCCTATGAGCGTTGCCTGCTCTCGCTGTCGCCCGACGGGGGCGACGCCGTGACGGTGCGCGAGTTCGACCTGGTGCACAAGCGCTTCGTCCAGGGTGGCTTCGAATTGCCTGTCGCCAAGACCGAGGTGGACTGGATCAACCAGGACACGATCTACGTGGGCACCGACTTCGGCCCCGGCTCGATGACCGACTCGAGCTATCCACGCATCGCCAAGGCGTGGAAGCGCGGCACACCGCTGGCCTCCGCCACGCTGGTGCACGAGGGCAAGCGGACCGACCTGGCGGTGAGCGCCTATCACGACAACACGCCGGGCTTCGAGCGCGACTTCGTCTCGGTGGCGAAGGATTTTTTCCACAGCGAGCTGTACCAGCGCCGCGACGGCAAGCTGCTGAAGATCGACGTGCCCGACGATGCCACCGCGGTAGCGCATCGCGAATGGCTGCTGGTGGAAACCCGCTCGCCCTGGAGCATCGGCGGCAACACCTATCCGTCGGGCGCACTGCTGGCCATCGGTTTCGACGACTTCATGGCGGGCAAGCGCGATTTCACCGTGCTGTTCCGGCCCGACGCGCACACCTCGCTGGCGTCGTACAGCTGGACGCGCCACCACCTGATTCTCGACGTACTGCACGACGTGAGCAGCCGGCTCGAAGTGCTGACGCCCCGCCCGGGCCCATGGCAGCGCGAACCGATGGCTGGGGCGCCCAAGCTGAGCACGGTGAGCGTGGTGGATACCGATCCGGACACCAGCGACGAATACTGGCTCGGGGTTACCGGCTTCCTTACCCCGTCCTCACTGCAGTACGGCGTGCTGGATTCGGCCCCTGCGCAGACGATCAAGCGCGAGCCGGCCTTCTTCGACGCCTCGAATTTCACCGTGAGCCAGCACTTCGTCACCTCGAAGGACGGCACGCGCGTGCCGTATTTCCAGATTGCGCCCAAGGCACTGAAGCTCGATGGTTCCAACCGGACCCTGCTCTACGGTTACGGCGGCTTCGAGGTCTCGCTGCAGCCGACGTACAGCGGCAGCATCGGCCGCGCGTGGCTGGAGCGCGGTGGCGTCTACGTGATCGCCAACATCCGCGGCGGCGGCGAATACGGCCCGGCATGGCACCAGGCGGCGCTGAAAGCCAAGCGCCTGCGCGCCTACGAGGACTTCGCCGCCGTGGCACAGGACCTGATCCATCGCGGAGTGACCTCTCCGAAGCATTTGGGCGCGGAAGGCGGCAGCAACGGCGGTCTGCTGATGGGCAACATGCTCACGCTGTACCCGCAGCTGTTCGGCGCAATCGCCTGTGAAGTACCGCTGCTGGACATGAAGCGCTACAGCCACCTGTCTGCCGGCGCGTCGTGGATGGCCGAGTACGGCAATCCGGACACCGCCGACTGGGACTTCATCCGCACGTTCTCGCCGTACCAGAACGTGCGCAAGAACGGCCATTACCCACCGGTGCTGTTCTACACCACCACCAGCGACGACCGCGTCGGCCCCGTGCAGGCGCGCAAGATGGCCGCAAAGATGCAGGCGATGGGTCTGCCGAACGTATGGTTCTACGAGAACCTCGAAGGTGGCCATGGTGCCGGCGCGGACAACAAGCAGGCGGCCTACATGCACGCACTGGCCTACGGATTCCTTTGGGATCAACTGAAGTAATGCCTGACTCGTGCGTGCCGGCTCGACGCGACCGGCACGCACGACGCCGCTATCATCGCCGGGCGTTCCGAACCCACCCGAGTGCGATGAAACGAACCACCAGCATCCGCCCCGAACTGCGCGAATGGATCCTCACCACCACGCGCGCGGGCCACAGCACCGAGGAGGTGCTGCGGCTGATGAAGGAAACCGGCTACGACCCGCGCGAGAGCCGAAGCATCGTCGCCAGCGTGCTGAAGCTGCCGCTGGCGGCACTGACCGGCAAGGCCACGTCCACGGCGCTGAGGCCTCGGCACCCGGACGCGCCGTTTGCCGATGCGGCCGGACGGCGGGTGCGCGTCAGCGCTTCGCTCGATAGCCCCACGGTGCGCGTCCTGGACGGCCTGCTCGACGCCGATGAATGCGACCAGCTGATCGAACAGGCGCGCCCGCGCTTGGCCCGTGCGCTGACTGTGGATACCGACGGCCGCAAGCAGGTGGACGACCGTCGCACCAGTGCCGGCATGTTCTTCCGCCTCGGCGAGTCGCCGCTGATCGAACGCATCGAGAGCCGTCTTGCGGCGCTGCTTGGCGTTCCGGTCAGCCACGGTGAGGGGCTGCAGGTGCTGCACTACGCGCCAGGGCAGGAATACGAGCCGCACTACGACTGGTTCGACCCCAGTCAGCCGGGTTTCGACGCGGTGACCGCGCATGGCGGCCAGCGCGTGGCGAGCATCGTGATGTACCTCAACACACCCGAGGCGGGCGGCGGCACCGGCTTTCCGCACGCCGGACTCACGGTGACCGCGCTGAAAGGCTCGGCGGTGTATTTCGCCTACGAGACGGGCGATACCCGCTCCCTGCATGCCGGCCTGCCGGTGGCGAGCGGCGAGAAGTGGATCGCCACCAAGTGGCTGCGCGAGCGGCCGTTCCTGCGCTGAAGAGCGATCTGCTGCGTCGCAGCAGCTCTTGCCGTATCCTTGTCGACCCTCTTTATCCCTCGCGCAAGGTCACACCCATGGGTCTGGATCTGGTCAGCGCCGGCCGCAACGTGCCGGACGAAATCAACGTCATCATCGAAATTCCGAAGGACGCCGAGCCGGTCAAGTACGAAGTCGACAAGGCCTCGGGCGCGATCTTCGTCGACCGTATCCTTTCCACGCCGATGCGCTATCCGTGCAACTACGGCTACGTGCCGGGCACGCTGGGCGACGACGGCGATCCGCTGGACGCGCTGGTGATCCTGCCGCTGCCGCTGATCCCGGGCTCGGTGATCCGCTGTAAGCCAGTCGGCATGCTGCGCATGACCGACGAGGCCGGTGGTGACGAGAAGCTGGTGGTAGTGCCGGTCGAGAAGATCTTCGCTGGTTATGCCCACATCCAGGACATCGATGGCGTGTCGGGTCACTGGCTGGAGCGCATCGGCCACTTCTTCGAGCACTACAAGGATCTGGAAAAGGGCAAATGGGTCAAACTCGACGGCTGGACCAACGCCGCCGACGCCAAGGCCGAGATCCTGCGCGGCATCGAGCGTTACACCCAGGACAAGAGCTGATCGGCTTTTCGCAGCGGTTCAACAACAAGAGCGCGCCGAGGGCGCGCTCTTGTTTTTCGGCTTCCGGTTGACGTGCGCGGGGTCTACTGCGCCATCGGCCACGACGCCGGCTCGGTACGGTAGGTGGCGTGTATGTGCGAGCGCACGCCGATCGCGGCGCTTTCGTCCAAGGTGGATACCTCCAGGCTGACCATGCCGTCCTGCCGTACCGTGCACAGCGCGCTGCCGCAATTGGCACAGAAACCGTGACGCACCTGGCTGGCCGCGCCATAGAACACCGCGTCGCCCTCCCGCCAGTGCACCGCCGCCGCCGGCAAATCCACCCCCACCACCACGGGTTCACCCAGCGCCAAGCGGCACAGGCTGCAACCGCAGTAGCGGCGGCGGCCGTGATCGACCTCTGCCTGATAGCGCACGTCGCCACACGCGCATTGCCCCTGCAACATCGTCATGCCATCCCCCTCCTCGATAATCGCCGCGCCAACGCTCAGCGTGAGCCTGGCGCGGCACCCACTCAATGCTCTTTGCCTGATGCCTGCGACGGCCGCGCCGGCTCGCCCTTCCTGCCCAGCTCTTCGAGCAGGGTGGCCATGTCCTCGGCATGCTCCTCCTCCATCGCGAGGATCTCTTCCATCATGCGCCGGCTGGTGGGGTCGTCGTTGCCGAGGTAGCGCACGATGTCCCGGTAGCTGTCGATCGCGATGCGCTCGGCCACCAGGTTTTCCTTGATCATGTCGACCAGATCGTCGCCTTCCACGTAGTCGGCGTGGGCGCGCGTGAGCAGACCGGCGGGATTGAAATCGGGCGCCCCGTCGAGCTGGGTGATCCGCTCGGCGATGCGGTCGGCGTGGCCCTGTTCTTCGTTGGCGTGCTCGAGAAACTCGGCCGCCACGCTCTTGGCGTGGATGCCCGACGCCATGTAGTAGTGCCGCTTGTAGCGCAGCACGCAGACGATTTCGGTGGCGAGCGCTTCGTTGAGCAGCTTGATGACGGTCTCACGGTCCGCGCTGTAGCCGTCTGTGATCGCGCCGCGATCGATATGTTCGCGCGCCCGCTGGCGAATCGTCTGGATATCCGTGATGAAAGGCTTGCTCGCCATGCTGCGGCTCCTTGTGAGGATTGAACCGGGCTGTCGCGTGGGCGACAGCTGATTTCACTCATCGTATGGAGCGCACGCGAAGTGCGAGTGAATGGCTTGCAAGGAATTCGCAAGCTGCGCCAAGGCGCGGGCGGGCAGTCTTCCGCCGCTGGAGTCTGCGCTCAGCGCGGAACGTAGGCCCGCAGGAAGGTCGCCACACCGGCGCGAGCGGTGGCTTCGATCTCGGCGGCATACGCATGCGGGCAATCGTCGCAGCCGAACATGCGGCGCATCATCAGGTCGCCCTTGATCAAGGCGAGGAACTGGACGGCGGCGCGGGGCACGTCGTCGATATCGAGCATGCCGGCGTCAACCGCCCGGCTGAGCAGGCGTTCCATCAGTCCGTGCGTGCGCACCGAACCCTCTTCCCACAACAGCCGACCGTAACGGGGATTGCCTTGCCGGCAGTCGCTGAGAATGGCGCGGAAGGTACCGACCGTTTCCTTGTCGCAATCGAGCCGGGCGTGGGCCAGCGCGACGTTGAGCAAGGTCTGGCCGATCTCGGCATCCGGGTCCAGGTCATAGGTGTTCTCCGGCAGGAGATCCTGCAGGCGCGCGCGCACCACTTCGCGAAAGAGGTTGTCCTTGTCTCCGAAGTGACTGTAGACCGTGAGCTTCGACACCCCGGCTTCGGCCGCGACCGCGTCCATGCTGGTGCCCGCGAACGCATTGCGCACGAACAGACCCTTGGCGGCCTCGAGGATGGCGGCACGCTTCTCCATATCCTTTGGACGGCCCGGGCCTTGGCACTTCATGGGCGAGACGGAACTCATCGGAACACCTTCACAGAAAACCACATCACCTTTATTATACGGGCCGGTTTAATTATTTCCAAGGCGCGGAAAATCTGCGGTACAGGCACGGCCCGCCGATTGGGCGCACCTGACAGTGTATCGGCATGCCCGGCATGCGTTGCAGCTGGGACGAATCGGCTCGCGAAAGCGCAGTATTGTCCGCGGACAGCGCGCTGGGCATGACTTCCGTCAACCGCGCGCGGTGACTTCCGGCACTTCGGACCCGGCGCCACCAGCCGGCAGGCTAGCGATTGTCGGAAGTGGCCTAAGCGCTTATCCTTTTTGACCTTTTTCGATCCGTACGGGACGTGGCTGAACATGGCGATGAACTTCGAGCAGGCGCGGCAAAACATGGTGGAAAACCAGGTTCGCCCTTGGGAGGTGCTTGATGCGCGCGTGCTCGAGGTGCTCGGACGCGTGCGTCGCGAGGATTTCGTTGCACCCGAGCATCGTCAGCTGGCATTTGCGGATGTCTGCCTGCCGCTGGGTCATGGGGAAGTGATGATGAAGCCCGTGCTCGAGGGCCGCGTGCTGCAGGCCCTGGAGCTGGCGTCCACCGAACGCGTGCTGGAGATCGGCACTGGCTCGGGCTTCCTCACCGCGTGCCTCGCCGGGCTGGCTGGCGAAGTGGTGAGCGTGGACATCCACGCCGACTTCACCGCCGCAGCTGCTACCCGATTGGTGGCCGCGGCAGTCGACAACGTTGAACTGGCCACCGGCGATGCCGTGCTCACCTGGCAGCCGCAAGGCCAGTTCGACGCAGTGGTGCTGACCGGTGCCGTCGCGCACTTGCCCGAACGCATGCTGGGCTGGCTCAAGCCCGGCGGCCGTCTGCTGGTGATCCGAGGCGCGTCGCCTGCGCAGCAAGTGGCGCTGCTTACCCAGGAAGGCGCCGGCCGCTACCGCGATGAAGTGCTGCTGGAAACCGACCTCCCCTATCTGGTGCATGCCGAGCCGACGCGCCAGTTCGTGTTTTGAACATCCCTTAAGTCACCCCACGAGGCACCCCATGCGTTTGAAGCTTCTGTCCCTGGCCCTGGCCCTGTCGGCAATCTCCCTGCCCAGCCATGGCGAGGATTTGCTGGATGCATATCGAGAAGCGCGCGCCAACGATCCGGTGCTCTCGCAGGCCGACGCCCAGCGTCTGTCGATCGGGGAAAACGTGAACCAGGTGCGCGCGCTGCTGCTCCCCCAGGTGTCGGCCGGCCTGTCGCTGAGCCAGACCACCAGCAGCGGCAGCAGCGTCACCCGTGATCCCAACACCGGGCAGGTGGTGCAGACCACCGCCGATCCGGGCCATTCGCGCACCCGCGACATCTCCGGCAACCTCAGCCAGACCGTGCTCGACCTGAGCAAGATCGCCAACCTGAAAGCTGCCCACTCGCAGGCTAGCGCGCAGGACGCGCTGTATCAGGCGGCGCTGCAGGACCTGTTCGTGCGCGTCTCCACGGCCTATTTCAACGTGCTCACCAGCCAGGACAACCTCGCCTTCGCCAAGGCCAACGAGGAAGCCTACAAGCAGCAGTACGAGCAGTCGGACCAGCGCTTCAAGGTAGGTCTGTCGGCGATCACCGACGTCTACCAGGCCAAGTCGTTCTACGAGTCGGCCAAGGCGCAGACGATCGCCGCGCGCAACACGCTGGACGATGCCCGCGAGGCACTGGCCCAGATCACCGGCAAACCGACCGGCGACCTGAAGAAGCTGCGCGACGACCTGCCGATGAGCCCGCCGGTGCCGAACGACCAGAAGGCGTGGGTGGACCAGGCGCTGCAGAACAATCCGAACATCCTCTCGGAGAAGTTCAGCGTCGACGCGGCCGAGCACAGCATTTCGGCGGCGCGCGCCGGCCATCTGCCGACGATCAACGCCAACGTGAGCTACGGCAAGAGCGCCACTTGGTACCAGAACTCGAACCTGCACTTCCGTCAGCCGAGTTCCACCACGATCGGCCTGACGCTGTCGGTGCCGATCTTCGAAGGCGGCGCCACGCAGTCGCGCGTGCGCCAGTCGATCTACCAGCGCGACGCGGCGCAGGACACGCTCGAGGCCCAGCGTCGCCAGGTCACCCGCGACACGCTCAACTACTACCGCTCGGTGATCGCCGGCATCAGCCAGGTCGAAGCTGCGAAGTCTGCGGTGGAGGCTGGTCAGAAGGCGCTCGATGCCACCCGCGCGGGTTTTGGCGTGGGCACCAAGACCATCCTCGACGTGCTGACCGCAATTCAGACGCTGACTTCGTCGGAGAGCCAGTACTCGCAGGCACGGCACCAGTTCATCCTGGACAAGCTGCTGCTGAAGCAGGCCACCGGCACGGCCGACCTGAAGGACGTCGAGGCGATCAACTCCCTGCTCGAGTGACCGGCGCGTCAGGTCGTCGACAAGAAGAAAGCCGGGCCGCGAGGTCCGGCTTTTTTTGTGACTACTCGCCCAGCGCGTGGTCGATCAGGGTCATCACCCGGCCGACCGCTCCCTGCTCGCTGTCGAACACCGCGTGGGCACGCTCGCCCATCTGGCCCAGCGCTGCGCGGTCGCGCAGCAGGTGCAGCACCGCTGCCCCCAGAAGCTCCCCATTGGCCACCCGCATCGCGCCACCTTGGCTGACCATGGTCTGCGTGATGTCGTCGAAATTGAAGGTGTGCGGCCCCACCAGCACCGGCCGCGAGAGTGCCGCCGGCTCCAGCACGTTATGCCCGCCGATCGGCACCAGACTGCCACCGACGAAGGCCAGATCGGACGCAGCGAAGAAGGGCATCAGCTCGCCCATCGCATCGATCACGAACACCTGATGCCCCGGCGCGGCGATGCCATCGCCACTGCGGGTGCCCACCGAAAAGCCGAGGTTGCGCACCAGGTGCTCGACCATCCGAAAGCGATCGGGATGCCGCGGCGCCAGCAGCAGCAGGGCATCGGGCAGGCGCTGCAGCACCTCCAGGTGGGCTTCTAGCACGGCCAGTTCCTCGCCCTCGTGGGTGCTCGCCGCCATCCACACCGGTCGCAGTGGCCCCCACTGGGCACGCAGCGCTTCGCCCTTGCTGCGGGCGTGGTCGGGCACCGGCATGTCGAACTTGAGATTGCCGCTGACCACGATGCGCTCGGTCGGCGCGCCGAGCATGCGATAGCGCGCGGCGTCCGTACGCGACTGCGCCGAAACCAGACTCACGCAGCGCAGCGCCGCCCGCACCAGGCCGCGGGCGGGACGATATCCACGCAGCGAACGCTCCGACAGCCGCGCGTTGACGATCATCAACGGAATGCCGCGGCGATGACAGGCGAAATACAGGTTGGGCCAGATCTCCGTCTCCACGATGATCGCCAGCCGCGGACGCACGCGCTGCAGAAAGCGGCGCACCGCGAAGGGCAGGTCGTACGGCAGGTAGACATGGAACACGCTGTCGCCGAACAGCTGGCGCACGCGCTCGGAGCCGGTGGGCGTCACCGTGGTCACCACCAACGGCGCCTGCGGATAAGCCTGCTTGAGAGCCTTGATCAACGGCACGGCCGCGTTCACCTCGCCGACCGACACCGCATGCACCCACAGCGAACCGCTGAGACCCGGCGCCGGGAACACCCCGAAGCGCTCGGGCCAGCGCTGGTGATAGCTGCCGTGACGCATGCCACGGGTCAGCAGACGCAGCACGATCACCGGCGTCGCCAGGTACATCAGCAAGGTGTAGAGAAGGCGCAACGGGCGGACCCCTGATGAGGGCGGCCAGTATAAACGGCCCATGCCGTACGGCCTTGGCGGCCCCTCTCGCTACAATGGCGCGATGCCCGGCATGCCACGCCCCTCCTTCGACCGCTCCCTGCTCACTCCGCGCCATTGGCCCGCATGGATCGGGCTGGGTGCGATCTGGCTGATCGCGCGTCTGCCCTATCCGATGCTGATGCGCCTGGGCCGCTGGCTCGGCGCTCTGGCCATGCGTGTCGATTCGGCGCGACGCCCGGTGGCCGAGGCGAACATCGCGCTGTGCTTTCCCGAACTGAATCGAGCGCAGCAGGCTGCACTGGTGGACGCGCACCTGCGCGACATCGGCCTGATGCTGGTGGAGTTCGCGCTGGGCTGGATGGGCCGCGACGAGTCGATCGCCCGCCTGCCGCTGACGGTGGAAGGGCTGGAACATCTCGAGCGCGCCCGCGCGGCAGGCAAGGGTGTGCTGCTGGTGGGCGGCCACTTCTCGCACCTGGAGCTGTGCGCGCGACTGGTCTCGCAACGCATCCGTATCGCAGGCATGTACCGGCGCATGGACTCGGCGGTGTTCGAGTGGGCGGTGCTGCGCGCCCGGCTGCATTACGCCGACGCGATGTTCGAGAAGGACGACATCCGCGGTACGGTGAAGTACCTGCGCGGTGGCGGCACGCTCTGGTACGCGCCTGACCAGGACATGCGCAGCAAGGACAGCGTGTTCGTGCCGTTCTTCGGCGTGCCGGCCGCCACCATCACCGCCACCCACCACTTGGCGCGCATGGGCAACGCGGTGGTGATCCCGTTCTTCCACCGCCGCCTGCCGGACAACACCGGCTACGCGCTGCGCCTCGGCGCGCCGCTAGAAAACGTGCCCAGCGACGATGTGCTCGAGGACACCGCCCGCGTGAATGCCTGCATCGAGCAGATGGCGCGCGAAGCGCCCGAGCAGTACCTGTGGGTGCACAAGCGCTTCAAGACCCGCCCAGACGGCATGCCGCCGGTGTATTCGCGCTAGCGCCGACGGCGCGCTTGCTCCCGCGCCTCGTGCAGCTTGGCGTACTTCAGGAAGGCGTAGAACGCGTGGATGCGCGCGGCAATGAAACCAGCCCAGCCCGCACGCCAGTGTCCACGCACCAGGTAATAGCGCAGGAACGCGACGGTGGGATAGAGCACCATGCGCCAGCCCAGTCCGCGCACGCCGCGTCCAGCCAGATCCGTCACCTGCATCGTGGAGTAGTGGTTGGCCTTACGAGCGCGCCCGGCGATGTCCGGCTCCCCGTAGTGGTCGAGCGTCACGTCCAGGACGCCGACTAGCCCGTCGACCTGCACCGACTCGTGCACGCTATGGCCGCTCATGCGCGCGCACCGGCGATCGAACAGGCGTACGTAGTGGTTCCGCCGCGTACCTTCCGCCTGCCAGCGCCAGAACACCCACTCGCGCCGCCACAGCTGGTAGCCGGCATGGGAGGGGGACGCAAGCGTGGCGCGAATCGCCGGCTCGGCATCGGCGGGCACCGACTCGTCCGAATCCAGCAGCAGGACCCAGTCATGGCTGGCCAGGTCGATCACCGCCTGCTTCTGCGCGCTGTAGCCGGCGAACGGCTGGCTGTGCACGCGTGCACCATGCTCACGGGCGATGGCGAGCGTGGCGTCGGTCGAGCCCGAATCGAGCAGAACGATCTCGTCGGCCCAGGCTACGGATCTAAGGCACCGGTCAAGCGTGACGGCACTGTTGAATGCGGTGATGACGACCGACAACGGCTCCCGCTTCACGCGTCCTCCTCATCGGGCAGCGCGCCCAGGGCTGCGCACCACAGGCCGAGCAGCCAGGCGAACAGCAGGCCCCACCACGCCGAATAGAACGCCAGGTGGGTGTTGAGCGGAAACAGCATCACGCCCAGCGCCACCGTCACCGGGAACGCCCGCGCCCGCGCGGCCTCACCGACGCGGCGCCAGTAACGCAACGCCACCACCAGCGACGCCAGCCACATCGCCAGCCCGACCGCGCCGGTCTCGGTCAGCACCTCCAGCACGATCTGGTGCGCGTGGCAGGCGCCCTCGCCCACGCCGCAGGATTCGCCCACCACGAAATGGTCGTTGGCCGGCGCGTACTGCGGATACGCATAACGGAAGCCGCGCACACCCACGCCGTTGATGGGATGCGCCGCAGCCATGCGCAGGCTGGCGTGCCAGATGTCGAGCCGGCCGCTGAGCGCCACGTTCACGCCCTGCTCGCTGCCGCCGAACGCGGCGACGGTGCGCTCCATGCGCGCATGGAAGCGCGGCGAGGTCTGCCACGCGATCGCGCCGGCCAGCGCCACCACGGCCGCGGCCCCCACGCCGAACAGCGCGAAGCGGCGGAATGAGCCCGCCTCGCGCCAGGCAAACGCCAGCACCACGAGGCCGTAGCAGAGCCACGCCGCGCGCGCCCCGGCAAGCAGCACGGGACCGAGCAGCAGCAATGCGACCAGCCGCATCGCCCGCGCGCCCCAGCGCTCGCGCGCCGCCCACAGCGCGAACGGCGACAGCACCGCCAACGACGGTCCGAGCTTGAGGTTGTCGGCACCGAAGATGCCGGAGATGCGCTCGGCCTCGGCGTGGCCGCCCAGGCTCCAGCCGGTGAGCGCCTGCACCCAGGCATCCAGCGCCCACAGCGCGATCACCGCCGCCACCGCCAGATACATCATCCGCACGCGCGCCACCCGACGCAGCGCGAAGCAGGCATACAGGCCCAGCGGCGCGAAGCGCAGCAGCCCGGCCACCGTACTCCAGCTCTTGCTGGGCGCCACCGCATCGACCGCGGAGATCAGCGCCGCGCCGACGTAGCCAGCCAGGATCAGCAGCAGGCACCGCGCGCCCTCGTGCTGCTGCAACGCGTGTGGAAAGCGCAGGAACAGCATCACCGTGCCGAACAGGCACAGCGCGGTGCCCAGCTCGGCGCTGCGACCGAACGGCAGCAGCGCAATCACCAGCCAGTACGGCAACAAGGGCGACCGCAGGGTAGCGCGGAGGGAGGCGGAAAAGGAGGACATGCACGGGCCAGCGCGAAGGTGACCGGCATTGTAGGCGAGCCGCTGGCCCGTGGCTGGCCAGGGCGCGCCGGGTCAATCAGTCGACCGGCTGCGCCACCAGCTCGTCGTACAGCGCCAGCGTGGCCTGCTGCATGTCCGCCAGGCGGTAGCTCTGCAGCATCGGAATCGGCGGCGCCACGCGCAGCAGCTCGGCGGCACGCTCCACCAGCTTTTCGCGATCGCCCAGCGGCACGCGGCCGGCCGGATACAGCTCGGCCAGCAACTCGCCCACGCCACCATGGGCGTAACCGAGCACCGGGCGGCACAGCGACAGCGCCTCGACCACGGTACGGCCGAACGCTTCGGGCTTGTTCGACAGCTGCAGGATCAGCGCGGACACCGCGTAGATGTCGCGCACGTCGTCGCGGGCTGGCGCCAGCACCACCTGCGATTCCAAGCCGCGCTGGCGGATCAGCTCGCGCAGCTCCTGGGCATAGGCTTCGCGACCGGGCTCGAGCACGCCCAGCAGCAGCAGGCGCGTGCCGACGCCGCGATCGCGCAGATCAGCGACCAGTTCGATGGCGTCATGGTGCCCCTTCAATCGCGTGCCGCGCGCCGGCAGCGTGAGCAGCGGCGCTCCGACCAGTTGCGGAAACTGGGCGAAGAACGCTTTCTGCCAGGCGTCGTCGGGGCGGTGGCCGTAGGGAAACGCCTCCGGATCGATGCCCCGCGGGATCACCCGCACCCGCGAAGGCTCCAGCCAGCGATAGTGGCTGAGCACATACGCGCGCACCGTCTGCGATACCGCGATCACCCGCTCGCCGCGCAGCATCACGGCGCTGTAGCGGCCGGGCGAATTGAGCCCATGCACGGTGGTGACGAAATGCGGCTTGCGCGTGAGCCCGCGGATAGCCCAGCGGCCCATCCACGCCGGCATGCGCGAGCGCGCGTGCACGATGTCCGGGTCGATCGCCTTCAGCGCCCGGCGCAGCGCGCCGATGCGGCCGAGCGTACCGATCGCCTTGCGGCCGATGTCCAACGTGACGTGCTCGCTGCCCTCGGCCTGCAGGCGCTCGGCCAGGCGGCCGCCGGCGGAGATCACCACCGATCGGTGGCCGGCCGCCACCAGGGCACGACCGATCTCCAGCGCCGATCGCTCGGCGCCGCCCGAATGCATCGCCGGAATCAGCTGAACGACGGTCAGCGACCGGACGGCGCGGGTGACGGCAGCGGACATGGTCTCTGGCATGAAGGCCTTCATCCCTGGAGGCAAGCAGCGATCGTGCCGAAACCGGGGGCCGGCGCCAGCATTCGCCGCTGCGGTTCAGTCGCGCAGGACGTAATGCGCGCCGCAGTAGGGACAGGTGGACTCGCCGCCGTCATCGACGATGGGCAGATACACCTTCGGATGGGAGTTCCACAGCGCCATACCCGGCATCGGACAGGACAGCGGCAGGTCGCTCTGCGTCACTTCGTACCGATTTTGGGCATTCGCCGGGATCGGCGTCACCGCGGAAGAGGGGCGCGACATGGGAGGCTCCGGACAGAAAGTCGAGCCGCCAATGGTAGCAGCCCGCCGGGCCGCTGAAGCCCCGCCGGGATGCCCGACACCCGCGTCCGACGGACAAAAGAAAGCGGCCGCCCCGTCGCCGGAGCGGCCGCTGCAGGAACAGGGTTCCGGGAGGGCTTACTTGCCCTTGCCGGCCTCCGCCTCGGTGGTGATGCGGATCTGCACTTCGTCGCTCACGTTCGGCACATAGGCGCCCATGCCGAAGTCCGAGCGCCTGATCGTCGCGGTGGCGTCGAAGCCGATCGCCGGCACCTTCAGCATCGGCTGCATGCCGGCCTTGTTGAGCGTGGCGTCGAGCACCACCGGCTTGGTCACGCCATGCACGGTGAGATCGCCGGTGACCTTGAACTTGTTGCCGCCCAGCGGCTCGACGCGGGTGCTCTTGAAGGTGACCACCGGATACTTGGCAGCATCGAAGAAGTCGGGCTTCTTCAGGTGCTCGTCCAGCGCGCTGACGTGGGTGTCGAGGTTGGCCAGCGGCAGGGTGACCTGGACGCTGGAATTGGCCGGCTTGGCCTCGTCGTACACCACCGTGCCTTCGCCGATGCCGAGGTTGGCGGTGGGGTTGGAGAAGCCGAAGTGATTCCAGCTGAACAGCACCATCGTGTGCGACGGATCGAGCTTATAGGTCACCGGCGCCGCCTGTGCGGCGAAACTGGCGCCGAGCAGGGCGGCGAGGGCGAGAACGTTCATGGCGCGCATGGATAACTCCTTGATGGGTTGAACCGGCGCCCGGCGCCGGGGAGTGGAAGAGCGGATCAGGCGATCGTGCAGGCTTCGTCGAACGACAGCCGCGGGCTGCGCGGGAACAGGTCGCGGCTGGCGTCGCCGTAACCGATGTTGATCAGGAAGTTGGACTTGACCGCCGTGCCGGCAAAGAACGTGGCGTCCACGCCGGCGTTGTCGAAGCCGGACATCGGGCCGCAATCGAGCCCCAGCGCGCGCGCCGCCAGGATCACGTAGGCACCCTGCAGGGTCGCATTGCGGAACGCGGTGGTGTCGATCAGCGGCTGGTTGCCTTCGAACCAGCTCTTCGCGTCGGCGTGCGGAAACAGCTGCGGCAGCTTGTCGTGGAACGCATGGTCGTTACCGATGATCGCCGTCACCGGGGCGGCCATGGTCTTGGCGCGGTTGCCGTCGGACATCAGCGGCGCCAGCTTCGCCTTGGCCTCGGGCGACTTCACGAACACCAGCCGCATCGGCGAGCTGTTGGCGCTGGTCGGGCCGAACTTCACCAGCTCGTACAGCTGATGCAGCTGGGCGTCGCTCACCTCCCGCGGCAGCCAGGCATTGAACGTGCGGGCGCTGCGGAACAGCTGGTCGAGGGCGGTATCGGAAAGCATCTCGCTCATGGGTATCCTTCGGTTCGGCGTGACGCGCCGATGCTGGCGCAGAAAGCGGTCAGTGTACGTGCGTCACTGCAGCGGCAGGACCCCGCCTGGTGGAACGAACTGTGCAGATTCGAGAAACAATCGCGATCACGCCTCCATGCTGAGAGCGGCCGGCGAGTGCTGGGCGATCACCGACGAGGCCGCAGGCAACCAGCGCCAGGCGCTGGCGCTCGCCGGCGCGCTGGGCCTGCCGGTACGACACCTGGTGCTGGAGCCGCGGGCCCCGTGGTCTTGGCTCGCCCCACGCCTGCTGGCCGGCGGCCGGCTCGCGCTGCCGCCGGCACAACGTGAGTTGTTCGCGCCGCCGTGGCCGCGCGTGGCAGTCGGCTGCGGGCGCGCCGCGGCGTTGTTCACCCGCCTGCTGCGGCCGCTGTCCGGCGGCGCCTGCCACACGGTGCAGATCCTCGATCCACGCATCGACCTGGCGCACTGGGACACCGTCGTCGCTCCGCGTCACGACGGCCTGCACGGCGCCAACGTGCTCACACCGCTGGGTTCGCTACACCCGATCGACGAGGCCTGGCTGGCCGATGCGCGCCAGGCCTTCGCCTGGCTGGAGAGCTTGCCGCGGCCACGCACCGGCGTGCTGCTGGGCGGTCCACGCAAGGGCATCGCGCTGGATGCGCGCTACGCCGAAGCGCTGGAGCAGCGGCTGCGAACGCTGCATCAACGCGATGGCGGCAGCCTGATGGTGGTGGCGTCGCGGCGCACCCCCGCGGCGCTCAGCGAACTGCTGCGCGGACAGCTGGACGGTATCCCCGGTGTGTTCTGGCGTGATGCCACCGACGGCACCAACCCCTACCCCGGCGTGCTGGGCTGGGCCGACCGGCTGGTGGTCACACCCGACTCGGTCAACATGCTCAGCGAAGCGTGCGGCGTGGGCTGCCCGGTCGAAACCGTGCTCACCACGCCTCTGCCGCCGCGCATCGCGCGCTTCCATGACGCCCTGCGCGAAGCGGGTTATCTGCGCGGCGACGACATCATGGCAGCTGCGCCGCCGCCTCTGCGCGAGACGGTCATGCTGGCGGCCCAGGTGCGGCAACGCATGGGGATCGCGACCGACATTCAGCCGTAGAAGTCGAAGCCCAGCGCGTCGGTCACCGCCCGCACCGCGTCGGCCAGCGCGGCCAGCGTGGTGTCCCGCGCGTCGATGCGCGAACGCAGGTCCAGCGTGCAGGTGAGCGCGCGCTGCAACAGGTCGGCGTGCACGCGGGCGAACGTTCCGGCCTGTGCCGCGTCGAGCAGGCCGGCCGCGCGGCAGGCGTCGATCAGGCCGGCGTTGCCGGTGACGTCGAGCAGCGCCGGATGCGCCGCGGCCGAGGCCAGCACCAGCCCCTGCAGGGCAAATTCGATATCGAGCAGACCGCCCTGCCCCTGCTTGAGATCGAAGCGGCTGTCGTCGGAGCGGTCGCGCTCGGCACGCCAGCGCTTGCGCATGCTGGACACCTCGGCCAGCACCGCGGCGCGGTCGCGCGACGCGCCGAGGATCTCGCGCCGCAGCGCGGCCAGCTCCGCATGCAGCGCCGGATCGCCGGCCACCGCGCGTGCGCGCAGCAGCGCCTGGTGTTCCCAGGTCCAGGCGCGTCCGCGCTGGTACGCAGCGAACGCATCGAAGCTCGATACCAGCAGACCCTTGGAGCCGTCCGGACGCAGCCGCGTATCCACCTCGTACAGGCGACCGGCCCGGGTGAGCACGGTGAGCCAGTTCATCACCCGCTGCGCCAGGCGCTGGTACCAGCGCGAGCCTTCCAAGGGACGCGCGCCATCGCTCATCGCGGCGGCGCGGCGGCTGTCGTAGACGAACACCAGATCCAGATCCGAGGCGAAGCCCAGCTCCTCGCCGCCCAGGCTGCCGTAACCCAGCACCGCGAAACCGGACCCCTCGCCCGGCAGGCGGCCGTGCTGCACGGCCAGCTCGCGCTCGGCCAGCGCGGTAACCGCCACCACCACCGACTCGGCTAGCGCGGCCAGACGCCGCGCCGTGGACACTGCATCGGCGCGACCGTCGTTGAACGCCAGCCCCAGTCGGAACGCCACGCTGGCCTTGAACTCGTTGATGCGTTCGAGCTCCGCCTCCGCCTCGCGCTCGTCCAGCGTGCCCAGCACGCGGGTGATCTCCGCGCTGATGTCGGCGCGCTTGAGCGGCAGCTGATCGATGCGCGGGTCGAGCACATCATCCAGCAGCAGCGGCTGGGTGATCACACGCTCGGCCAGGAAGGCGCGGTCGGCAAACAGTCGCGCAAGGCGGCGGCGCGCGGCCGGCTGCTCCTCCAGCAACGCAAGATAGGAGGAGCGCCGCGCCACCGCCTGCACCAGCTGGCACAGCCGCAGCAGACAGGCGACCGGCGCGGCGGTCTGGCGTGCGGCAATCAACAGCTGTGGCATCACCCGATCCAGCCGTTCGCGCGAGCCCGGCGACATGGCGCGCACGTTGGCCGCCTGCGGCAGCTTGAGCAGCGCGTCGGCCACCGCGTCGCCGGGCACAAAGCCGGAGGCTTCCAGCTCCGACGCCTCCAGCGTGCCGGCACAGGCCGATTGCCACAGCGCGGTGTCGGCCACCGGCACGCTGGCCGCGCGACCGCCTTGCGGCATGAGCACAGCGGCAAATTCCTCGCTGACCACCGCCCGGTGACGCGCCAGCTCGGCCGCCAGCACCGACCAGTCCGGATGCCCCAGCCCGCGCGCGATGCGCTCGCGGCTGAGCTCGTCCTCCGGAACGTCGTGCGTCTGCGCATCGCGCAGCATCTGCACGCGATTTTCCACCTGGCGCAGGCAGGCGTAGGCCTCGCGCAACGCGCGGGCGCGGGCTGCGGGAATGTGTCCGCGCGCCTCGCAGGCGGTCAGCGCCGGCAGCAGGCCGCGCACGCGCAGCGACGGCTCGCGGCCGCCGCGGATCAGCTGGGTCAACTGCACAATGAACTCGATCTCGCGGATGCCGCCGGGGCCGAGCTTCAGGTTGTCGGCCAGGTCCTTGCGGGCCACTTCGGCGTCGATCAGCGCCTTCATCTCGCGCAGGCCGGCGAAGGCGGTGTAATCGAGGTACTTGCGGTAGACGAACGGGCGCAGCAGCTCCTGCAGCTGCTTGCCGGCCACGCGGTCGCCGGCCACAGGGCGGGCCTTGATCCAGGCGTAGCGCTCCCAGTCGCGGCCCTCGCTCTGGTAGTACTGCTCCATCGCGGCGAACGGCAGCGCCAGGCGGCCGGCGGTACCGAACGGACGCAGGCGCAGATCGACCCGCGCGCAGATGCCGTCCACCGTCGGCTCGTTCAGCAGCCGCACCAGCTGGCGCACCAGCCGCACGAAGTATTCACTGTTGTCCAGGCTGCGCGCGCCGTCGCTCTGGCCGGACTGCGGGTAGGCCAGCACCAGGTCGATGTCGGAGGAGAAATTCAGCTCGCTGCCGCCGAGCTTGCCGAAGCCGACCACCACCAGCCGCTGGGCGTTGCCGTCAGCATCGCGCGCGTGGCCGTAGCGGACCGCGAGCTGCCGCTCGCACCAGGCCAGCGACTGTTCCAGCAGCACCTCGTACAGCACGCTGGTGTCCGACAGCGTGGCCGGCAGGTCGTCCAGCCCATTGACGTCGCGGAATACCAGCCGCAGCGCCTCGGCACGGCGGAACCGGCGCAGCAGGGCGAGCGTCTCGATCTCGTCCTCCGGCAGCCGCAGGGCTTCACCGCGCGAAGCGGCATCGGCCGGCGAACGCAGCCGCTCCAGCCCGCCCGGCCCCAGCAACTGCGGCTGGCTGCGCCACACCTCGAACGCGAAATCGCTGGCCAGCAGCGTGCGGCGGATGCGCTCGGCCACGCCCGCGTCGTCCTGCACGGCGACCCCGGCGGCACGGCAGGCGGCGGTGAGCTGGGCGTAGCGGTCGTCGATCAAGGCCCGCAAGGCGGGCGATTCGGGCGTCGTCATCCGGGCATTGTGCCGCAGGCGAGCTGGAGCGGTGGCCGGCCCGCGACCTCACGCATGCGTGACTGGCGCCCCATGCGGGGTTCATGTCCGCGCAATTACTCTCGCGCGTCTGTTCCGTGACAACCCTTTCGACGCCATGGTCGCTGTCTTCAACGCCTCCAGCTCGCTGCGCCGCCCCTGGCAGGGCGCGCTGGTGCTCGCCTTGATGGCGCTGGCCTTCGCGCTGCTCACCGGGCTGGTCGATGGCGGCGTCGGCGTGGCGCCGCAGCGCCTGTTCGACCAGCCGGTCTACGTGCTCGCCAATGCCCTGCCCGGGCTGCTGCTGGCCGGCGCGCTGCTGGCGTTCACGCGCCGCGCGATGCTCTCGTTCGGGCTGGCCTTCGCTGCCGAAGGCACGGTGTACGCCGTCAACCACCTCAAGGTGGCCAACCTCGGCACTCCGCTGATTCCGGCCGATTTCCAGATGGTCGGCCAGCTCAACAAGGGCGGTACGCATCTGCTGGGAGCGTACCTGCCGCACAGCCCGTGGCCCTATCTGGCGATGCTGGTGGTGATCGTCCTGATCGTCGCCCTGTGGCGCCGCGAGCCGCGCCTGCTGCCGGAACGTCCGCGTGCACCTCGACTGCTGGCCGGTACCGCCCTGCTGATCGCGCTGGTGACGCTGCTCGCCGGAACGATGCCGTGGGCGCGGCTCTACAACGGCCGCACGCTGTGGCTGGAGCCGTGGTCGGCCACGTCCACCGCCACCCACTCCGGCCTGCTCAGCTCGCTGCTGATGTACCGCCTGCAATATGGACACGGCGCGCGCAAGCCGGACCAGGCTGCCGCGCGCGAGCTGCTGAGCCGCGCTGATGACACCTTGCGCCAGCAGATGGCAACCGGCGCCGTGGCCAGTGACGGTCTGCCGGACATCGTGGTGGTGCAGAGCGAATCGTTCTTCGACCCGAGCATCCTCAACGGCTATCAGCACGCGCAGATCACCCCGAACCTGGACCGGCTCGCCCGGCACGGCGTCAGCGGCGCGTTGCATGTGCCCACCTTCGGTGGCGGCACCATCCGCACCGAGTTCGAGGTGCTCACCGGCTTGTCGCTGCGCTACTTCCAGGACCTGCAGTTTCCCTACCTGCAGCTCAACGCGAAGGTGGTGCCCGGCCTCGTACGCACGCTGCGTTCGAACGGCTACGAGACGGTGGCGATCCACGGCAACGATCCTTCGTTCTGGAACCGCACCAGCGCATTCAAGGCGATCGGCTTCGACCGATTCGTCTCGCAGTCGGCGTTTCCCGCCGGCACCGCCAACGACGGCCAGTACATGGCCGATCGCGGCATGACGGATGAGATCCTCACCCAGCTCAAGGACAGCGGCCCGCCGCAGTTCCTGTTCGCGATCAGCATCGAGGCGCACGGTCCGTACGACACGATGCCTGCCGATGCCGCCGAGCGCGACGCGATGCCGGTGCCTGCAGGCATCACCGGCAAGGACAAGCTGGAGCTACAGAATTACCTGTACCACATCCACCACGCCGACCAGGAACTGGGGCGCCTGGCGGACGTGCTCGCCAAGCGCGAGCGCCCGACCCTGCTGCTGTTCTACGGCGACCACCTGCCCGCGCTCACCCATACGTTCCAGACGGCCGGTTTCGTCGACGGCGGCGACATGTTGAACGAACCAGGCACCTGGCTGCTGGTCGATCCGCGCAAGGCGGCCAAGCCGGAGCGCACCGCCGTGGCGTCGTGGATGCTGCCTGGCTTGCTGCTGCAGGCCGCCGGCATCCACGACGACAGCTATTTCGCGCTGACCCGGCTGGTGGGCCCGGAACTGGCTGCGCTGACCCACGCACCGGACGCCCCTGAGCCGGCACCGGATGCCGACCTCGCCCGCACCGATCGCGACATGGCCAGCGTGTCCCAACTGCGCCTGGACGGGAAACTCGACGCACTGCTGCCGCCCGATACCCGCGCCATCGCGCATCAGGCGGACACCCCGGAGCACGAGCCGCAGGCCGATCCGCACCTGGGCGCCGGCGCCACGCACTGACAGCGGCACGGCGCCCGGACCCTACTGCGGCCGGCCGGGCCCGCCGTGGATCGGATCGGGTGGTCGGTGTGCCGCCACCTTCGTCCATCGTGGGTGAGCGAGTCGCGCTTGCCGCCGACCTGCCGTCACATAGCATCGCCATCTCACGGGCACCCGCAAAGAAAAACCCCGCCGAAGCGGGGTTTTTCGTGGGACGCTAACGGTGGTACGGGACTTAGAAGTCCATCCCGCCCATGCCGCCCATGCCACCGCCCATACCGCCAGCGGCTCCGTGGCCTTCGTCCTTCTTCGGCACTTCCACCACCATCGCTTCGGTGGTGATCGCCAGGCCGGCGACCGAGGAGGCGTGCTGCAGGGCCGAACGGGTCACCTTGGTCGGATCCAGGATGCCCATCTCGACCATGTCGCCGAACTCACCGGTAGCGGCGTTGTAGCCGAAGTTGCCGGTGCCTTCCTTGACGCGGTTCAGCACCACCGACGGCTCTTCGCCGGCGTTGGCGACGATCGCACGCAGCGGCGCCTCGAGCGCGCGACGGGTGATCGCGATGCCCAGGTCCTGCTCATGGTTGTCGCCCTTCAGGCCTTCGACGGCCTTCAGCGCGCGGATCAGCGCCACGCCACCGCCCGGCACCACGCCCTCTTCCACCGCCGCACGCGTGGCGTGCAGGGCGTCTTCGACGCGGGCCTTCTTTTCCTTCATCTCGACTTCGGTGGCGGCACCGACCTTGATCACTGCCACGCCGCCGGCCAGCTTGGCCACGCGCTCCTGCAGCTTCTCGCGGTCGTAGTCGGAGGAAGTCTCCTCGATCTGCGCCTTGATCTGGCCGATGCGCGACTGGATGCGCTCGGCTTCGCCGGCGCCGTCGATGATGGTGGTGTTTTCCTTGGTGATCACCACGCGCTTGGCGCGGCCCAGATCGTTGATCGTGGCCTTCTCCAGCGACAGGCCCACTTCCTCGGAAATGACCTGACCGTTGGTGAGGATCGCGATGTCTTCCAGGATCGCCTTGCGACGGTCACCGAAGCCCGGCGCCTTCACGGCGGCGACCTTGACGATGCCGCGGATGGTGTTGACCACCAGCGTGGCCAGCGCCTCGCCTTCCACTTCCTCGGCGACGATCACCAGCGGCTTGCCGGCCTTGGCCACGGCCTCGAGCACGGGCAGCAGCTCGCGCACGTTGGAGACCTTCTTGTCGTGGATGAGGATGAACGGGTCGTCCATCTCCACCTGCTGGCTCTGCTGGTTGTTGATGAAGTACGGCGACAGGTAGCCGCGGTCGAACTGCATGCCCTCGACCACGTCCAGCTCGTTCTCCAGGCCCGAGCCTTCCTCGACCGTGATCACGCCTTCCTTGCCGACCTTCTTCATCGCGGTGGCGATGATGTCGCCGATGTTGGAATCGGAGTTGGCCGAGATGGTGCCGACCTGGGCGATCGCCTTGTCGTCAGCGGTGGGCTTGGAGAGCTTCTTCAGCTCGCCGACGGCGGCGTGCACGGCCTTGTCGATGCCGCGCTTGAGATCCATCGGGTTGATGCCGGCGGCCACGGCCTTGAGGCCTTCCTGGATGAACGCCTGCGCCAGCACGGTGGCGGTGGTGGTGCCGTCACCGGCCACGTCGGAGGTCTTGGAAGCGGCTTCCTTGACGATCTGCGCGCCGATGTTCTCGTACTTGTCCGAGAGCTCGATCTCCTTGGCGACGGAGACGCCGTCCTTGGTGATCGTGGGGGCGCCGAAGCTCTTCTCGAGCACGACGTTGCGGCCCTTGGGGCCCAGGGTGACCTTGACCGCGTTGGCCAGGGTGTTCACGCCCTTGAGGATGCGCGAGCGGGCGTCTTCGCCGAAGCGGACTTCTTTGGCTGCCATATGTGTATGTCCTTCGAATTCGTTAGGTGGATTGCGAGCGTTGGGCGGGAGAGGCTGATCAGCCTTCGATCACCGCGACGATGTCGTCTTCCTTCAGGAAGACCAGCTCTTCGCCGTCGATCTTGATTTCCTGGCCGGCGTACTTGCCGAACAGCACGACATCGCCTTCCTTCAGCGACATCGGGCGGACGTTGCCGTCTTCCAGGATGCGGCCGGTACCGGCGGCGATCACCTTGCCGCGGGTCGGCTTCTCGGTGGCGCTGTCGGGGATCACGATGCCGCCGGCGGAGACGCGCTCCTCTTCCAGGCGCTTGACGATGACGCGATCGTGCAGCGGACGCAGTTTGCTCATGGGTGGCTCCAGCTCAATGGATGGTTGACGAAAAAGGGTCCCGGACCGGCGCATTGTTAGCACTCACGGTCGGTGAGTGCCAATTTTAGCGCCGCACCTTGCCTGTGCAAGCGTTCGGTGGGGGTGCGTGCGAGGTTGGGCCGTAACCGCCGGTTATCAAGAGCGAATAGACACGATGATCCGCCGGCCCCACTTGATAGGCTGCCCGCTTCCCACCGGTTCCGCCGCCATGCCCGACGACATCCTGGTCTGCCTGAGCACTTGCCCCGATGCCGCCACCGCCGAGGCGATCGCCAAGGCGCTGGTGCACGAATCGCTCGCCGCCTGCGTCAACCAGCTTCCCAGCGTGCACTCCACCTATCGCTGGCAGGGCGCCGTGCACACCGATGAGGAGGTGCTGCTGGTGATCAAGACCACCGCCGGCCGCCTCCCCGCCCTGCGCGAGCGGCTGCTGGCGCTGCATCCGTACGAGCTGCCCGAACTCATCGCGCTGCCGGTGACCGACGGCCACGCCCCGTACCTGGACTGGGTGCGCGCCCACGCCGCGGCACCCGCACCCACCCCTCATTCATAATGTCGATCTGCCCGTCCCCGCGGGTCCCACGCCTGGAGTCGTGATGCCTTCTTCGCTTTTCGGACGGCTCGCCGCCCGCCTGCTGCTCGCCCTAGCCGGCCTGCTCGCGGGCGCTTCTGCGTACGCCCAGTCCACCGAGGATCTGCTGCCGGTCACCGAGGCCTACAAGCTCAGCGCCGACGCCAGCCAGCCCGGCATGCTCAAGCTGCACTGGGACATCGCACCGGATTACTACCTCTACCGCGGCCGCATGAAGTTCACCGCCGGTGAGGGCGTCACGCTGGGTGAGGCGCAGCTGCCCGACGGCGAGAAGCACCACGACGAATACCTGGGCGACGTGGAGACCTATCACCACGGCATCGACGCGCAGATTCCCTACACCGTGGCCGCCGGCACCGCGCGGCTGACCCTCTCGGTGCAGTACCAGGGCTGCCATGAGGTGGACCCGAAGATCTGCTATCCGCCGCACACCGAAAAGCTGGATCTGGCCCTGCCCGCAGCGACCGGCGGCGCGGTCACGCCGAGCCAGGATTTCGGTACGGCGCTGCGGGCGATCGACGCCGGCAACGCCCTGGGCGCGAGCTCCGCGGCGCTGCCGGCGGAGCAGGCGTTCCGCGTCGAGGCGCTGGCCACCGCGCCCGATCGCCTGCTGCTGCGCTGGACGATGGCCAAGGGCTATTACCTATACCGCGACCAGACCGCGCTGAGTGTGCCCGGCGCGCCCGCGCTGAAGCTGGTGCCGGCCTGGCCCGCCGGCACGGCACATGAAGACGAACACTTCGGCCAGGTTACCGTGTACTACGACCAGGTGGAGGTGCCCGTCGGCATCGCCGGCGATCTGCACGGGCGCCGCCAGCTCACCGTGCAGGCCGCGTTCCAGGGCTGCCAGGAGGGCGGCATCTGCTATCCGGTGATGACCCGCACGCTGCAGGTCGACCTGCCCGCCGGCGCGGCCACCGGCAGCGCCGACGCCGTCAGCGACGACACTGCCCCCGCTCCCGAGACCGGTCTGCTACTGGCCCTGCTGCTGGCGTTTGGCGGCGGCCTGATCCTCAACCTGATGCCCTGCGTGCTGCCGGTGCTGTCGATCAAGGCGGTCAGCGTGCTGGAAAGCGGCGAGAGTCCGGCGCGCGCGCGCCGCCACGCCCTGCTTTACACGGCCGGCGTACTGGTGAGCTTCGCGGTGGTGGGCGGCGTGATCGTAGGCCTGCGCGCCGCCGGCCACGCGCTGGGCTGGGGCGCCCAGCTGCAGCAGCCGCTGGTGGTGGCGGTGCTGGCCTGCGTGATGTTCGCGGTGGGTTTGTCGATGTCCGGCGTGGTGCAGTTCGGTGCCACGCTGGGCAACACCGGCGCGTCGCTGGCCAACCGCACCGGCCCGGCCGGTGACTTCTTCACCGGCGTGCTGGCGGTGGTTGTCGCGAGCCCTTGCACGGCGCCGTTCATGGGTAGCGCGCTGGCCTATGCGTTTGCCGCGCCGATCACCGCGGCGCTGGCGGTGTTCCTGATGCTGGGCGTCGGCCTCGCTCTGCCGTTCCTGCTGGTGGGCTTCGTACCCTCGCTGGCACGGCGACTGCCGCGGCCGGGGCGCTGGATGGAGACGCTCAAGCAGGTGCTGGCGTTCCCGATGTATCTCACCGCGGTGTGGCTGGCCTGGGTGCTGGCGCACCAGCGCGGCGCCGACGCGATCGGCCTGCTGCTGGTGGCGATGGTCGTGCTGGCGATGGCGCTGTGGTGGTTCGAGCGCAGCCGCAGCCGCGGCGCGCTGAGCCGCGCGCTGGTGCTGGCGCTGGCGGTGCTCGTGGCGGTGCCGCTGTATTACCTGACCCAGGTGCCCGCGCCCACGCGTGCCGACGCTGCGGCTGAGGGCGTCGTCGCCTACAGCCCGCGGAAACTGGCCGAGCTGCGCCAAGCCGGCACGCCGGTGTTCGTCGACATGACCGCCGACTGGTGCGTCACCTGCAAGGCCAACGAACACGCGGTGCTCGACACCGACGCTTTCCGCGCCCTGCTGGCGAAAACCGGCGCGGTCTACATGAAGGGCGACTGGACCGACGTGAACCCCACCATCGCCGCCTTCCTGCAGCAGTATCACTCGCCCGGCGTACCGCTGTACGTGGTGTTTCCCAAGGGCGGCGGCGAAGGCAGGCAGTTGCCGACGGTGCTCACGCGCGGTCTCGTCGAACGCGCCCTCACCGAGGCCAGCCGCTGATGTTCAACCGATCGACCTGGATGATCCTGCTGGTGGCCACGCTGGCCGCCGCGCTCGGCGGCTGGCTGCAGCATCGCAGCCGCCTCGCCCATGTACCGGCGGGCGTGACGGTGGCCAGCCCTGGCTCGGTGGCGCCGGATGTGCCGCTCAGCGATCTGGATGGCCGCGCGCACCGGCTTGCCGACTACCGCGGCCACCGCGTGCTGCTGAACTTCTGGGCCAGCTGGTGCGGGCCGTGCCTGGACGAGATGCCGGCGCTGGATCAGGCCGCCCGCGCCCATCCCCAGGCCACGGTGCTGGGTATCGCGATGGACGAGCCGGCTCGCGTGCGCTCGTTCCTCGCCACCCATCCGGTGAACTACCCGGTGCTGCTGGGGCGGCTCGATTCGCCCAGCACCTCGCTGCAGCTGGGCGATACCGCCGAGGTGCTGCCCTACAGCGCGCTGCTCGATGCGGATGGCCGACTGCTCGCCACCCATCGCGGCCCGCTGGACGCGGCCACGCTCGATCGCTGGCTGTCCGGCGGCTCGGTGGACTGAGACCAAGCGGCCACATACGTCTGCGCACGGTTTAACGGGGACTTCTCCGCCAAACATCGCCGATCTGCGCCGAACTGGACAAGTTGGGGCAGGGCTAGCACACTGCACCGCTTCCGGACCCGTCCGGCCTCCGCGAAGGCAGTCGCATGGCGAAGATCCTGGCCCTGCATGGCCCCAACCTCAATCTGCTGGGTGTGCGCGAGCCGGACATCTACGGCCGCGAGACGCTGGCCGACATCAACGGCGCGCTGGCCGAGCAGGCGCAGGCCGCCGGCCACGAGCTGAGCTGGTACCAGTCCAACGCCGAGCACGAGCTGATCGGGCGCATCCATCAGGCGCGCGACGACCAGACGGCGATGATCGTGTTCAACCCCGGCGCGTTCACCCACACCAGCATCGCGCTGCGCGACGCGCTGGCCGCGGTGGCGATCCCGTTCATTGAAGTGCACCTGTCCAACGTGCACGCCCGCGAGCCGTTTCGCCGGCACTCGTACCTGGCGGACATCGCCGTGGGCGTGATCGGCGGCTTCGGCAGCGACAGCTACCGGCTCGCGCTGGACGCGGCGATCCGCCGCCTGGCCCGGCCCGACGCCCCCATCCGCTAGCCGGTCGCATACCGGCAGCACCCTTTCCGGCCGCCCACGGGCGGTAACCCTGCAAGAAGGTTTGTCCCATGGACCTGCGCAAGATCAAGAAACTCATCGACCTCCTCGAGGAGTCCAACCTCGCCGAGCTGGAGATCAAGGAAGGCGAAGAAGTCGTTCGCCTGTCGCGCGTGCCCAAGGGCGGCGTCGCCGTTGCGGCCGCGCCCGCTCCGGTCGCGGTGGCGCCGGCTCCGGTGGCTGCCGCGCCGGTCGCCGCGCCTGCCGCCGAGGCACCGGCCGCCGATGCGCTGCCGGAGGGCCACGTGGTGAAGGCACCGATGGTCGGCACCTTCTACGCCTCCTCCACCCCGGGCGCCGCGGCGTTCGTGAAGGTCGGCCAGCAGGTCAAGGCGGGCGAGACGCTGGGCATCATCGAGGCGATGAAGATGTTCAACCAGATCGAGGCCGACGTGGCCGGCACGGTCAAGGCCATCCTGGTCGAGAACGGCCAGCCGGTGGAATTCGACCAGCCCATGTTCGTCATTGCCTGATCCGGCGGAACCCATTCCCATGCTAGAAAAAGTCGTCATTGCCAACCGCGGCGAGATCGCGCTGCGCGTGCTGCGCGCCTGCCACAGCCTTGGCATCAAGACCGTGGCGGTGCATTCCACCGCCGACCGCAACCTCAAGCACGTGGGCCTGGCCGACGAGGCGATCTGCATCGGCCCGGCGCCCTCGACCGACAGCTACCTCAACATCCCGCGCATCATCGCGGCGGCGGAGATCACCGACGCCCAGGCGATCCACCCGGGCTACGGCTTCCTGTCCGAACGCGCGGACTTCGCCGAGCAGGTGGAGCAGTCCGGCTTCATCTTCATCGGCCCGACCGCCGACGTGATCCGCCTGATGGGCGACAAGGTCGAGGCGATCAAGGCGATGAAGGCCGCCGGCGTGCCGTGCGTGCCCGGCTCCGGCGGTCCGCTGGGCGACGACGTGGACACCAACATCAAGATCGCCCGCGAGATCGGCTACCCGGTGATCATCAAGGCCGCCGGCGGCGGCGGCGGCCGCGGCATGCGCGTGGTGCGCACCGAGGCGCATCTGGGCAACGCCATCACCATGACCAAGCAGGAGGCCAAGGCGGCCTTCGGCAACGACATGGTGTACATGGAGAAATTCCTCGAGAACCCGCGCCACGTGGAGATCCAGGTGCTGGCCGACGGCCAGGGTAACGCGATCCACCTGGGCGAGCGCGACTGCTCGATGCAGCGCCGCCACCAGAAGGTGGTGGAGGAAGCCCCGGCGCCGGGCATCACGCCCGAGCTTCGCGCCGAGATCGGCAAGGTCTGCGTGGACGCCTGCATCCGCATCGGCTACCGCGGTGCCGGCACGTTCGAGTTCCTGTTCGAGAACGGCCGCTTCTACTTCATCGAGATGAACACCCGCATCCAGGTCGAGCACCCGGTGACCGAGTGGATCACCGGCGTGGATCTGGTGCGCGAACAGCTGCTGATCGCCGGTGGTGAGAAGCTGTCGATCCGTCAGGAAGACATCAAGATCACCGGCCACGCCATCGAGTGCCGCATCAACGCCGAGGACCCGGACAACTTCCTGCCCTCGCCCGGCACGGTGAAGCGCTTCGAGGCGCCGGGCGGCCCCGGCGTGCGCGTGGACACGCACCTGTACGACGGCTACCGCATCCCGCCGAACTACGACTCGATGATCGGCAAGCTGATCGTGCACGGCCCAGACCGCGCCACCGCCATCGCGCGCATGCGCCTGGCGCTGGCCGAGACGGTGATCGAAGGGGTCAAGTGCAACATCCCGCTGCAGCAGCGCATCATGGCCGACGTCGGCTTCCAGCAGGGTGGCCAGAACATCCACTACCTGGAAAAGCGCATGGCCGAGCAGAAGGGGCATCCGCCCGCGGATCACTGACCCTGCGGCGGTCACCGAAAAGCACAAGAGGCAGGTGCGATCGCCCTGCCTCTTTTTCTTCCGCGCCGCCCCGCACTTCTCTCACTTCTCACTCTTCTTCGCTGACTCCTCGCCTTATGCCCTTCCTCGAACTCTCCCTCACCGTCCGCGCCGAGCAGCAGCCCAGCGTGGAAGACGCGCTGGAAGAACTCGGCGCGCTTTCGATCACCCTGCGCGATGCGGACGCGGAGACGCCCGACGAACAGGCGATCTTCGAGCCGGGCGTGGGCGAGCTGCCGCTGTGGCCGACGATCACCCTCAACGCGCTGTTCGATGCCGACGCCGATCGCCGCAGCCTCACCGAAGCCCTGGGCGACCTGCTGCCGTGGCTGGAGCCGGCGCAACTGGCGTTTGCGGAAGTGGAGGACCAGGACTGGGAGCGCGCGTGGATGGACCAGTTCCAGCCGATGCCGTTCGGCCGGCGGTTGTGGATCTATCCGTGGAACATCGAACCGCCTGCCGACGAGAACCTCGTGGTCGTGCGACTGGACCCCGGCCTGGCCTTCGGCAGCGGCACCCATCCCACCACCGCGCTGTGCCTGGAGTGGCTGGACTCATTGGATCTGGCCGGCAAGTCGGTGACCGACTTCGGTTGCGGCTCGGGCATCCTCGCCATCGCCGCGCTCAAGCTCGGTGCGGCCAGTGCGGTGGGCGTGGACAACGATCCGCAGGCGCTCACCGCCTCGGTCGACAACGCCGAGCGCAATGCCGTGGCCGATCGACTGGCGGTGTTCCTGCCCGACGATTTCGACGGCGCCCCTGCCGACGTGTTCGTGGCCAACATCCTCGCCGGCCCGCTCGGCGAGCTGGCGCCCACCTTCGCCGCCGCGGCCAAGCCCGGCGCGCCGTTCGCCATCTCCGGCATTCTCGATGGCCAGCAGGACGAGCTGCTCGCGCGCTACGGCGAATGGTTCGACGAGCTACGTGTGGACAAGCGCGAGGACTGGGTGCGCATCAGCGGCCGCCGCCGCTGAGACGCGCTTCGCGTGGCACGTGGCGCGCGGATGAATTGTCCGCGTCGCTCTACTAGGCTTGCCGCAACCTGCGATCCCAAGTCCTCATGTATACCCAGTGCCCTGACTGCCTCACCGTGTTCTCGCTCGATGCCGACGCGCTGGCGACAGCGAGCGGACTCGTGCAGTGCGGTCACTGCGATCAGGCGTTCGATGCGCTCGCCTGCCTGGCCTCGCAGCTGCCGCCGGAGCCGTTCACGCGCCTGACGGCCGCCGTGGTGCGGGGCCCGGCGCCGCGACTGGAGCTGGCGGTGTATCGCCCCCGCCCGGAGCCGGCTACGGTCGCCGTGCTCGGCAGCGACGCTGACGGCGACTCCGCCACCGACGATTTCAGCCACCTCGTTTTTACGCCGCGTTTCGCGCGTGGGCAGCGCAAGCTGAAACGCCGCGAGCGCGCCGCGCGCACGCTCTCGGGCGAGCGGCGCTGGCCGTGGGTGATGGTCTGCCTGCTGCTGACGATCCTGCTCGGCGCGCAGGTGGCGTGGGCCCAACGCGATCCGCTGCTGGCCGATCCCGTCACCGGCCGCTGGCTGCGCGAGGCGTGCGCCACGCTCGGCTGCCGCTTGCCGCTGGTACCCAGCGTCGGCCAGCTGCACTTGATCGCGCGCGACGTGGAAGCGCACCCGGACGTGCGCGGCGCGTTGATGATCAGCGCCACGCTGCGCAACGACGCCCCCTTCGCCCAACCGTATCCGGTGGTCAGCCTGGTGCTGGCCGATGCCCAGGGCCACCGCGTGGCGATGCGCCGCCTGCGCCCGTCCGAGTACCTGGACGACAGCGAAAGCCTGCGCGCCGGCATGGCGCCGGGCGCCGTGACGGCCCTGGTGCTGGAGGTGGAGGATCCGGGCAACAAGGCAGTGGCGTTCGAGTTCGGCTTCGAATAGTCAAGCGCCGCGCGCACTTAATTTTATAAGGCAGCGGGGGTACACTCGCTCCCTTCGCGCATCCGGCCTGCCGGCCATCGATGCATGCCGCCGACGCGGCGACCTTCATAACCAGCGCGGCGACCGATGCAGTCGCCGCCTCAGGACGTAAGGGATATGTCAGTGAACGCCGTCAGACTGCCTGTCCACGAGGCCAGCCGGGAGTCCTCGTCGCAGAGCGCGCTGAGCGAGTGCGTCAGCCGCACCGTGCGCCGCTATCTGGCCGACATCGGCGACACCGAGTGCGCCGAAGGCCTGCACGCACTGGTGATCCGCGAAGTGGAAGGACCGCTGCTGCGCGAGGTCATGGCATTCCACGAAGGCAACCAGAGCCGCGCTGCCACCGCGTTGGGCATTAATCGCGCCACGCTGCGCAAGAAGCTGTCCCAGCACGGCATGCTCTGAAAGCACGCGCCACCGCTCGTCATCGATAAAGGCCCGCGAGGGCCTTTTTCGTTTGGCCGTCCATACGGCCGGCCGGGCGCGCGCCCGCAGTGGGCTATAATCTCGCGCTTTCATCCCCTGGAAGCCGCCATGCCCGCCCCTGCCGTCACGCCCGTCCGTCGCGCCCTGCTCAGCGTCTCCGACAAGACCGGGCTACTCGACCTGGGCAAGCGCCTCGCCGCGGCCGGCGTACAGCTGCTGTCCACCGGCGGCACCGCCAAGGCGCTGCGCGAGGCCGGCATCGCGGTGACCGATGTCAGCGAGGTCACCGGCTTTCCCGAGATCATGGATGGCCGCGTCAAGACGCTGCATCCGAAGGTGCATGGCGGCCTGCTCGGCCGCCGCGGCACCGATGACGCGGTGATGGCCGAGCTTGGCATCGCGCCGATCGACCTGCTGGTGCTGAACCTCTACCCGTTCGAGGCCACCGTGGCCAAGCCCGGCTGCACGCTGGAAGACGCCATCGAGAACATCGACATCGGCGGCCCGGCAATGCTGCGCTCGGCGGCGAAGAACTGGAACGACGTCGGCGTGCTTACCGATCCGGCGCAGTACGCCGAAGCGATCGCCGAGATCGAGCAGCACGGCGGCCTGACCCGCGCCACCCGCTTCAAGCTCTCCGTCGCCGCGTTCAACAACGTGGCCAACTACGACGGCGCGATCAGCGACTACCTCTCGGGCCTGAGGCTGGACGACGCGCACGAGGCGATCGCCGGTCGCGAGGCGTTCCCGGCGCAGAGCAACGGCCGATTCGTCAAGGTGATGGACCTGCGCTACGGCGAGAACCCGCACCAGAGCGCCGCGTTCTACCGCGACCTGTATCCGCACGCCGGCACGCTGGCCACGTTCAAGCAACTGCAGGGCAAGGAACTCTCGTTCAACAACATCGCCGATGCCGACGCCGCGTGGGAATGCGTGCGCAGCTTCACCAAGCCCGCCTGCGTGATCGTCAAGCATGCCAACCCCTGCGGCGTGGCAGTGAGCCTGGACGGTATCGGCAAGGCGTATGACCTGGCCTACCAGACCGACCCGACGTCGGCCTTCGGCGGCATCATCGCGTTCAACCGCGAATGCGACGGCGCCACCGCGCAGGCCATCGTGGCGCGCCAGTTCGTCGAGGTGGTGCTGGCGCCGTCCTACAGCGACGACGCGCTCAAGGCCTTCGCCAAGAAGGGCAACGTGCGCGTGCTGGAGATTCCGGTGCCGCCGGGCACCGACCTGGTCGCCGCGCATCCGGGCAACAACGTCAAGCGCGTCGGCTCGGGCCTGCTGATCCAGACCGCCGATGCCGGCATGGTGAAGGCCGAGGACCTGAAGGTCGTGACGAAGGTCGCGCCGACGCCGCAGCAGATCGACGACCTGATCTTTGCCTGGAAAGTGGCCAAGTTCGTCAAGTCCAACGCCATCGTCTACGCGAAGAACCGCCAGACCATCGGCATCGGCGCTGGCCAGATGAGCCGCGTGTACAGCGCCAAGATCGCCGGCATCAAGGCCGCCGACGAGAAGCTGGAAGTGCGCGGCTCGGTGATGGCCTCCGATGCGTTCTTCCCGTTCCGCGACGGCATCGATGCCGCCGCTGCCGCCGGCATCAGCGCGGTGATCCAGCCGGGCGGCTCGATGCGCGACGCCGAGGTGATCGCCGCCGCCGACGAGCACGGCATGGCGATGGTGTTCACCGGCATGCGTCACTTCCGTCACTAGTGACGGAAGTAAATCAGGCACGCCGCCACTGATCGCCGCGGCGCCGTGCATCCGCTCGACCGCCCGATCTGGTCCAGCCTGTCGACGGCGCACGAAGCGCTGTCGCTGGGCGACGCGCGGGCGCGGCGTTACCTTCCCGACGTAAATCGGTTCGCCTCGGCACGCGACGACAGCGACGAAGCGCTCGCCGCACTCACCGCGCTGGTCGGCCCGGGCGAGCAGGTCTACCAGCTGCAGGTGCCGGCCATCACGGTGCCGCCCGGCCTGGTCGCCGTGAAGCAGGCGTGGGGCGTGCAGATGGTGGCCGAGCAGCCGCTGGCCATGGGCGAGGACGAGGACGAGGGCGACATCGTGCCGCTGGGTGACGACGACGCAGCGGAGATGCTGGCGCTGGCCACGCTCACCCAGCCCGGCCCGTTTCTCGCCCGCACGCATCGCATGGGCCGCTTCGTGGGCATCCGCATCGACGGCCGTCTCGCGGCGATGGCCGGTGAACGCTTCCGCTTCCCCGGCTGGACCGAAGTCAGCGGCGTGTGCACGCATCCGGACTTCCGCGGCCGCGGCCTGGCGCGACGGCTGTCGCAGCACGTCGCCGCGCGCATCGCCCTGCGTGGCGATATCGCGTTCCTGCACGCCTGGCGCGACAACACCGCGGCGATCCGCCTGTACGAGCAGCTCGGCTTTGCCTGGCGCACCGACGTACACGTCGCGGTGCTCGCGCGCGCCTGAGCGCCGCGGTGAACACGCCCGCTTAAGCCGCCGCCCGCTAGCGTCGGGCGACTTCCCTGCGAGGCGGCCGACGTGCGTTATCAGCTCTTCTACTGGACCGGTATTCAGGGCCGCGGCGAATTCGTGCGGCTGGCGCTGGAAGATGCCGGCGCGGACTACGTGGATGTGGCGCGCGTGGAGGGCGACGGCGCCATGCAGCCGTTTCTCGACGGTGCGAAGCCGGGCGCCACGCCCTTCGCGCCACCGTTCCTCAAGGCCGGGCGGCAGGTGGTCGCGCACGTGGCGAACATCCTGCACTTCCTCGGCCCACCGCTGGCGCTGGTGCCGCCCAACGAGGCACGGCGCCTGCAGGCGTTGCAGTGGCAACTGACCATCGCGGACTTCGTCACCGAGATCCACGACAGCCATCATCCGCTGGGCGGCTCAATGTACTACGAGGAGCAACGCAGGGAAGCGGCGCGCCGGGCCGAGGCGTTCCGCCGCGATCGGCTGGGCCGCTTTCTCGGTTACTTCGAGCGCGAGCTCGCTGCGGCCGGCGGGCACCACGCGCTGGGCCGGCATTCCTATGTCGACCTGTCGCTGTTCCAGCTGATGCGCGGGCTCCAATACGCCTACCCGAAGGCGATGCGCCGGCAAGCGCGCAAGCTGCCGCATCTGCGCGCCCTGGCCGACCGAGTGGAGCAGCGCCCGAATATCGCCGCCTATCTCGGGTCAACGCGACGATTGGCGTTCAACACGCAGGGCATCTTTCGCCACTACCCGGAGCTAGACGGCTGACGCTCGCGCTCGCGTGGCGACGCACTCGCGCCGGGGATCCTCGACCTCTGTAGGAGCCCGCTCGCGGGCGATGCTTTTAGCTTTGATGTCGATCAGGAGCAGAAGCATCGCCCGCGAGCGGGCTCCTACAAAGGAGGCGCTAGAACAGGGCGATCACCATGGCGCCTGCAACGATCAGGCCGCCACCGACCAGCATCGGCACGCTGGGCTTCTCCCCCAGAAACACCAGGCCCAGCACGATCACCATCGCCACGCTGAGCTTGTCGATCGGCGCCACCTTGCTTACCGGCCCCAGCTGCAGGGCGCGGTAGTAGCACAGCCAGCTCAGTCCGGTCGCGATACCCGAGAGCACCAGGAACAGCCAGCTGTGCCAGGGCAGGCCGGACGGCCGGGCCCACTCCCCGCGTAGGCTGAGAATGGCGGCGGTCACGCCGAGGATCACCACCGTGCGGATGAAGGTGGCCAGGTTCGAGTTGATCCCGGCCACACCCAGCTTGCCGAACAGCGCGGTGAGCGCGGCGAAGAACGCCGAGCCCAACGCGAAGAGCAGCCAGCTGTCGCGCAGCGGCATGGCGGTGCCTTAGTGCGAACCGCTGCCGTCGTCGGCCGGCTTGCCGGCAGAGGTGTCATTCTGCGGCGGCGGGCTCTTGCCCCACTCCATGATCTTGTACATCACTGGCCGCACCGGCGGCTGCCCGGCTTCGTCGCGCAGCTTGCCCTGGTTGTCGACCATGTAGGTCTGCGGCACGCCGTTCTTCGGCGTCACCACCACCATGTACAGGCGGCCGCTCTGGCGATATTCCTGGATGGTCTGGTCGCCTTCGCGACGCACCTGGACATCCGGAATCGCCTCGCTGGGACCCTTGTCGCCCGGCTGGCGCGGCAGCGGAATCGGTTTGCCAGGCAGGCGCGTGGGCGTCATTTCGGCGGGCGTGGGCTGGGTCGACGTGGCACTGGGCGCCGGCGTCGCCTCGGGAGTCGGCTTGACGCCCGGATCGTTCATGCCCGGCGGCGGCAAGGCGGGCTGATCGGGCTTGGCAGGAGTGTCCTGCGCGTGCGCCTGGGCAAACAGCAGCACGGCGGCGAGGGCCAGGGGCAGGCGGGCTTTCATGGCGCACAACCTCACGCGGGGAGAGAGGTGCGCAGCATAGCAGCGCGCTGTTTGAGCGCCGGGTGAAGCTCCGCCCGACGCGGGCCGCGCGCAGGCGCCCATGCGAGAATGCCGGGCATGGCCAAGCTCATCCTGATTGACGGTTCCTCCTATCTCTACCGCGCCTTCCACGCGCTGCCGCCGCTGACCAACGCGCAGGGCGAGCCCACCGGCGCGCTGTTCGGCGTGGTCAACATGCTGCGCGCCACGCTGAAGGAGCAGCCGACCTACATGGCCTTCGTCAGCGACGCGTCGGGCCCGAACTTCCGCAACGACATGTACGCCGACTACAAGGCTAACCGCCCGCCGATGCCGGACGATCTGCGCGCGCAGGTGCAGCCGATGCTCGACATCGTCGCCGCGCTGGGCTTTCCGATCCTGCGCGTGGACGGGGTGGAGGCGGACGATGTGATCGGCACCCTGGCGCTCGAAGCCCAGCGCCAGGGCATCGAGGTGGAGATCTCCACCAGCGACAAGGATTTTGCCCAGCTGGTGCGCCCCGGCATCACCCTGGTCAACACCATGACCAGCACGGTGACCGACCGCGACGGCGTGATCGCCAAGTTCGGCGTGCCGCCGGAGCAGATCATCGATTTCCTGGCGCTCACCGGCGACAGCATCGACAACGTGCCCGGCGTGGCCAAGTGCGGCCCGAAGACGGCCGCCAAGTGGCTGGCCGAATACGGCTCGCTGGACGGCCTGATCGCCGGCGCCGACAAGGTCGGTGGCAAGATCGGCGAGAACCTGCGTGAGGCACTGGGCCAGCTGCCGCTGTCGCGCGATCTGGTCACCATCAAGACCGACGTGGCGCTGGACCTGGGCGTCACCGACCTCGCGCCGCGGGCGAAGGACGTCGACGCCCTGCGTACGCTGTTCACCCGCTACGAGTTCAAGCAGGCGCTCAAGGAGCTGGATGGCAGCAATGCCCCGGCAGGAGCGCACCCTGTGCGCGACGCTCCTGCTCCTGCTGCGGTGGAAGAGCCTCGCGCACAAGGTGCGCTCCTACATGAGGACAACTCGCCGGGAAGCTACGAGCTGGTCACCACCCCGGCACAGCTGGACGCCTGGCTGGCCAAGCTGGAGCAGGCCGAGCTGATCGCCTTCGACACCGAAACCACCAGCCTGGATGCGATGCAGGCGGAGATCGTCGGCGCCTCGTTCGCGGTGGAGACCGGCCACGCCTGCTACATCCCGCTGGCGCATGACTACCCCGGCGCGCCCGCGCAGCTCGATCGCGCCGCCACGCTGGCGGCGCTGAAACCCATCCTGGAAAACCCCGCGCGACCCAAGCTCGGCCAGCACGCCAAGTACGACATGAACGTGCTGAGCCAGTACGGCATCACCGTGCAGGGGCTCAAGCACGATTCCATGCTCGAGTCCTACGTGTGGAACGCCACCGCCACGCGCCACGACATGGACTCGCTGGCGAAGAAGTACCTCGGCTACGAGACGATCAAGTACGAGCAGGTCGCCGGCAAGGGCGCCAAGCAGATCTCCTTCTCGCAGGTGGACCTGGAGACCGCGCGCGACTACGCCGCCGAGGATGCCGACGTCACCCTGCGCCTGCACCACGCGCTGTGGCCCAAGCTGGAAAGCGAACCGGCGCTGCGCAAGGTGTACGAAGAGATCGAGATCCCGCTGGTGCCGGTGCTGGCAAAGATGGAGCAGCGCGGCGTACTGATCGACGCCAACGTGTTGCGCCTGCAAAGCCAGCAGCTGGGCAAGCGCATGCACGAGATCCAGCAGCAGGCGTTCGGCGAAGCGGGTCGCGAGTTCAACCTCGATTCGCCCAAGCAACTGCAGGCGATCCTGTTCGACGAGCTGGGCCTGGCCGCCAAGGTGAAGACACCCACCGGCCAGCCCTCCACCAACGAGGAGGCGCTGGAGGCGATCGCCGACGAGCACGCGCTGCCGCGCCTGATCCTCGACTACCGCGGCCTGGCCAAGCTGCGCTCCACCTACACCGACAAGCTGTCGGGCATGGTCAATCCGCGCACCGGGCGCGTGCACACCAGCTACCACCAGGGCGCGGTGGCGACCGGGCGTATTTCCTCGTCCGACCCGAACCTGCAGAACATCCCGGTGCGCACCGAGGAGGGTCGGCGCATCCGCCAGGCCTTCATCGCGCCGGAAGGCTGGCGGGTGATGGCGGCGGACTATTCGCAGATCGAGCTGCGCATCATGGCCCACCTGTCCGGCGACGAGGGCCTGCTCAAGGCGTTCCAGGAGGGCGGGGATGTGCATCGCGCGACCGCGGCCGAAGTATTCGGCCTGCCGCCGGAACAGGTCAGCGCCAACCAGCGCCGCGCCGCGAAGGCGATCAACTTCGGCCTGATGTACGGCATGAGCGCGTTCGGCCTGGCGCGCCAGCTTGGGGTGGACCGCGGCGAAGCCAGCGACTACATGGCTCGCTACTTCTCGCGCTACCCGGGCGTGCACGCGTTCATGGAAGCCACCCGCTCGCAGGCGCATCGCGATGGCTACGTGCAGACGATCTTCGGCCGTCGCCTGTACCTGGAGAACCTCAACGCCCGCAACCAGGCGCTGCGCCAGGGCGCCGAGCGCGCCGCGGTGAACGCGCCGATGCAGGGCAGCGCGGCCGACATCATCAAGCGCGCCATGATCGCAGTGGACGGCTGGCTGGTCGGTCGCGACGACGCCCGCATGCTGATGCAGGTGCACGACGAACTGGTGTTCGAGGTGCGCGCCGACGCGGTGGACGCCGTGCGCGCTGGCGTGGTCCAGCGCATGAGCGGCGCGGCCGAGCTGAAGGTGCCGCTGCTGGTGGACGTGGGCGTGGGCGCGAACTGGGACGAGGCGCACTGAGCGGCCGCAGACGATCGCCCGCACGGCACGACCGCGACGCCGCGGCAGGCGCCTCGCCGCCGTCCCGAAGCCCGCGCAGTTGTTGGATTTTCGTCAAATGAATCGGCGCTAAATCTTTCCGGAAACCCGGGCAACTTTCCGCCGTCGGCGCGCTCTATATCTCCGGATGCACGCAACGGCGTCCGTGGGTTCCTCACCTCCCTGGAGAACCCAAGCGATACGAGCCTTCCCCTGGGCCTCCGTATCGCGGTGATCCGGTCTTCCCCTGGGCCGTCTCACCACCCCCGGCCCCGAAGGTTCCCCCTAGCCTTCGGGGCTTTTTTTGTCCGGCGTTTTCGTCCCCCGCTCCGGGCCCTCCATGCGCGCTGGCCCTGCACCTCACGTGCACATTCTTCCCGCCTATGATCACCCGCCCATCACAGGAGGAATATCCATGCGTGCAGGTCTCATCGTCATCGGTGTCGTGTTGCTCGCCGCCGGTATCTGGGTCACCGTCGGCAATGGCAGCTACAAGAAGACGGATACCGTCGCCAAGCTCGGTCCGGCGCAGATCACTGCCACCCACGACAAGGCGATCCCGCAGTGGGTCGGCATTGCCGGCATCGTGATCGGCGGCGTGCTGGCCGTCGGCGGCTTCCTCAGCAAGCGCTGAGTTTCACCCGCCACTCACCCTTCGACCGCCGCCTTCGGGCGGCGGTCGTCGTTGGGGCGATCCGCGCGCCGCTACAATGATGCGGATGGATGTTTCCCACCTGATCGATTCGCTCAACGACGCCCAGCGTGAAGCCGTCTGCGCCCCGCCCGGCCACTATCTCGTGCTGGCCGGCGCCGGCTCCGGCAAGACCCGCGTGCTCACCCACCGCATCGGCTGGCTCACAGAGGTGGAGCGGGTGCCGCCTTGGGCGATCCTCGCCGTCACCTTCACCAACAAGGCCGCCGGCGAGATGCGCGCGCGGCTCGGCGCGCTGATTCCGCAGAGCACGCAGGGCCTCACCGTGGGCACCTTCCACGGCATCGCCCACCGCCTGCTGCGCCGGCACTGGGCCGAGGCCGGGTTGCCGGAAGGCTTCCAGATTCTCGACTCGGACGATCAGCAGCGACTGGTCAAGCGCGTGGTGGCCGGGCTGGGCCTGGACGACGCGAAGTTTCCGCCGCGCCAGGCCGCCTGGCAGATCAACAGCTGGAAGGACGAGGGCAAGCGGCCGCAGAACATCGAACACTACGACCACCCGGTCACCCGGACCTTCGTGCAGATCTACCAGGCCTACGAGGACGCTTGCCGCCGCGCCGGCCTGGTCGACTTCGCCGAGCTGCTGCTGCGCGCGCACGAGTTGTGGCTGAACAACCCGGCCGTGCTCGAGCACTACCAGCACCGCTGGCGCTACCTGCTGATCGATGAGTTCCAGGACACTAACACGCTGCAGTACGCGTGGATCCGCGTGCTCGCCGGCGCCACCGGCCAGGTGTTCGTGGTCGGCGACGACGACCAGGCGATCTACGGCTGGCGCGGCGCGAAAGTGGAGAACGTGCAGCAGTTCCTGAAGGACTTCCCCGGCGCCCGCACCATCAAGCTGGAACAGAACTACCGCTCCACTGCCACCATCCTCAAGGCCGCCAACGCGGTGATCGCACGCAACGGCGGTCGCCTCGGCAAGCAGCTGTGGACCGACGGCGACGCCGGCGAGCGCATCGCGCTGTACGCGGCCTACAACGAGCAGGACGAAGCGCGCTTCGTCATCGAGCGCATCCGCGAGTACATCGACGAGCACGGCAACGCCAAAGACTGCGCCATCCTCTATCGCTCCAACGCGCAGTCGCGCAACTTCGAAGAGCAGCTCACCCAGCGCAATATCCCGTACCGCGTGTACGGCGGTTTGCGCTTCTTCGAGCGCGCGGAAATCAAGGATGCGCTGGCCTACCTGCGCCTCACCGCCAACCGGCACGACGACGCGGCGTTCGAGCGCGCGGTGAACACGCCGCCGCGCGGCATCGGCGACCGCACGCTGGACGTGCTGCGCCGACGCGCGCGCAGCGAGAACACTTCGATGTGGGAAGCCGCCCTGCACGAGCTGTCCGGCGCCAGCGAGCTAGCCGGGCGGGCGAAGAATGCGGTGAAGGCGTTCCTGGCGCTGATCGACCAGATGGCGCGCGATTTCAGCCCCGCCGCGGACTCCCTCTCCCCCCGGGAGACGGGTGGGGGTGAGGGTACGGACACCCTGGATGCAGCCGCCTCGACCGAACCCTCACCCCCGGCCCCTCTCCCGGCGGGAGAGGGGAGTCAAGGCCTCACCCTCGCCGAGCAGATGGACCACGCCATCAGCCACACCGGCCTGCGCGACTTCTACGAGAAGGACAGCCGCGGCAACGCCGAATCGCGCACCGAGAACCTGGACGAGCTGGTCAACGTGGCCAGCCGCTTCGAGCTCACGCCCGACGACATCGACGCGGGACTCAGCGAGCTGGCCGCCTTTCTCTCGCACGCCGCGCTGGAAGCGGGCGAAGGCCAGGGCGAGGCGTGGGACGACTGCGTGCAGCTGATGACGCTGCACTCGGCCAAGGGGCTGGAGTTTCCCGTGGTGTTCCTGGTCGGCCTGGAGGAAGGCCTGTTTCCCAGCCAGCGCTCGGTGGAAGACGAAGGCCGGCTGGAGGAGGAGCGCCGCCTCGCCTACGTGGGCATCACCCGCGCGCGCGAACGGCTGTTCATCACCCACGCCGAATCGCGCCGCATGCACGGCACCGAGATGCTGGCGCGGCCCTCGCGTTTTCTCGGCGAGATGCCGGCCGAACTGATCGACGAGGTGCGCCCGCGCGTGCAGGTCAGCCGCCCGCTGTACGGCGGCTACCGCGGCGCCGCGTCGGCATCGCTGGAGGAGGCGCTGCCGGTGAAGCTCGGCCAGCGCGTGAACCATCCCACCTTCGGCGAGGGCGTGGTGCTCAGCGCCGAGGGTGCCGGCGCGCACGCGCGGCTGCAGGTGAACTTCGAGAACGCCGGCAGCAAGTGGCTGGTAGCCGCTTACGCCAACCTGACCCCGCTGTGAAGTAGTCCGGCGAGAGCTGTTGTCCAACGCCCGGTTTTCGCAACGTCGGGCGTCGGCAAGCCATGACCGAATCCAAGCCGTCCAGCCGCCTGCTGGACCACGACCTGTGCGTGCACATCTTCACCGCCTCGGCCGGGATGGTCGGCGTATGCCTGACCGTCATCGGCATCATCCGCGTGGTGATCTCGCTGCGGAAAGCCGACCTGTTCGTGGACGACCTGCTGGCCGGCGACGCGATCCTCTACCTGATCGCCTGCCTGCTGTCCTACTGGGCGCTGCGCACGCGCAACCTCAAGCGCAATCACCGGGTGGAACGGGTGGCTGACGTGATCTTCCTGGTCGCACTCACGCTCACCGCGATCAGCGCGGGCATGATCGCCTGGGCGATCTCGGTGCGCTGAAGCGCGCTTGCGCGAACATCACTCGCGCAGGCGCGGCACGCCGTGTTCGTCGCGGTCCTCGATCGCGATCGGCCGCGTGTCGATCACGCCGGACGTCGCCGTGGGCACGTTCTGGATCACGTCGCCGCGGGTCAGCGCCAGCGCGTTGCGGAAGCAGCGCTGCGCCATCACGGCGTCGCCCTGGCCGGTCCACATGTCGGCCAGTGCCTCCCACGCGCCGGCACTGGGCGTGAGCGCGATCGAGCGTTCCAGGTGCTTGCGCGCCTTGCCCCACAGCTTGAGCTTCACGCACAGGCGACCCAGCGCGAGCAGCAGGCCGGCGTCGTTGGGGTGGGCGTCCAGCCAGCCTTCGGCGCGGCGCAGGCGGGCCTCCAGATCCTCGTTGCCCAGCGCGCCCCACACCTGCACCAGCGAGGATGACCACTCGCGGCGCAGCGCCGACTCCAGCTCGTCCATCGCCGGCAGGATCATACCCAGCTCCGCCGCGCGGCGCGCGTAGGCTTCGACCACCACCGGCGCTCGGCGCTGGTTCTTCGGCAGCTGCGACCACAGCGTGTTGAGCGCGGCGGCATCGGCGGCGGACTGCACGCTGGCCACCAGCACCTGGTTTTCCAGCGCCTGATAGTTGCGGCTGCCCAGCGCGGCGCTCTTCTGCAGCGGTGCCAGCGCGGCGCGCGCGCGGCGGGTGTCGCCGGCGGCCAGCGCGGCCAGCGCCAGCTCGCGCCAGCCGCCCGGAGGCAGGCTGCCGTTGTCCGCTTCCGGCGCCAGCAAGGCCACCGCTTCGGCCGGCTTGCCGTCACGGCGCAGCAGCGCGGCGCGCAGCACCCGTGCGGCCTGCGGCACCGACTGCGCGGCCTGGTTGAGCGATTCCAACGCGCGGGTGGATTCCCCGCGCCGCGCCGCCGCTTCGGCCGCCGCCAGCAGGGCCGGGCCCTGCAGCGCGTCCAGCCGCGAGGCGCGCGACAGGTCGCGCTCCGCATCGCCATTACGCCCCTCGGCCAGGGCCACCAGGCCGTCGGCGAGACGGCGGCGGCTGAGCCGGCGATGGCGACGGGTCAGCGCGCCGAACGGCCAGCGCACCAGTTGCCACAGCGCGCCGAACACACCCCAGGCCAGCAGCAGGATCACCACCGCGGCGAGCACCGTGGTCTGCACGCGCCAGCCGCGCAGGCGCACCAGCACGTAGCCGGGGTCTTCGGCGATCCAGTGCCAGCCGAACGCGGCCAGCGCCGCGATCAGCACCAGCAGGAGAATCCAGCGCCACAGCTTCACGGCTTCGCTCCCGCCGGCGCCGCGGCCGGCTTGAGCGCGTGCACGGCGCGCAAGTTGCGCAGTTCAGTGAGCGCAGCGCCCAGCTCCACCGGCTTGGACGGCTGCGCCGTTTTCGCCAACTCGGCCAGCGTGTCCTGGGCCTGCTTCACCGCGGCGGCGTTGCCGTCGAACTGCGCGGCGAGGCCGGCCTGGGCGCGCTGCAGCGCGCCGAGGTAGCCCGCCTCGTCGCGCGCCAGCAGCGCCGATTCGGCATGCGCCAGATCCAGCGCCACCAGCTCGCGGGTGAGTCGCGCGTCGGCGACCGCCATCGGCGCACCGTTGTCGCGCTCGATGCTGACCACGCCGGCCAGCGCGTGACCGATGCGCGCCCACACGCCGTCGGCGTTCGTCGCGGCAGGCGCATCCAGCGGCTTCAGCGGCAGATCGCCGAGCGCACCGCGCAGTTGCTGCAGCCGCTGCAGCGTGGCGTCGGCATGCACGCTGGCGCGCTGCTCCAGCGCCTCGCGCTCGGCGGCTACGCTCTGGCGAAGGCCGGAGAACGCGCCGTCATCCACCGACGACAGCGCCTGATCGGCCAGGGCATAGGCCTTGGCCGCGCCGTCGGCGTCGTGGAACAGCTCGTAACGTTCCTTGCCCATCCGCAGCAGGGATTCGGTCTCGTCCAGCAGCATCGCGTCGTGGCCGGAGAGGCTCTTCTCCGACAGCTTGGCCACCGCGTCCTCCAGGTTGCGCAGGCGCTCGTTCTGACCGAGCAGTTCCTCGCGCATGCCGCGGTTGACGTCGTCGGCGTCGCGCAGGCGCTCGCGCAGCGTGCGGCGCTCGGCATCCATCGACTGCAGCGTGCTTTCCAGCGTCGCGGTGCGGGTGCTCAGGCCATCCAGCGTTTGGCTCGCCGCCGCGTTCGCGCGGGCCTGCTGCCACTGCTGCCAGCCCACGTAACCGGCGCCGCCAGCGGCGATCAGCGAGAGCAGCACTGCCAGCGCCAACGCGCCGCCGTGGGATCGCGGTTCGGGCGCGCGCGGCGAGGCCGTGCGGGCCGGAGACGGAACGCTCGCCGCGGGCGCGGCGGACTCGTGGGAAGTGGCGTCGTTGTTCATGCGCGCATGCTAGCAGCCTGTCGCACTCGAGTTGGCCGGGCTGCGGAGCCCGTCCCTCAGGTCTGTTTGAAGGCCGCTTCACGGCCTGTGGAGCCGTCATCGGCCGGCGAATATTCGAACGGGGCTGGTCATGCAGTCGGCCAACGCGAAGACTCCCCGCAATTCATCTGCAAAAGACCGGGCACCACGTCGCCGCCTGCGCAGACGATTGCCGATCACGCCAACCTCAGCCATCCGCGACGTCCGCCCCGGCTGCTGCCGCCACCAGATCGGCCGGCAGCGCCGACCGCGCCAGCACCAGCCGCGTCCAGCCCGCTTCGCGCGCAATCGCCCGCAGCCGCGCGCTGCTTACTACGGCGGTGATCTCGCGCAGCGCCGTCCACGCGTCCGGCGGCAACTGCTGGCGCAGGTGGCCGATCGCCTCGGCGCTGGACAGCAGCACACACGCGTCCGGTGGCAGCGCGTGCAGCAAGGGCTCCACATGCCTCCGATCCAGCCGCGGCGGCACCCGCTTGTAGACGTGCACCTCGCGCAGCTCGGCGCCGCGCGCCGCCAGCGCTTCGCGCAACAACCCGCGCCCGCCTTCGCCGCCGATCAGGGCCACCGAGGTGCCACGCAGCGATTGCAGCGCAGGTAGTGAAAGCACGCCTTCACTGTCCTGCCGCGACGGCGCCAGCGGCACCCGCACGCCGGCACGCGACAACGCGCGCGCCGTGCCCTGGCCCACGCCGATGGCGGGGCAATCGGCCGGCAGCGGATGCAGCGCATGGGCCAGGCGCACCGCGGCCGGGCTGGTGAAGATCACCCGCTCGGCGCGCAGCGCAGCAGCCAGCGCCGCGCGGGTGGCCGCATCGTCGATCGTGCGCAGCGCCATGCCCGGCACGTGCAGCGGACGACCGCCGGCTGCGCGCACCCGACGCATCATCGCGGCGGCGGCACCCACCGGACGGGTGATCACCACCACGCGGCCATGCAAGTCATGCGGCGCTTCGGGCTGGGTCATGCGTGCGTCCCGTGGGCGGTGGGCAACGTAGAGAGACAGGCAGGTACGGCTTTCGTGCGTCGCAGTCTAGCCGCGATGGGCCGTACACTGATCCGCCCTGCCGCGCCCCGACGTGCGGCAGTGATCCATCCCCGCCACGAGTCACGCCATGTCTGCCGCCCCTTCCTCCGCCCCGCATCCCGCCGACGACGCGGCCGAACTCGCCCTGGCCGAAGCGCTGGTGCAGTTCATCCGCGACGAGATCCCGCTCGCCCGCGCGATGGAGCCCTCGCTGCAGGCCTGGTCGCACGATCGCCTGAGCCTGGCGGTGCCGCTGGCGCCCAACGTCAACGACAAGGGTTGCGCGTTCGGCGGCAGCCTGGTGAGCCTGATGACGCTGGCCGGCTGGGCGCTGGTGGAACTGGCGCTGCGGCGCCGCGGCGACGATTGCGACCTGTTCGTGGGCGAGTCCACCGTGCGCTACCTCGCGCCGGTGTGGGACGACTTCCGCGCCGATGCGCAGCTGGCGCCGGAGGCGGACTGGACCGCCTTCTTCGACACGCTGGCCGCCCGCGGCCGCGCCCGCATCGAGGTGGCCTGCGAAGTACCGGGCACGCCCGGCAAGCCGGCGGCCACGCTGTCGGCGCGCTTCGTCGCCAAGCGCCGCGCGCAGCCCTGAGCGATGCCGCGGGCTTGCCCGCCCGGCGGCATGCGGCACAATGCCCGGGCCTTTCTCCGGGAGATCCACTCCATGCGCCGCATCGCCACCCTGTGCGCCCTCGCCGGCCTCGTGCTGCTCGCCGGCTGCGCCACCGACAAGCGCAACACCACGCTCACCGCCACCCTCAACGCCTACGGCAGCACCGTGCGCTGGGGCGACTTCGCCAACGCCGAGCAGTTCGTCGACCCCAAGGTGCGCGAGGCGCATCCGCTCACACCCATCGAGCTGTCGCGCTTCAAGCAGTACCGCGTCAGCGACTACGACGATGGCCAGGGCCCGGTGCCCACCGGCGAAAACGAGGCGCAGCAGGTGGTGCGCATCGGCATCGTCAACCTCAACACGCAGGCCGAGCGCACCCTGGTCGACAAGCAGACCTGGCGCTACGACCCCGAGGCCAAGCACTGGTGGCTCACCAGCGGCCTGCCCGATCTCACCACCGCGCGCTGAGCGCCAGGCCCCGCTGCCCGTATAATCGCGGGTTTTCCGCCCCACTCCCGCGGCCTGCGGCTGCCCCAGCGAAGCACCCATGAACGATTTCCTGCACAAGCTGCCCACCTTCGTGGGCAACCATATCGCGCTCTCGGCGCTGTTCGTGATCCTGCTGGTGGCGGTGATCGTCACCCAACTGATGACCCTGCTGCGCAAGTACAAGGAGCTCACGCCGGCCGGCCTCACCCTGCTGATGAACCGCGAGAACCCGCTGCTGGTGGATATCTCCCCGCGCGACAGCTACGAGAAGGGCCACATCCCCGGCGCCAAGCACGTGCTGATGAGCCAGTTCGACCCGGAGAGCAAGGACCTGGCCAAGGCCAAGGACCTGCCGGTGGTCGTCATCTGCCGCGCCGGCCAGACCGCCCAGGGCGCGGCCCAGCGCCTGGTGAAAGCCGGCTTCCAGAAGGTCTACTTCCTCGGCGGCGGCATGGGCGCGTGGACCCAGGCGCAGTTGCCGGTGGCGAAGGGGAAGTAAGGCGACGCGTCCCGCGCGAGTAACGTCAGGTCCAGCATCGCGCTCGGACCTATGAAAACCCGCCAAGGCAACCGCCGAAGCGGGTTTTTTTGTTCCGCATCGCTGCCGGCGCGCTGCGCCGGCTCGTCGGGCGACCGCTAAATTCGGGTGGCGACCTGCCTCCCGCGCTGACATCATTTGAACAAGCGGCGAACGAAGGTCGACTCTGACCTAGGATTTTGCTGCTCAATTTCAGCGTTAGGTCTCACATGAAAATCTTGCGCTTCTTGCGAAAAAACAAGTTCGACGCAGTTCTACTGCTGACGTGCCTCGTCGCCGTCTATCTAATGACGGCAGCATCCTCAGACCCACTTGCATCTTGGATTGCAGCAACGTCTTTGGCGCCTGTGTTTTACCAGTTCAAGGCGGGAAACGAGATTATTTTCAATCTTTCTGCGGGCGTAATTTCCTCAGTCGTAATGTTCTACTTGTTGGTAAGAGTTCCAGCCTACGAACAGAAGGTGCGTATTCGTGCTCACCTTCTTGAAACTTACCTACACTACAAGCAAGAAGTCATCTATATATTTCTAGGAATTCTGCACGGAACCATCGACCCAGAGCTTGCCGCCAAACTGATGAATGCGCCTGAATTTAAGGACTACTTCAAAGCACCCTCGGGAGTGTCCGGCCAGGACAGGACGCAATACATAATGAATAACATCGAGGAACATCACTTAACGCAGATAAAGATGGAGTCTGAAATTCTACATAGCGAGTTGCAGTACGCCACCACAAGAATCGACATCCAAGAACCGGAACTTCACGCGTTCACTCGCCGCATCACCAAGTCACTTCTAAGAACCAAGAACTGGGATTTGAGCTACGACGGAGTTGAAGAAGTACTCGGCTTCTACTGGCAACTTTTTGCTGGCTGGTCATTTGTCTCTGGCTATCAGGGCGGCGACCCGTTAGAGGACAGAATCCGTCGCTTGTAAGACAGCGAACAGGGCCGGGCTCACTTCCCGAGAGTCCAGCGCGACCGCTGAAGGCACCCAGAGGTCGATCGATCTCGGCGCTGCTACTTCACTAACGTTAGGAGGCCAAAGCGCCGATGAGCACCGAACTCACGATCCGCTCCTACCTCGCCCAGGCTTTCCGCTGGCAGAAGGGCCGCCAAGGCAGCGGCTACGACAAGATGCTCCTGCTCACCGGGCGCTGGCCGCTGCCGTTCGACAGCTACCTCATCCGCTATCCCGAGGGCTCGGAGATTCCCCCGCACACCGATCCGGTGACAGAGGGGCGGCACTACCGGCTCAATCTCGTGCTCAAGTCACCGAAGTTGGGCGGCGATTTCGTCTGTGCGTCGCCGATTTTTGCCAGCCGGCGGATCAAGCTGTTCCGCCCAGATGCCTGCGAGCACAGTGTCACGAAGGTGGCTGGCGGGAGCCGCTATGTGCTCTCGCTTGGATGGGTGATCGGAAAGCGAACGCACCGCAACGGGCGTTGAATCGCTCCGCAGCGCTGCCCTAGCCCTCGGCCCTAATACCCGCCCGTCCCGCCAGAATCTGCGCCAGCACATCCGGCGCGTATTCGAACGAGTCGTAGTAGAGCCGGTCTTCCGGCAGGCCGGCGTCGACGAAGCGGTGGCGGGCGGCGTCGATCATGGCGGGTGGGCCGCTCATGTAGAGGTCGTGGGCGCTGAGATCCGGGTGGTCGGCGAGCAGGGCGTCGTGCACCAGGCCCACGCGCGTGTGCGCGTCACAGGCTTCGGAGAGCACGGGGATGAACAGCAGATCGTGCGCGTCGCGCTGCCACTGTTCGGCCAGCGCGCGCAGGTAGAGATCGCCGCTCTGGCGGGCGCCCCAGTAGACGCGGATGGCGCGGCGGGTGCCGAGGGCGAGGAAGTGCTCCACCACCGCCTTGACCGGCGCGAAGCCGGTGCCGCCGGCCATGAAGATCATCGGTCGCTCGGAATCCTCGCGCGGCACGAAGGTGCCCAGCGGGCCTTCGATGCGCAGCGTGTCGCCCACCTGCGCCCGTTCGCTCACCCATGAGGTGAAGCCGCCGCCGGCGACGTGGCGCACGTGCAGCTCCAGGCTGCCGTCGGGTGCGGGCATGTTGGCGATGGAGAACGGGCGGCGCTTGCCGTCGTCGAGCAGCACGTCGAGGTATTGCCCGGCCAGGTGGCGCAGCGGGCGCTCGCCGGGCGCCGGTCGCAGGCGCAGGCCGACCACCTCCGGCGCCAGCCGGCGCTTGTCGACGATGCGCACGGTGAGCGCGCGACGGGCGATGTCCTCCACCGAGGCGACTTCGCGTGCGGCGATGGTGAGGTCGCTGGCGGGCACGGCCTGGCACAGCAGTACCGCGTGGTGCGCGCGTTCGCCGGCATCCAGCGCCAGCGGCGGATGGCGCGGGTAGTCCACCTGGCCCTCGAGCAGGATCGCCTTGCAGCTGCCGCACACACCGGAGCGGCACGAGTACGGCAGCGCGATGCCGGCGCGCTGCGCGGCTTCGAGCACGGTCTCGCCCGGCTGCGCCGCGAAGCGGTGGCCGGTTGCCTGGAGGGTGATGGTGAACACGATGCGATTGTCGCCGCGACAGGTGTGGACCGACAATGCGGGTTCGCCTTACGAGTATCAAGCATGAGCATCTGGAAGCAGGACATCAGCCTGGACACCATCAATGGCTGGTCGAAGAACACCTTGATGGAAGCGTTGGGCATCCGCGTTACTGAAATGGGCGAGGATTTCCTGCGCGGCACGATGCCGGTGGACGCGCGCACCCACCAGCCCTACGGCCTGCTGCACGGCGGCGCCTCGGTGGCGCTGGCCGAGACGCTGGGCTCCACCGCGGCGATGCTCACGCTGGACCCGACGCAGGAGCTCACCGTGGGCCTGGACATCAACGCCAACCACGTGCGCGGCGTGCGCAGCGGCACCGTCACCGGCACCGCGCGTCCGCTGCACCTCGGGCGCACCACGCAGGTGTGGGAGATCCGCATCGAGAACGAGGACGGCTCGCTGGTGTGCATCTCGCGCCTGACCATGGCGGTGGTGCCGGCGCGGGTGCTTGGGGCGAAGGGGTGACGACAGCGCGAGCGATGGCCGTGCTCGACCGCGCTCCGACAGGAGACGAATGGTGAGCGCCGAAGCGCCCTACGCCGACCTCACGCCCGATCGGGTACTCGATGCGATCGAGGCCTGCGGGCTATGGCCAGACGGCCGCCTGCTGGCGCTCAACAGCTACGAGAACCGCGTGTGGCAGGTGGGCATCGAGGATGCCGCGCCGGTGATCGCCAAGTTCTACCGGCCGGGCCGCTGGAGCGACGAGGCGATCCGCGAAGAGCACGCCTTTGCACAGGAGCTGATGGACGCGGAGATCCCCGTGGTGGCGCCGCTGCGCTTCGACGGGCACAGCCTGCTGCAGCACGGCGGCTATCGCTACGCCCTGTCGCCGCGCCACGGCGGCCGCGCGCCATCACTGGAATCGCGCGACCAGCTGGAATGGCTGGGTCGGCTGATCGCACGCATCCACACCGTGGGCGCACGCGCGCCGTTCGCCCACCGCGGACGGCTGGACCGCGACACGATGGTGCGCACGAGCGTGCAGGCGGTGCTGGACTCCCCCTTGCTGCCGCCGTCCCTGGCGCACGCCTACCGCGCCGCCAGCGCGCGGCTGGACGAAGCCATCGCACAGCGGCTGGACGCGGTCGGCCCGGTGCGCACGCTGCGCCTGCACGGCGACTGCCACCCCGGCAACGTGCTGTGGACCGATGCCGGCCCGCACTTCGTCGACCTGGACGACGCTCGCACCGGCCCGGCCGTGCAGGATCTGTGGATGCTGGCCAACGACGAGGCGGCGATGCGCGCCCTGCTGGACGGCTACACCACCCTGCGCGAATTCGACGACGGCGAGCTGGCGCTGGTGCCGGTGCTGCGCGCCATGCGCCAGTTGCACCACGCCGGCTGGATCGCCCAGCGCTGGCACGATCCAGCCTTCCCGCTGGCATTCCCGTTTGCCGCCGAGCCGCGCTGGTGGGAGCAGCACATCGCCGACCTGCACGAACAAGCCGACGATCTGGAATGATGCGCTGCCCTTGTAGGAGCGACCTCGGTCGCGATGCTGTTGGCTTTTGTTGTCTGGATCGGAGCAAGAGCATCGCGACCGAGGTCGCTCCTACAGAAACCGTTTCCCTTTGCTCTGGAGCCACTGCATGCGTTCGTTCCTCTTCCGCCTGATCGGCATCCTCGAAATCGTCGGCGGCTTTCTCGGCGTGGTGGCGAGCGTGCGCCGGCTGCTGCCGCTGGGTTCCACCTACGAGACGCTGATGGCGCTGATCGGCCTGGCGCTGTTCGGCTTCATCCTGATCGCCGGCGTGCTGTTGATGGAAGGCAGCGAGCGCGGCGTGGCGTTTTCGCGCGTGGCGCAGCTGCTGCAGCTGCCGCTGCTGGCCACGCCGGTGCTGAGCTACGCGCTGCACAGCGGCGCCTTCATCAACGTGTTCGCCACGCTGCAGGCCTCGCCGCGGCTGGGCATCGACTGGCATCTGGGCACGCACGGCTTCGTGCTGGCGGTGGCCGGGCCGGCGGTGTCGCGCATCGGCATCAACCTGCTGGCGTTGCTGTCGTGGCTGGTGCTGCGGCTGCGCTGATCCGAAGGAGACACGAACATGGCTCGCCCCAACTACATCGAACTGCCCGCGGCCGACCTCGCGGCATCGAAGGCCTTCTACGCAAAAGCCTTCGGCTGGACGCTCGCCGATTTCGGCCCCAGCTACGCGGCCACCACCACCGGCGATGTGGATGTCGGCCTGCAGGGCGACCTGGCCGAAGCGCCGGCCGCGCCGCTGCCGGTGATCGAGGTGGACGATCTGGAGGCGGCATTGGCAGCGGTCACCGGTGCCGGCGGTGTCGTGGTGCGCCCGATCTTTGCGTTCCCCGGCGGGCGCCGGTTCCAGTTTCGCGACCCGCACGGCAACGAGCTGGCGGTGATGCAGGCGGACTGAACGCGGGTGACATAGGCTCGCTGAGCGCGAGCGACGCCGGCGGCCGGCGCGCAGCCGGTAGAATGCGGCGATGAACACGCCAATCAACCCGCCGATCAACCCGCCCGCCGCACCCGCCGAACTCCCCGTCATCCGCCTCAAGTCCGATCGCTCCCCGGGTCATCCGTGGGTGTGGTCGGCGCAGGTCTACAAGCCCGAGGGCCGGCTGCCGCCGGGCAGCGTGGTGGAGGTGCACGACGCGCGCGGGCGCTTTGTCGGCCGCGGCTTCTGGAACGGCCACGCGCGCATCGCGCTGCGGCTGCTGTCCAACGATGCCGCCGAGACCATCGACGCCGCGTGGATCGCCGCGAAGGTCGCCCGCGCCGTGCAGCTGCGCCGCGAGCTGCTGCAGCTGGACACGGTGAGCGACGCCTGGCGCGTGGTGCATAGCGAGGGCGACGGGCTCTCCGGGCTGATCGTCGATCGCTACGCCGACATCCTGGTGGTCGAATACTTCGCCGCCGGCATGTGGAAATTCCGCGAGGCGATCCACGCGGCGCTGCAGACCCACTTCCCGGGCGCGCGCATGGTGTGGTTTGCCGAGAGCCACGTGCAGAAGCAGGAATCGTTCGACTGCCGCAGCGGCGAGATGCCCGCGCCGGTGGAAGTGCACGAGCACGGCCTGCGCTTCCACGCTGCGCCGGGGCTGGGCCACAAGACCGGCTTCTTCGCCGACCAGCGCGACAACCGCCAGCGCTTCGCCCAGCTGGCGAAGGGCCGCCGCGTGCTCGACCTGTGCTGCAACGCCGGCGGCTTTGCGGTGCATGCGATGGCTGCGGGCGCACGCGAGGCGATGGGTGTGGACATGGACGCCGGCATCCTGGAGATCGCCCGCGCCAACGCCGCCGCCAACGGCGTGGACGTGGCGTTCGAGCAGGCCGACATCTTCGACTGGGTGCGCGCCGCGGTGGCGCGCGGCGAGCGCTACGACGCGGTGATCCTCGACCCGGCCAAGCTCACCCGCGACCGCTCCAAGGTGATGGACGCGCTGAAGAAATACTTCGCCATGAACCGCATGGCGCTGGACGTGATTCCGCCCGGCGGCCTGCTGCTCACCTGCTCGTGCACCGGCCTGGTCAGCGAGGCGGATTTCCTCGAGATGCTGCGCCGCGTGGCGCTCAACGCCGGCCGCGAGATCCAGGTGCTGGACGTGCGTGGCGCCGGCGCCGATCACCCGTTCCGCACCGACGTGCCGGAAGGGCGCTACCTCAAGGCGGTGTTCTGCCGGGTGGAGTGAAGTGGACGCGCGCGTTGCCTGCACGCGCGCTTGATCGGCGCTGGCCACACTCGGCGCATGCCGCGCCCCCTGCCGAAGACTGCCACCGTCGATCCCACTGTGTTGCGCGAGGCGCGGGCGGTGGGGCTGGTCTATGTGAGCGACGAGCAACCCGGCATCGCGCGGCGGCGCCGCGGCAAGGGCTTCAGCTACCACGATGCCGATGGCGCGCCGGTGCGTGACGGCGCCACGCTGGCGCGCATCCGCACGCTGGCGATTCCACCGGCCTATGTCGACGTGTGGATCTGCGCCAACCCGAACGGCCACCTGCAGGCCACCGGGCGCGACGCGCGGCAGCGCAAGCAGTACCGCTACCACCCGGAGTGGCGGGCGCTGCGCGACAACAACAAGTTCACCCGCCTGCTCGCCTTCGGCGACGCGCTGCCGCGCATCCGCCGCCACGTGCGCGCCGATCTCGCCCGCCCCGGCCTGCCGCGCGAGAAGGTGCTGGCGCTGGTGGTGCGCCTGCTGGACGAGACGCTGATCCGCATCGGCAACGACTGCTACACGCGCGACAACCGCAGTTTCGGGCTGACCACCCTGCGCTCGCGCCATGTACGCGCCGAACGCGGCCGGCTGCGCTTCGCCTTTCGCGGCAAGAGCGGTCAGGACCAGGAAGTGGTGCTGGACAACCGCCGCCTCGCCGGCATCCTGCGCCGCGTGCAGCAGTTGCCCGGCCAGCGGCTGTTCCAGTACCTGGACGACGACGGCACGCGCCAGCCGATCGACTCGGGCCTGGTCAACGACTACCTGCGCGAGGCCAGCGGCGGCGAGTTCACCGCCAAGGACTTCCGCACCTGGGGCGGCACCGTGCAGGCGATCGGGGTGATGGCGCGCACGCCCCTGCCGGAGCGCGGCGGCGAGCGCGCGCTGCGCCAGGCGATCACTGCAGGGGTGAAGGAAGTGGCGGCGACCCTGGGCAATACGCCGGCCGTATGCCGCGCTTCCTACATCCACCCGGCCGTGTTCGAAGGCTGGCGCGACGGCAGCCTGCAGCACGCGGTGCCGGCGTCGTGCGCCAGCCACCCGCGCCAGCTCGAACAGCGCGCCCTGCGCTATCTGCGCCGACGGCTGCGCAGCACGGCGGCTACCGCGGGCACTGCACGCAGCGATCGCAAGCGCTGATACATCAGCGCGTAAACTGGCGGCCCAGCTTTACAGGATCGCCCCATGCCCAACCTCGAAACTCTCGCCATCGTGCTCGTGCTCGCGATGCTGGTCGTCATCGCGCTGCAGGTGGCGCTGCTGCTGCGCGGGCGCGGCGATGCCGGGCTGACGACGCGGCTGGACGCGCTCAAGGACGACGGCGAGCGGCTGCAGCGCACGCTGCGCGAGGAGCAGCGGGCCGGGCGCGAGGAGCTGCAGCAGGGCTTCGACCGGTTCCGGGCGCACGTGGCCGAGCAGCTGGGCGGCGCATCGACCCAGCAGGGCGAACGCATCGACGGCTTCGGCGCGCGGCTGGCCCAGCTCACCGAACGCACCGACACCGGCCTGCAGAAACTGGCCGAGCGCCTGGCCGGCGACGCCCACCGCAATCGCGAAGAGCTCACCCTGGCGCTGACCCGCTTCGGCGAGCAGCAGCAGGCGCGCCTGGCCGCGCTCACCGCAGACAACGAAAAGCGCATGGGCGACGTGCGCGCCACGCTGGAAGCCCAGCTCAAGGCGCTGCAGCAGGACAACGCCGCACAGCTGGAAAAGATGCGCGCCACCGTGGACGAAAAGCTGCAGAGCACACTGGAAACGCGCCTTGGCCAGTCGTTCAAGCTGGTGTCCGAGCGGCTCGAAGCGGTTCAGCGCGGGCTGGGCGAGATGCAGAACCTGGCCACCGGCGTGGGCGACCTCAAGCGCGTGCTCACCAACGTGAAGAAGCGCGGCATCTTCGGCGAGGTGCAGCTGGGCGCGCTGCTGGAAGACATGCTCACCGCCGAGCAGTACGCCGCCAACGTGATCACCGTGCCGGGCAGCAACGAGCGCGTGGAGTTCGCCATACGCATGCCGGGCCAGGACGAGGGCGACCACGTCTACCTGCCGATCGACGCGAAGTTTCCGGTGGAGGACTACCAGCGCCTGCTCGACGCGCAGGAGATCGCCGACGTCGATGCCGCCAACGCCGCCGGCCGCGCGCTGGAAACCCGCGTGCGCGAGGAGGCCAAGCGCATCCGCACCAAGTACGTGGCGCCGCCGCACACCACCGATTTCGCCGTGCTGTACCTGCCCACCGAGGGCCTGTACGCCGAGGTGATCCGCCGGCCCGGGCTGTTCGAGCAGCTGCAGCGCGAGCATCGCGTCACCGTGGCCGGCCCGACCACGCTCAGCGCCCTGCTCAACAGCCTGCAGATGGGTTTCCGTACGCTGGCCATCGCTAAGCGCTCCAGCGAGGTGTGGAAGATCCTGGGCGCGGTGAAGACCGAGTTCGGCAAGTTCGGCGACGTGCTGGACAAGGTGAAGAAGAAGCTCGACGAGGCCGGCCGTCACATCGACGCCACCGGCGTGCGCACCCGCGCCATCGAGCGCCGGCTGCGCGAGGTGGAATCGCTGCCGGGCGAGGCCGCCGCGCCGCTGCTGGGCGAGATCGGCAACGGCGGCCCGGCCGCCGGGGACCTGGACGACGAGGAGCCGGGCGACGCCTGAGCCGCCCGTCGGTCGCCCTGCGACATCCTGGCGCGGGTGCCGGCGGCATCCGTCGCGCGCCATTCGCCGTAAAGCGCATCGATGCTCGCGGCACCCGCCGAGCCGCATCGTCCGCCGCCGTCGGCGGCCGCCATCGCGCCGCCCCGGTAAACTCACCCTCTTGCTTTGTTCCAGGACCACCCATGAGCGACCAGCCCCAGCATCACGACGTTACCCGCGAGCAGGCCGAGGAGGCCGTACGCACCTTGTTGCGCTGGGCCGGCGAGGATCCGGCCCGCGAGGGGCTGCTCGATACGCCGCGGCGGGTGGTGAAGGCCTACGGCGACTGGTTCTCCGGTTATGCCGACGATCCGGCCGAGTACCTCAAGCGCACCTTCAAGGAGGTAGAGGGTTACGACGAAATGGTCGTGCTGCGCGACATCGAGTTCGAGAGCCATTGCGAGCACCACATGGCGCCGATCATCGGACGCGCCCACGTGGGCTACATGCCGACCAACCGCGTGGTCGGCATCAGCAAGCTGGCCCGTGTGGTGGAGGGCTATGCACGCCGCTTCCAGGTGCAGGAAAAGCTCACCGCGCAGATCGCCCAGTGCATCAACGAGACGCTCAAGCCGCGCGGCGTGGCGGTGGTGATCGAAGCCAGCCATGAATGCATGACCACCCGCGGCGTGCACAAGCGCGGCGTGTCGATGGTGACCAGCCAGATGCTCGGATCGTTCCGCGACGATCCGCGCACGCGCGGCGAGTTCCTGCAGTTCATCGGCGTGCCGCGCATCCGTTGAGCAAGCACCTGACTCTCTGGCTGCTGGTCTGCGCCTGCGCCATGGCGGCGGCGCAGGCGTACGCACAATCCACGCCGGCGGCCTACCTGCAGCTGTTCGACCACGACGGTGATGGCCGGGTGAGCGAGCAGGAGTATGTCGACCGACTCAGCGCCGGCTTCCTCGTCATGGACAGCAACCACGACGGCACGCTGGAGCCGTCCGAGCTGCCCGGGCACCGCGGCCGGGCGGTAACCCTGGTGAAGCATCAGGCCAACCTGCGGCGGCAGTTCCGCAAGCTCGATCGCGACCATGACGGTGTGCTCGACGCACGCGAACTGGCCCAGCCGCCGCAATAGGCTTCGCGACAACGAGCCGGCACTGCGAGCGCCACACCGCTTCGGTTATCGTGCGCGCTTCGCGCCCGTCGATCCCCAGAACGCCTTGACTCCCCACCACGCTCCCCGCCGCGCCGCGCTGGCCTTCATCTTCGTCACCGTACTGCTGGACATGCTGGCGTTCGGCATCATCATCCCGGTGCTGCCGCACCTGGTGGAGCAGCTGATCGGCGGCGGCACCGCCAGCGCCGCCTGGTGGGTGGGCGTGCTGAGCACGGTGTTCGCGATCACCCAGTTCATCTTTTCGCCGATCCAGGGCGCGCTGTCGGACCGCTACGGCCGTCGGCCGGTGATCCTGATCTCCAACTTCGGCCTGGCGATCGACTTCTTTGTGCTGGCGGTGGCGCCCACGCTGTGGCTGCTGTTCGTGGGGCGCACGGTGATGGGCATGACCGCGGCCAGCTTCAGCACCGCCAATGCGTACATCGCCGACATCACGCCGAAGGAGAAGCGCGCCGGTGCGTACGGCCTGCTGGGCGCGGCGTTCGGCGTGGGCTTCGTGCTCGGGCCGGGGCTGGGCGGCTGGCTGGGCGCGATGCATCTGCGGCTGCCGTTCTACGTGGCCGGTTCGCTGGCGCTGTGCAATTTCCTCTACGGCCTGTTCGTGCTGCCCGAGTCGCTGCCGCCGGAGCGGCGCAGCGCCCGCTTCGAGCTGCACAGCGCGCACCCGATCGGCGCGCTCAAGCTGCTGTGCCGCACGCCGCAGCTGCTGGGCATGGGCGTGGCGAGCTTCCTGGTGTTCCTGGCGCACTACGCGCTGCAGATCACCTTTGTGCTGTATGCGGACTATCGCTACCACTGGGGCCCACAGGCGGTGGGCCTGGTGCTGATGCTGGTGGGGGCCTGCGACGGGCTGGTGCAGGCGCTGCTGACGCGGCGACTCACCCCACGCTTCGGCGAGCGGCCGGTGCTGCTGTTCGGCATGCTCTGCGGCATCGCCTCGTTCGCGCTGATGGGCTTGGCGACCGAAGGCTGGATGTTCCTGCTCGGCATTCCGCTGATGGCGCTGTGGGGCCTGTCCAACCCGCCGATCCAGTCGATCATGACGCGCCAGGTGGAGCCGTCCGAACAGGGCCGCCTGCAGGGCGCCAACACCTCGCTGGGCAGCTTCGCCGGCATCTTCGGGCCGTATCTGTTCGCCCAGGTGTTCGCCTGGTCGATTGCGCCGGCCAGCCGCGTGCACGTGCCGGGCGCGGCGTTCCTGCTGGCGGCCGGACTGCTGGCCGGCGCCCTGCTGGTGGCGGTGCGCGCCACGCGCGGCGGCCAGCTCGAGCCCTCCGGCGCGGCGCCGGCCGACCCCGCCCACGCCGCCCATGCCGCCGCGCTGCACATCGCGGCGAACGACACCTCCTCCCCCGCAACCACGGAGCAACACCCATGACGCTGTCGATGTACCAGGCTTCCGTTCCCCTCGCCGTGCGCGCGCTGACCAACCTGTCGGCCGTACTGAAGAAGGGCCATGCGCACGCTCAGACCAAGCAGGTGGAAGACGCCACGCTGCTGCAGACCCGACTGGTGCCGGACATGCTGCCGCTGGTGCGGCAGGTGCAGATCGCCTGCGACATGGCGACCCGCGGCGTGGCCCGCCTGGCCGGCGTGGAACCGGCCGCGTTCGAAGACAACGAGACCACCTTCGCCCAGGTGTACGACCGCATCGAGCGCGCCATCGCCTACGTGCAGGGCTTCACCGCCGAGCAGATCGACGGCAGCGAGACCCGCGCCATCCACCTGAAGATGCGCAGCGGCGAGATGCACTTCGAAGGTCAGTCCTACCTGCTGGACTTCGTGCTGCCCAACGTGTTCTTCCACTGCACCACTGCCTACAACATCCTGCGCGAAGCCGGCACCGACATCGGCAAGCAGGATTTCATCGGCCGCAACTGACCGGCCCGCCCCGGCGACACTATGGTCGCCGGGGTTCTCTCTGACCCACTCCGCGTTTGCGTCACTTCCCTCGGCCGAAGGTGACGCGACGCGTCAGATCCGGCCGCCGATCGGGGCCGCGGCACCGCTACAAGCGCAAAAAGCGGTGCCGATTCGCTGAACCAGGGGCGACTGCGGCCCTCCGGCCGACACCATCGGCGCGTGTGGCGCACACGCATTCGATGGCCGCCGTCACGGCACCCAGAGCGGCGGCAACATTGCGCAACGGCCGCCATGCGATGCGCGGAAAGCCGCTCCAGGCAACGATCGCCGCCGCTTGCGTGGCACGTTTGCGCCTCCGCATTTCTACGTCCACGCGCTCCTCGCCCGCGTGCCGGCGACGAGCAAGCCGGGATGCGCCCGTAGACGCGTCGAAGCGCGCCTTGCCCACCAGCCGCGTGAACTGTGATCGACCTCGCATTTGCACCCTGTGCGCTGGCCTGCGCCCTGCATCGCTCTCCAGCGAAGAGGAAGGCGGCTCCCTCCCCCGATGCACGGCCTGCTTCCTCAGCAACAACCCGACGACGTAGTTCGTTCACCCCAGCGAGCGCATGACCATGGAGCAGATCATCGAATTCGTCATTGTTGGTGGGCCCCAGCACGGCATGGTGTGCCGCCATCCGGTGCCCTCGGTGCCGGCCGACACCATCGCCATCTCCAGCAACGATGGCCAGCTGTGCCGCGTGGCGGCGCGCCGCCGTGCGCGGCACGCCGGTACCCGCCTGCTGTTGCTGCATCCGCAGGCCACCGGCGAACAGTTCCGTACCCTGCTCGCGGCGTAATCGCCCGCTGAGCCACGTTTTTCAGCGCCCGGCGGGCGAAGGCTTCCCCCTACCCCCCCGCCCACCCCGCCGGGCGCTGACCTTTTCATCGTCCCGCGAGTGACGCACCGCCCCAGCGCGGCGCCTTGTTCCCATGCACCGCGGCCCGGACAATGACGCGCTGGCGACCATCTTGCGGCCGCCCTCCGATCGATTGCCCGAGCACCCCCACGCATGCTGCGACTGACCGACCTCAAGCTGCCGCTGGATCACAGCGGCGCCGACCTGGAGCAGGCGATCCGCACGCGGCTCAAGCTCGGCAAGGACGGACTGCGCCGCTTCAGCGTGGCCAAGCGCAGCCACGACGCGCGCAAGCGCGGGGCGATCGCGCTGATCTACGCGCTGGATGTCGAGGTGGCCGACGAGGCCGCCGTGCTGGCGCGTTTCGCCGACGACGCCCACGTTCAACCCGCGCCGGATACGCGCTACCGCTTCGTCACCCAGGCGCCGGCCACGCTGGCGCACCGGCCGATCGTGATCGGGCTGGGGCCGTGCGGCCTGTTCGCCGGACTGGTGCTGGCGCAGATGGGCTTTCGCCCGATCATCCTCGACCGCGGCAAGGCGGTGCGCGAGCGCACCAAGGACACCTGGGACCTGTGGCGCAAGCGCAACCTGCATCCGGAGTCGAACGTGCAGTTCGGCGAGGGCGGCGCTGGCACGTTCTCCGACGGCAAGCTGTACAGCCAGATCCGCGACCCGCAGCACCACGGCCGCAAGGTGCTGGAGGAGTTCGTGAAGGCCGGCGCGCCCGAAGAGATCCTCTGGATCAACAAACCGCACATCGGCACATTCCGGCTGGTGACGATGGTCGAGCACATGCGCGGCACGATCGAGTCGCTGGGCGGCGAGATCCGCTTCCAGCAGAAGGTGGACGACCTGATCCTGGAAGCCGAAGGCAGCGATCGCCAGCGTATTCGCGGCGTGGTGCTGGCCAGCGGCGAGGAAATCCGCAGCTACCACGTGGTGCTGGCGGTGGGCCACAGCGCGCGCGACACCTTCGCCATGCTGCACGCCCGCGGCGTCTACGTGGAGGCCAAGCCGTTCTCCATCGGTTTTCGCGTGGAGCACCCACAGACAATCATCGATCGCGCCCGCTTCGGTCCGCAGGCCGGCCATCCGCTGCTGGGTGCGGCCGACTACAAGCTGGTGCACCACGCGAAGAACGGCCGCGCCGTGTACAGCTTCTGCATGTGTCCAGGCGGCACCGTGGTGGCGGCGACCAGTGAGCCTGGCCGCGTGGTCACCAACGGTATGAGCCAGTACTCGCGCAACGAGCGCAATGCGAACGCGGCGATCGTGGTGGGCATCGATCCGAGCGACTTCACACCCTTCGACGACAGCGGATCGCCGCTGGCCGGCATCGCCCTGCAGCGCGCGCTGGAAAGTCGCGCCTATGTGCTGGGCGGCGAGAACTACAACGCGCCGGGCCAGCTGGTCGGCGATTTCCTGGCCGGCCGCGCCTCGCGCGAATTCGGCGAGGTGCTGCCCTCGTTCAAGCCCGGCGTCACGCTGGGCAGCCTGGACAGCGCCCTGCCCGACTACGCCATCGCCGCGATCCGCGAGGCGATGCCCGCCTTCGATCGCCAGATCAAGGGCTTCGCCCTGCACGACGCGGTGTTCACCGGCGTGGAGACGCGCACCTCCTCGCCGATCCGCATCAAGCGCGATGAGACCCTGCAGAGCCTCAACACCACCGGCCTGTACCCGGCCGGCGAAGGTGCGGGCTACGCCGGCGGCATCCTCTCGGCCGGCGTGGACGGCATCAAGATCGCCGAAGCGGTGGCGCGGAGCATGGTGGGCGGCTGATCGTCAGGAATTCCAACCTTCAGGTTGAAATGGTCGAATTCAACCTGTAGATTGATATCTGAGTAATTAACTCAGGAGTTGAATCATGCTCGCCACCCCGATCCGCCTGCCCGCCCAGCTCGGCGTGCTGCTGCGTAACGCGCGGTTGAGCCGCGGCCTCACGCAGGCAGACGTGGCCAAGGAACTAGGGATCACCGCGCAGGCCCTGTCGAAACTGGAAAGCAACGCCGCCAAGGCGTCTTTCGACCGCGTTCATCGGCTGTGCCAGGTGCTGGGACTCGAACTGCTGCTGCAGGACAAGCCCGTCATGAACCTGCGCGACAGCGCCACGCCGCAGTGGTAGCCATGACGCGGACCCTCGCTCTCGACATCTGGATGAACGGCGCCTTCGTCGGCACCTGGGAGCGTCCGCGCAACGGCGCCGATCGCCTGACCTACGACGCCGGCTGGATCGCCTCGTCGCTGGGGCGTCCGCTGTCGCTCTCGCTGCCGTTCGGCCTGGCCACCGGTCGCAGCAGCGACAGCCACCGCGTGCTTCGCGGCGAGAAGGTGGCCTGGTATTTCGAAAATCTGGTGCCGGACAACGACCGCATCCTGCAGCGGTTGCGCGAGCGCTATGGCGCACGCTCCACCGCGCCGTTCGATCTGCTGGCCGCCATCGGGCGCGACTGCGTGGGCGCCATCCAGTTGGCTCCCGCTGGATCGGAGCCGGGAGATATTCGACGCATCGACGCCGAGCCGCTGGACGAGGCCGGGGCCGCGCAGGTGCTGCGCCACACCACCGTGGCCCGGCTTCCCGGCGAGCGCGCGGACGACGATGCGTTTCGTCTCTCCATCGCCGGCGCGCAGGAAAAAACCGCGCTGCTGCACCACCGCGGCCAGTGGTGCATTCCGCATGGCGCTACGCCGTCGACCCACATCTTCAAGCTGCCGCTGGGCCTGGTGGGCAACGTGCAGGCCGATATGCGCCAGTCGGTGGAACTGGAGTGGCTGTGCATGGAGCTGGTGCGTGCGTTCGGCCTGCCGGTGGCGAACGTCGACATCGGACACTTCGAAGACCAGAAGGCCCTGATCGTGGAGCGCTTCGACCGCACCAAGGCCGCCGATGGCGACTACTGGCTGCGCATTCCGCAGGAGGATTTCTGCCAGGCCAGCGGCCTGCCGCCCGACCGCAAGTACGAGAGCGACGGCGGCCCGGGCATCGCCGCCATCATGGACATCCTGCGCGGCTCGGAAGACGCCGCGGCCGATCGCGCGCGCTTCTTCACCACCCAGGTGCTGTTCTGGATGCTCGCGGCCACCGACGGTCACGCCAAGAACTTCAGCCTCACCCTGCTGCCCGGCGGTCGATACCGGCAGACGCCGCTGTACGACATTCTCTCGACCTATCCCGTGCAGGGACGCGGCGCCAACCCGATGGATCCGCGCAAGGCACGGCTGGCGATGGCCGTGACGGGAGAGAACCGCCACTACCTGCTGCACGACATCCACCGCTGGCACTGGGTGAGCATGGCCGAGCGCCTGGGTCTTCCCGATGGCGCCGAACCGATCATCAACGGACTTGTCGAGCGCGCTCCCGAAGCGCTACATGCCGTCGCCTCGCGCCTGCCTCAAGGCTTTCCAAGTGAGCTGTTCGACAGCGTCAGCGCTGGCGTGATGGCCGCCGCAAAGCGCCTGGGCAGAGAGCCGGACCGCCGCTCCACCGGCGGGCGTGGCGCCGGATCGACCCACACACATTGAGTCCACTCCGCGCAGCGCCATATCAGGGAGCTTCCCCTACTTGCGGACGCCCCCCATGACCGAACCCCAGGCCCTGCGCATCGATTTCGTTTCCGACGTCTCCTGCCCCTGGTGCGCGGTGGGGCTGGCCTCGCTGGAGCGTGCGCTCGACGCGTTGCAGGGCGAGGTGCGTGCCGAGATCCATTTCCAGCCATTCGAGCTGAACCCGCAGATGGCGCGCGAAGGCGAGGACGTGGGCGAGCACATCTCAAAGAAGTACGGCATGAGCCGCGCGCAGCTGGCGCAGAACCAGGAGAACATCCGCCAGCGCGGCGCGGCGGTGGGCTTCACCTTCGCCAAGCAGGACACGCGGCGCATCTACAACACCTTCGACGCCCATCGCCTGCTGCACTGGGCCGAGGACAGCGGCCAGCAGCATGCGCTCAAGCGCGCGCTGCTCACAGCGTATTTCACCGACGGCGAAGACGTGAGCGATCACGCCGTGCTCGCCCGCGTGGCCGAAGCGGTGGGGCTGGACGGCAACGAGGCGCGCGCGATCCTTGCTGGCGACCGCTACGCCGCCGAGGTGCGCGCGCAGGAGCAGTTCTTCCAGCGCGCCGGCATCCACTCGGTGCCGGCGATCATCATCAACCGCCAGCACCTCATCTCCGGCGGCCAGCCGCCGGAAGTGTTCGAGCAGGCGCTGCGGCAGATCGCTGCCGCCGGTTGAGGTCGCTCAGGCCGGCTCGCCGAGCCAGTGCTCCAGCGGGTGCGGCCGGCCGAGCAGGAAGCCCTGGCCTAGCTCGCAGGCCATGTCGCGCAGCAGCGCGCGCTGACGCGACGTCTCGATGCCCTCGGCGATCACCTGGATCTCCAGCGCATGCGCCAGCGCGAGGATCGCCTCCACCACGGTGGAACTGTTGGTGCTGCCGGCATCCAGCGCCTGCACGAAGGTCTGGTCGATCTTGAGCATGCGCAGCGGCAGCGAGTGCAGGTAGTTGAGCGAGGAATAGCCGGTGCCGAAATCGTCCAGCGCCGCGCCCACGCCGGCCTGGCGCAGCCGTTCGAGCGTGCCGCGCACGCGCTCGGGATCGTCCAGCAGCGAGCCCTCGGTAACCTCCACGATCACCCGTGATGGCGCCAGCCCGGTGCGGCCGATCATCGCCAGCAGGCGCTGGTCGAAATCGCGGTGGCGCAGGTGCAGCGCCGACACGTTGAAGGTGAGAAAGCTGGCGCGCTCCGGCAGCCGCGTCACGGCCGCGCAGGCGCGCTCGAACAGCTGCCAGTCGATCAGCTCGATCTGCCCGCAGTCCTCGGCCACCTTGAGGAACGCACCCGGCAGCAGCACGCCGCGCTCGGGATGATGCCAGCGCAGCAGCGCTTCGTAGCCCACCAGTTCGCCCGTTTCCAGCCGACAGATCGGCTGCAGGTAGGGCTGGAACTCGTCGCGTTGCAGCGCCAGGCGCAGCTCGCCCTCCATGCCGAGCTCGTCGACCAGGTTCTTCGCCAGCGTGTCGTCGAACAGCGCATAGCGCTTGCGGCCCAGCTCCTTGGCCCGGTACAGCGCTATGTCCGCATCACGCAGCAAGTCGTCGGCCTGCCCATAGCGCCGGTCGCCCAGCGCGATGCCCAGGCTGGCGCTGGGCTGCAGTTCGCGCCCGGCCACCGGCAGCGGCTGGCCAAGCGCCTGCAGCACGCGGTTGGCCACCGTGGTGGCGGTGTCGGGCCCCTCGACCCGGTCGAGCAGGATCGCAAACTCGTCGCCGGACAAGCGCGCCACCACATCCGGCTCACGCACGCAGCCCTGCAGGCGATGCGCCACTTCCTTCAGCACGGCGTCGCCGGCGAGGTGACCGAGGCTGTCGTTGATCACCTTGAAGCGATCCACGTCGATATACAGCAGCGCGCAGCGCGCGCCGTGGGTGTCGCGTACCAGCGCCAGGCTGCGCTCGATGCGATCGCGCAGATGGTCGCGGTTGGGCAGCCCGGTGAGCGGATCGTGCATCACCTGGTGCCGCAACTGCTGCTGGATGCGCTCGCGTTCGCTGATCTCCTTGCGCAGCGCGCGGGTGCGCTCATGCACGCGCAGTTCCAGCTGCGCGTAGGCGTGCTGCAAGGCATCGGCCACGCGACGGCGCTGCAGGCTGGTGGCGATCTGCGAGGCGACGAAGCCGAGCAGCTCCTGCTCGGCCACGCCGTAGGTGATCTGCTCGGTGTAGCTCTGCACCGCGACCAGGCCGATGGCGCGATCGCCGTCCCACAGCGGCACGCCGAGCCAGCAGATCGACGGCGTGCCGGTAGAGTACGCGTCGATTTCGCCGCGGGCGATCATCTCGGCCATGCCTTCGCGGTCAACCACGAACGCGCCGTGCTCGAGCACGTACTCGCTCAGGCCGCGACTGAGCGGGCGGTCTTCATAGGTTTCTCCGGTCACGTCCACCGCGTAGGGGAAGGTCAGCGTCTCGCCGCGCTCATCGACCAGCGCGATGAAGAAGTTCTTCGCGTTGATCAGGCTGCCTACGATGGTGTGCACCTGCTGGTAGAAGGTTTGCTGATCGATGTCGGCGGTGGCCAGCTGGGCGATCTGGAACAGCGCCGCCTGCAGCCGCTCGGCACGCTGGCGCTCGGCCACCTCCTGCTGCAGGCCGCGATTGAGCTCGGCCAGTTCCAGCGTGCGTTCGCGCACGTGGCGCTCAAGGTCGTCCTTGCCCTGCTTGCGCTCCAGCGCGGTGAGGATATGGCTGCCGACGAACTGCAGCAGCGCGCGATCCTCGGCGGTGTAGCGGATGCCGTGCTCGTAGGTCTGCACCACCAGCGCACCGCAGGCCACGCCGTCGCGCAGCATCGGCACGCCGAGCCAGTCCAGGCTCTCCGGCCCCACCAGGCGGTAGGCATCGCCCAGCAGGGCGTGGATTTCTTCGGCCGTACCCATCAACGGACGCCCGCCGGTGAGCAGGTGCCAGGTGAGCGTGCCGTGCCAGCGCGCCGCGGGCATCTCCTCCTGCCCCGGCCCGGCGTCGTCCTGGGTGTCGGCGTAGTAGAGAAAACGCAGGCTGGCGCGCGCCGCGTCATAGCGCACGATGAAGAAGTTTTCCGCGTACATCAGCGTGCTGACAATGCCGTGGATGCCCAGCAGCATGTCGGGCATCTCCAGGTCCGATCCGGACAGATCGGAAATGCTCAGCAGCGCGCGCTGCAGCGTTTCGGAGCGCTCGAGCTGATCGTGCGAGTGCTGCAGATCGGTCAGCTCCAGCGTGCGCTGCAGCTGGCGCCCAGCCAGTTGCAGCAGGGGCATCGGCAGTTGCCGGTCAGGCGGCGCGCCGACGGCGCCCCCGTCCAGCTGCACCAGCAGCACCGCCGCGCCGGGTCGGCACAGCCGGCACGCCAGCAGCGACAGCGCCGGATCGAGCTGCGGCAGTTCGCTGTCCAGCGCGCGCTGCACCAGCGCCATTTCCGCCTCGTCCAGGCGCGCGGCGGGGCGACATTCCGGTTGCGCCTGGCCCGGCAGCCACCACAGCACCACTGCGGCCCGGCATAGCGGTGCCACGCGCACCATGTCGACCACCACGGCCGCGACTGCGGCCGGGCTCGACGCTTCCAGCAACCGCTCCAGCCAGGCCACGGGGCTGGCGGGCAGGTGACGAGGCAGCGGCTCGCGCGGCATGGGCTTCATGGGGTCCTCATGATCCGTTGTCACGACTCGCGGGAGGGGCGGCGTGGTCCGATCCGATAAACTGGACCCCTGCCGCGAGCATCGCTTCCCCCGCGGATCGCGTTCCATCGCTGCTTATCGACCGTTTCCGCCCGGGCTTTACCTCGCTTGCTCACCGACGCCATCAAAGACGCCATCCGCGCTGCCTACACCCGCCTCAAGGACGGGCTGCCGGGCTTTCGCGCGCGCGCCTCGCAGGGCCGCATGATCGCCGAGGTGGCCAAGGCGCTGGCCGAAGCCGGCGGTGCGGCGGTGATCGAGGCGCCCACCGGCACCGGCAAATCGATGGCCTACCTGATCGCCGGCCACGCGGTCGCCCGAGCGCAGAAGAAGAAGCTGCTGATCGCCACCGCCACGGTGGCTCTGCAGGAGCAGCTGGTGCAGCGGGACATCCCGCTGTACCTGTCGCTCAACGGCATCGAGGCGAAGGTGGCACTGGCCAAGGGCCGTGGCCGCTACGTGTGCCCGCGCAACCTGCTGATGGCCGGCAACAGCCTGGCCGCCGACGCGCAGATGGGATTGGGTTTCGACACCGATCTGGCGCTGTGGACACGCCCACCGGATGCGCGCGACAAGGCTGCGCTGGGCAAGCTGCTCACTGCGCTGGACACCGGCAGCTGGGACGGCGACATGGACGCCGCGCCCGAGCCGGTCGGCGACATGGTGCGCGGCATGATCACCACCAGCGCCGGCGGCTGCACCGGCCGCCGCTGCGCGCAGTTCATGGGCTGCCCGTTCTTCGCCGCGCGCCGCGCGGTGGCCGACGCGGAGATCATCGTGGCCAACCAGGATCTGGTGCTGGCCGACCTCACCATGCCCGGCAGTGAGGAAGACAGCTGGGGCGGCGTGATCCTGCCCAAGCCGGACGAGACGCTGTACATCTTCGACGAGGGCCACCACGTCGCCGCCAAGGCGATCGACCGCGGCACCGCGGAAGTCTTCATGGGCGCCGCGGTGCGCCAGTTGAGCCGGCTCGGCCGGCAGGTGCACGCGGCCTACTCGCTCACCGACAAGGAATCGCTGGGCAAGCTCAGCCTCGATCAGGGCGACGAGAAACTGCAGGAACTGAGCAACGCGCTGGAGGAACTGGAGCGCGAGATCCGCCTCGGCTGGGTGCCCGATCCCGGCGAGAGCGAGCCGATGTACCGCGGCTCGATGGGCCAGCTGCCGGAAAGCTGGGTGGAACACGCCCGCATTCTGGCCGTCTATACGGCCGAGGTGCAGCGCTGGCTCAACGCGGTGCGCCGCGCCGTGCTGGAGATGAGCGAGGGCGGCCCCACGCAGGAGGCGCTGTCGCGCGAGCTGGGCATGGCGCTGGAGCGGCTGGAACGGCAGTCGCGCTGCTGGCGTGCCTGGTCCACCAGCGACCACGAACACGCGCCGCCGCTGGCGCGCTGGGTCACCCTCGCCAACGATCAGCAGCTGGTGTGCCACGCTTCGGCGGTGTCGGCCGCGGGCATGCTGCGCAGCGTGCTGTGGGGCAACGCCAGCGGCGTGGTGATGACTTCGGCCACGCTGAGCGCCGGCGGCAACTTCCGCCACTTCGCCGACGCGGTGGGCCTGCCCGACGAGGCGGTGACGCTGAGCCTGCCCTCGCCGTTCGATCTCGCCAGCCAGGCCCGGCTCGAGGTACCGGCCATGCGCACCCTGCCCGACGCCCGCGACGCGCACGCCGAGGAAGTGGGCGAATGGCTGGCGGAGAACCTCGACTGGGACGCCGGCAACCTGGTGCTGTTCACCTCGCGCATCAAGCTCGACCGGGTGCTGCAGAAGCTGCCGATCGCGATGGTGCGCAAGGTGCGCGCGCAGGGTTCGCTGGGCAAGTCGCAGCTGGTCGCCGAGCACTGCGCCGACATCGAAGCCGGCAAGGGCAGCACGCTGTTCGGGCTGGCCTCGTTCGGTGAAGGCCTCGATCTGCCGGGCAAGTTCTGCGAGACGGTGGTGATCACCCAGCTGCCGTTCGCGGTGCCGACCGACCCGGTGGGCGCCACCTACGCCGAATGGCTGGAGTCGCGCGGACGCAACCCGTTCATCGAGGTGACCATTCCCGAGGCCACACGACTGCTGATCCAATACTGCGGCCGTCTGATCCGCAGCGAGGCCGACCGTGGCCGCATCGTGCTGCTGGATCGCCGCGTGGTGGTGAAGCGCTACGGCGAACGCATGCTGCAGGCGCTGCCGCCGTTCGAGCGCGCGATCGAGCGCGCCGCATGAATACCGGCCGCATCCTGCGCAGCGACGAGCTGGTGCCGGTGCCCTGGCGCAACGGTCAGGGCGTGACGCGCGAACTGGCGATCGCCCCGCCCGGCGCCGACACCGACGATTTCCTGTGGCGGGTGAGCCTGGCCGACGTGGTGGGGCCCGCGCCGTTCTCGCTATTTCCCGGCGTGGACCGCAGCATCGTGCTGCTCGACGGCGCCGGCTTTCGCATGACCCTCGATGGCACGCGGGAACACGACCTCACCACACCCTGCGTACCGTTCGCCTTTCCCGGCGAAGCGGCGGTGGCGGTCGCTCTCGCGAGCGGACCGACGCGCGATTTCAACCTGATGCTGCGGCGCGGCCGCGTCGTTGGCGGGATCGACGTCTGGCGGGGCCCCAGCGCCCATGACTGCCCTGCCGACCTGGTGCTGCTTCATGCCGTGCAGGGATCGATCGTGACGCCGGCCGGCGCCCTGGGGCGCGGCGACAGCTGGCTCGCCGCCCACGCTCCGGCGGGTCAGGTGGCCTTGGCCGCCGGAGCGGTCGCCCTGGTCGTGCAGGTGCACGACGCGCGCTGAGTCGGCAATCCGGCGGCAGCGGGAGCCGCCCGCGTTGCGTGGCGCGCAGCACTCGCGAGCCACGCGCCGGCCGGGCGAAGTGCCCGAACGCGATGGCCGCCTATACTCGCCCCACCTTTCGCGGAGCGATGCGCCATGGCGATGCTGATCCTCGGTTTGCTGCTGTTCCTGGGCGTGCATTCGACCCGCGTGTTCGCCGACAACTGGCGTACGCGGCAGATCCACCGCCTCGGCCCGATAGGCTGGAAGGCGCTGTATTCGGTGCTGTCGCTGGCCGGCTTTGCGTTGCTGGTGTGGGGGTTTGGCCTGGCGCGTCAGCATCCGGTGGTGGTTTGGGTGCCGCCGATGGCCCTGCGCCACCTCAACGCCCTGTTCACCCTCATCGCTTTCGTGCTGCTGGCCGCCGCCTACGTGCCGGGTAATGCGATCAAGGCGCGGCTCGGCCATCCGATGCTCGCGGCGGTGAAACTGTGGGCGTTCGGCCACCTGCTCGCCGCCGGCATGCTGCATGACGTGCTGCTGTTCGGCGCGTTCCTGGTGTGGGCGGTGGTGGATTTCACGGTGTCACGGCGCCGCGACCGCGCGGCCGGCGTCACGTATCCGAAGGGACCGGCCTGGCGCACCGTGCTCACCGTGGTGCTCGGCGTGGCCGCCTGGGCGGCATTCGCGTTCTGGCTGCATAGGCCGCTCGTTGGGGTGAGTCCGTTCGGCTGAGGGCGTATCCTGCCGACTTCTCACCGCTGCCTCGCGAGGTGCGCCATGGTCGGCTTTCTGCTCTGGTTGTTGCTGCTGGTGTTCTGCTGGCCGATCGCCCTGCTGGCGCTGGTGCTGTACCCGATCGTGTGGCTGATCGCACTGCCGTTCCGGGTGATCGGGATCACCGTGGGCGCCGTGTTCGCCTTCCTTGGCGCCCTGCTGATGCTGCCGGCGCGCGTGTTGCGGGGACGTCCGGCAATCTGACGGAACGAGCCCGGCGGCGGGGTTGCGCCGTCGCCGTGGGTCAGCTTCACATGGCTGAACAAGCGGCCCAATGCGCCACCTGAGTGACGCCGGGCGTCACTGATGTCTGGCGCGCGGAGCAGTTCGACACGACGTCCGTCATCACACGCGGCACACCCTGAACCAATCCGCGGCGCGGCGACGGTTTGCCGCACCACCGGCGTTGCTGAGGCAACCGAGGCGCTCTTCGCGCAGGGCCGGGCGAACCGCCAGCGCCGCCGTCGTGCCGCGAGCACGCGCTTCATGCTTGCCCTAGCCTGACCGGCCGCCACTCCGGAGGCCGCGGCTTCAAGTTGCGGCGCTCCGTGCCGATGTCTTGTAACAAGCTGCGCATGCCGTCCAGCGACGGTCAAACCCGACCGGCGTTGGCACGGCTTTCGCAGGAAGAACCGGACCCACCGGTTGTCCGCCTGTTGCGAGGAAAACGCGCCATGACCTGGTCTCTTCCACTGCCCGCCACGCTCAGTGCCAGTGTCGCCCTGTCCGTAACCACGCCCACGGTGATGAAGGCGGTTCCCCAGCTCGACATCGCGCGCTTCGCCGGCCGCTGGCACGAGATCGCGCGCCTGCCCTCGCCCTTGCAGCGGCTCACCGACCGCGACATCCGGCTGGACATCGAGCCGCTGGAAGCCGATCACTACCGCCTGCGCCGCACCTGCGTCGGCACCGATGGCAACGAACGGGTGCAGGACATCCAGGCCCGGCGGCGCTATCCGGTGGAGGAACCGGGGCAGTTCCAGCGCAGCGCCGCGCCGGCCTGGGCGCAGTGGCTGCCGTCGACGTGGAAAGACCTGTGGGTAGTGGCCGCCGACCGCCACTATCAGTGGCTGATGCTGGGCGAGCCGCGCCTGCGTGAGCTGTGGCTGCTGGCCCGCGAACCGCAAATGGAACGCCAGGTGCTGGAAGCGCTGAAGTCGACCGCGCGCGGGCTGGGCTACGACCTCGCTCCGCTGATCGTCAGCGGCCAGCTGCGCAGCTTCCAGATGGTGTGACACACGGGCGGACTTGGCAGCGCGCCGCCGCCCGTTCACCATCGCCGGCTCGATCCCGCACCGGCCCGCCCATGGCTTCCACCCACCGCATCCCTTGCCCCTGCGGCCAGTCCGCCGACTACGCCAGCTGCTGCGGGCCGCTGCACGCCGGCACGGCATTCGCCACCACCGCCGAACAGCTGATGCGCTCGCGCTACAGCGCCTATGTGCGGTGCGACGAGCCTTACCTGCTCGCCACCTGGCATGCCAGCACGCGGCCGGCCGCGCTCGACCTGGCCGCGCAACAGCCCGCACCCACCTGGCTGGGCCTGGACGTGAAGCGACACGAAGCCGCCGCTGACCATGCGGTGGTCGAGTTCGTCGCGCGCCTGCGCTACGGCGGCGGCAAGGCGCAGCGGATGCACGAGGTGAGCCGCTTCGTGCGCGAGGACGGACGCTGGTACTACGTGGACGGCGACATCGGCGACCGCTGAGCGCAGCTCAGAACCCGGCCACGCCGGCGGCGTGCAGGCGCACGGCCAGTGCCTGCACCTCGGGATTAGCGAAGAAGGCGCGCAGCCGCTTCGCCCGCGTATCGCCGATGCCATCGATGCGCTGCCAATCGGCCCTGCTGCGGGCCGCCAAGGTGGCCCAGTCCTGCGCCGTGGCCTGGCCCATCGGCGGCGGCGCCAGCGCCGCCAGCCAGCGGTCGAAAGGCTGCCTTCGCGTCGACGCGAAGGCGCGGTCCAGCGCCGCGGCACGTTGTGCACCGATGCCGTCGATCGAGGCCAGTTGCGTTGGCGTCAGCCGCATCCAGTCCAGCAATCCAGGCAACAGCCCCGCATCGATCAGCTGCTGCCATATCCCCGCGCCGACGCCATCGATGTCCAGCCCACGGCGGCCGCCCAGCCAGACCAGCCGCGCCCGGAACTGCTGCTCGCAACCGGGCACGGGATGCCAGCAGCTCAGCGCGTCATGATCGGCGGTGGGCGCATCCACCACCGCCCGTTCGCTGCTGCGCCACACCACGTCATCCAGGCGCGGGATGGTGAGCCCGGCCAGCGACACACTCACGCGATCCCCCGGCCGCACGTCGAGTTGGCGCCAGCGCGTCAGCGACCCCACGCTCACCCGCTGCACGCGGTGGTCGTCCAGTTGCACCGGCTCGAGCTCAAGCACCACGCTCACCCGACCGCTGCGGCCGGTACGGAAGTCCACGCCGCGCACGGTGGCCAGCGCACGGGCGGCCGGATATTTCCACGCCACCGCCCAGTCCGGCGGCGCGGCCTGCCAGCGGCTGGCCGGCGGTCGACGGCCCTGGCGCAGCACCACGCCGTCGGCGGCGAACGGCATCGCCTGGCGATACCAGCGCTCACGCCAGCGCGTTACGTCAGCCAGCGTCGCCACCGGTTGCACCAGCGCCGCGCTGTCGGCCAGGCCCATCGCGCGCAGGCCGGCCAGGCGTGCGGCCATGTCTTCGGGCCCGGTGGGCCAGTCCCACACGAACAGGCCGATCTGCGCGGCGGTGGCGTCGTCCAACTCGCCTCGTGCCAGCGCACCGGCGACCTTCGAGCGCGCATTCGCACCGCCGTCGCGCGCCTGTACATGACCGGGCAAGCGCCACACCAGCTCGCCCTGCAGCACCACGCGCGTGGGCGCGTGGGCCAGCGTCTTCGGCACCGCACCGATGCGGCGCGCGGCCGCGGTCCAGTCCGAGCCGCGCGTGCCGTCGCCGCGGCTCACCGCCTCGCGCAGTGCGCCGTGTTCGTACAGCAGGGTAACCGCCACGCCGTCGGCCTTGGGCTGGATCCACAGGTCGCGGCCATCGCGCGACTGCATCCACGCCTGCACGGCGCGGGCATCCGGCAGCTTGGCCAGCCCGGTCTGCACCACCGGGGCGCGTACGCTGCCGCCGGCGTCCGCCAGGTGCGGCAGATCGGCCGGCGCCTGTGCGGGAAAGCACGCGCGCCAGTTGCGGAACTGCGCCAGCGCCTGATCGTAGATCGCATCGTCCACCGGCGAACTGCCCTCGACCCGATAGGCGTGGTTCCACGCAGCCAGGCGATCGTGCAGGGCGGCAAGCTCGCTACGGGCACGTGCGTCCGTCCAGTCGGGACAGGCCGCATGCAGCGGCGCGACAATCCCCAGCAGACCCAGCACGAACACGATCCCTCGATGACGCATGGCTTGTCTCCCCAACGCGCTCCGGCGCCGATCGGGCAAGCCTAGTCAGGGTACCGACGCGCCTGACAGCGGGTTCATGCCAGCTGCGCTGTAGGTCCGTGCTGCACGCCTGCCAGAGCGTTCGCCGACGCGTGCGCTCAGCCAGACGTACCAAATCGCAATTCGGTTTGGCCGTCCGGACGTCCGTTCGGGCCAAACCGCCGCTCGACGATGCGCCCGGCGCCCGCGTGATCGATCAGCACCAGCGTGCTTGCCCGCGTGCCGTAGCGCTCGCCCCGGATGAACGCCGAGGACAGCCAGCGCTCGCGCTCCAGGCCGATACCGGTGTCGGGCAGGGCTTCGTCTGGCGCCTGCCGTTCGTCGGCCAGTGCGGTGAACACGGGCTCCAGATCATCCGCATCGACCTCCAGCCAATGCTGCAGACGCTGCATCAACGCGCGCGTCTTCGGCCACGGCGTGTTGAAGTCGGCATTGGACAGCCCGTGTACGCCGGGGGTGATGATCTGCAGCCGCGGCTCGGGCCGGTTGCCGAGATAGAAGCCCTCGCGCGCATCAAACGTGAGCAGGTTGAACGGTCGATAGTGCGCCGCGTCGGCGCGCAGGCGCGAGGCGTGCGCGGGTGCCTGATCCGGCCCGGTGAGGTAGTCCACCGCGAGCAAGCCACGCGACCGACCTACTTGCGGATCGCGCGGATCGCGCACGTTGGTCACCACCGTGCAGCGTCCGTCGTCGTTGACCCCCAACCAGGTGCCCCCGGCCTCCAGGTCACGCCCCGCAGCCATGGCGGTATCGGGCCAGCGCGCCAGCGGCGCCGTTGGGCGACCGTGGAACTCGTCGCGATTACCGGCCAGCACGAGGCGCCAGCGGGGATGGGTGTTCCAGGCGAAAGCGATCAGGCACATGGGTGAGCAGCAAGGCAGGAGGAGCGAGAAGTGAGGTGCACGCAGAGATGATCGCCCTTAAAAGGGGCATAGCCGACGTGCTGCAGCTCACAACAGGGCGCTTTTCTATCATCGCGCGGCGTGTCGCGATGAACAGCATACGCGGCAGGGCCTTCTCCCCGTCGCCTCTCACGTCTCGTCACTCACCCTTGTCCCTGATCGCCGCGGCCAGTGCCCAGCGCGCGGCGACGCGCGGGCTGGTCATGCATACGGCTTCGTCGGTCACTGTGGTGACGGCGCGTTCGAGCAGTTGGATGTCGGCCTCGTGCTGGCGCGGCACGTGCGGATCTTCGAAGAAGATGGCGCGCTGGCAGCGGCGCTCCAGCACCAGGTCGGCGATCTGCGCGTCGCCGCCCATCGGGCCGCTCTGGTAGCGCTGCACCCACTCGCGCGCGGCGGGCCAGCCGCGGCTCCACGCCAGCTCGTTGAGGCGCTGACCGGTGGTACCGGTAGCCACCCGTGCGGCGAAACGCGAGAGCACATCGAAGTGCTCGGCGGCGAAGGCCAGCATCTGTGGCTTCATCGCATCGTGGGCGATCAGCGCCAGCGTTTGCGATTCCAGCCCATACAAGGCATCCGCATCGGGATCGGACGCCAGTCCGGCATGCACGCGCTCCATCTCGATCCAGTCGCGCGCCGACGCGACGGTGGAGATGAACGGCTTGCCGTGGATCACGCACTGGCGCTTGAGCGCCACCGCTTCAGGGAAGATCGAGGAGGGGTCGACTGGATCGATCAGGTAGATCGCGCCGTCCAGCGTGCGCTGCGGCCCCATGCCCACGACCTCGGCCACCAGCTTCATCAGGCCGCCCTCGCGGCCGTACGGATAGCGCTGCAGGCCGTGGTAACCGGTGAGCAGGCCGGCGCGCACGATGCCATCGTGGGTGCGACCTACGGCATGCAGAGCGAGATCCAGCTCGCGGATGCCGCGCTCGCAGGCGCGCAGCCAGCGGAACAGGGCGGCATCGCGCTGGCTGTGGTGGAGACGGTTGGCGGCAAGGCCCAGACGCATCGAACACGATCCTGTGGAAGAAGGAGACGACCGGCGCAGCGAATGCCGTGCCGGTCGCCAGTGTAAGGATCCGGCCGCGATGTTGGTCGCCGCGGCCCGCGCGCGTCAGGCTGCTGCTTCCACCGCCTGGGTCAGCAGCATGCGGGCAATCGACACGGCGGCCTCGCGTCCGTCGTACACGGCGCGCACCACCAGGTCGGCACCGCGCACGTTGTCGCCGCCGGCGAAGATCTGCGGATGAGCCGTCTGCAGCGGCAGCGCGCCGTCGGCGCCGGTGATCACCCGGCCGTTGCGCTGCAGCGTCACGCCGTGCGCCTTGAGCCAATCCGGCGGGCTGGGCAGGAAGCCGAACGACTGGATCACCACGTCGGCGGCGAGCTCGTACTCGCTGCCCGGCATGTTCTGCGGACGCGGGCGGCCGTGACCATCGGCAACCAGCTCGGTGGCGATCACCCGCACGCCGCGCACGTGACCATGGCCATCGTCGAGGATCTCCAGCGGCTGGCGCTGGAACACGAACTCCACGCCTTCCTCGCGCGCGTGTTTCACCTCGCGCGCCGAGCCCGGCATGCTCGCCTCGTCGCGGCGGTAGACGCAGCTCACCGACGACGCGCCCAGACGCACCGCGGTGCGCACGCAATCCATGCCGGTGTCGCCGCCGCCCAGCACCACCACGCGCTTGCCGGCGAGGTCGATCGGCGAAGGTTCGTCGCGCAACAGGCGTTCGGTGTTGGCGATCAGGAACGGCAACGCGTCGTGCACGCCGTGCAGGGCGCGGCCGGGCAGCTCACCGTCGACGTAGGTGTAGGCACCGGTGCCGACAAACACCGCGTCGTAGTCGTCCAGCAGCTGGCCGAACTCGATGTCGCGGCCCACTTCCTTGTTGAGGAAGAAGCGCACGCCCATCTCCTCCAGCACGGTGCGGCGCGTGCGCACCACGTCCTTCTCCAGCTTGAACGGCGGGATGCCGAAGGTCAGCAGGCCGCCGATCTCACTCTGCCGGTCGTAGACGTCGGCGGCGATGCCGGCGCGGCGCAGGCGGTCGGCGCAGGCCAGGCCGGCCGGGCCGGCGCCGACGATCGCCACGCGCTTGCCGGTCTCTCGCACATGGCTGAGGTCCGGCCGCCAGCCTTGCCGCAGTGCTTCGTCGGTGACCCAGCGCTCGATACTGCCGATAGTGACTGCGCCGAACGCGGTCTGCTCCAGCGTGCAGGCGCCTTCGCACAGGCGATCCTGCGGACAGATGCGGCCGCAGATTTCCGGCAGCGGGTTGGTCTCATGCATCAACGTGGCCGCTTCCATGATGCGGCCGTCCTGCACCAGCTTGAGCCAGTTCGGGATGTAGTTGTGCACCGGGCAGGCGTGCTCGCAGTACGGGTTGCCGCAATCGATGCAGCGCTCGGCCTGGGTGCCCGCCTCCTTCGTGGCGAAGTCGCCGGAGATCTCGCCGTAACCGAGCACGCGCACGTTGACCGGCACGGTGCGCGGCGGCTGTCGCGGCACGTTGAGGAACTGGAAGGTCTTGTCGGTCATGCCGCGCTCCTCAATTCGTCGGCGAGCGCCGCCAGGCTCGCGGCTTTCGGCTTGACCAGCCAGAACTTGTACTGCAACCCGCGGAACTCGCGCAGGATCTGCCGGCCCCAGTCGCTGTTGGTGTATTCGACATGGCGCGTCACCAGCTTGCGCAGGTGCTGCATGTAGTGCTCCATGCCCTCCGGCGAGATGCGCAGGATGTCGACCAGCTCGTGGTTGTAGCAGTCGACGAAGTCGCGCTCCAGATCGAGCACGTAGGCGAAGCCGCCGGTCATGCCCGCGCCGAAATTGAGGCCAACCTTGCCCAGCACCGCCACCACGCCTCCGGTCATGTATTCGCAGCAGTGGTCGCCGGCACCTTCCACCACCGCCAGCGCGCCCGAGTTGCGCACCGCGAAGCGCTCGCCGGCGCGACCGGCGGCGAACAGTTCGCCGTCGGTCGCGCCGTACAGGCAGGTGTTGCCGATAATCGCCGCGTCCTGACTGGCGAACGGCGAATCGGCCGGCGGACGCACGATGATGCGACCGCCCGCCATGCCCTTGCCGACGCCGTCGTTGGCCTCGCCGGTGAGCTCGATGTGCACGCCGCCCGCGTTCCATGCACCCAGGCTCTGGCCGGCCGCGCCGGTGAGCGCGAGCGTGATCGGCGATTCGTCCATGCCGTGGTCACCGTGGGCGCGCGCCACCTCGCCCGACAGCCGCGCGCCGATCGCGCGGTCGGTGTTGGCGATGGCGTATTCGAAGCGGCCGCCACGCTTGCCGAGCACGGCCTCGCGGATGTCGGCGCTGATCCGCGAGGCCAGCGCGGCGGGATCGCGCATCGGGTTGCGCGCCAGCGTGCAGGTCGCATCCGCGCTGGCGCTGAGGCCACGCCCGTCGATCAGCGGCGAGAGATCGAGCCGGTGATGCACCGGGGTGGTGCCTTCGAGCTGATGCAGCAGATCGGTACGCCCCACGATCTGCTCAAGCGATCGCACGCCGAGCTGCGCCAGCTGCGCGCGCACGTCTTCCGCCACGAAGCGGAAGTAGTTCATCACCATCTCGGGCAGGCCGATGAAGTGCTCCTTGCGCAGCACCGGATGCTGGGTGGCCACACCAGTGGCGCAGTTGTTGAGGTGACAGATGCGCAGGTACTTGCAGCCCAGCGCCACCATCGGGCCGGTGCCGAAACCGAAGCTCTCCGCACCGAGCATCGCCGCCTTGATCACGTCCAGCCCGGTCTTCAGGCCGCCGTCGGTTTGCAGCCGCACGCGGCCGCGCAGATCGTTGCGGCGCAGCGTCTGCTGGGTCTCGGCCAGGCCCAGTTCCCACGGCGTGCCGGCGTACTTGATGGAGGTGAGCGGGCTGGCGCCGGTGCCGCCGTCGTGGCCGGACACGGTGATCAGATCGGCGCCGGCCTTCACCACGCCCGCGGCAACGGTGCCCACGCCGGCATGACTGACCAGCTTCACCGAAACCAGCGCGTCGGGATTCACTTCCTTCAGGTCGTGGATCAGCTCGGCCAGGTCCTCGATCGAGTAAATGTCGTGGTGCGGCGGCGGTGAGATCAGCCCGATCCCGGGCTTGGCGTAACGCAGCCGGGCGATGGTGGCGTCGACCTTGTGGCCAGGCAGCTGGCCGCCCTCGCCGGGCTTGGCGCCCTGCGCGATCTTGATCTGCAGCACTTCGGCGTTGACCAGGTAGTGCGGCGTGACGCCGAAGCGACCCGAGGCGACCTGCTTGATCTTGGACATCTTCTCGGTGCCGTAGCGAGCGGGATCTTCACCGCCCTCGCCCGAGTTGGAGCGCGCGCCGAGCCGGTTCATTGCCGTGGCCAGCGCTTCGTGCGCCTCCGGCGACAGCGCGCCCAGCGACATGCCGGCCGAGTCGAAGCGCTTGAGGATCGCCTCCACCGGCTCGACCTCCTCGAGCGGGATCGGCGCAGCCAGCGGCTGCGGGCCGAGCAGGTCACGCAGCGCCGACGGCGGGCGATGATCGACGTGGTTGGCATACGTGCGGTAGTCGGCCGCATCGCCCGTGCGCACCGCCTGCTGCAGCGTGGCGATCACATCGGGGTTGTACATGTGGTACTCGCCGCCGTGCATGTACTTGTACAGGCCGCCGGCACGCAGCGGCAGCGCCTCGTTCCAGGCCTCGGCGGCGAGCAGGCGCTGGTCGTGCTCGAGATCCTCGAAGGTGGCGCCGCCGATGCGCGAGGGCGTGCCGGGGAAGCACAGCTCCACCACCTCCGGCGCCAGCCCCACGATCTCGAACAACTGCGCGCCGCGGTAGCCGGCGATGGTCGAGATGCCCATCTTGGAGAGGATCTTCAGCAAACCCTTGCGGATGCCGCGACGATAACTGCGGCCCACCTCGGCGCGGTCGGCGTCGATGTGGCCCTGGCGACCGAGCTCGAACAGGCTCTGGTAGGCCAGCCATGGATAGATCGCGGTGGCGCCGTAGCCGATCAGGCAGGCGAACTGGTGCGGATCGCGCGGCGTGGCGGTTTCCACGATGAGGTTGCACTGGCAGCGTAGGCCCTGCTCGATCAGGTACGCATGCACCGCGCCGACTGCCAGCAGGGCGTGGAGCGGCAACTTGCCGCGCTCCGGATAGCGATCGCTGAGGAACACCAGCACATGGCCCTCACGCACGGCCTGCGCGGTGTCGCGGCACAGCCGGCGCAGCGCCTGCTCCAGCCCTTCTTCCGGCGCGTACATCAGGTCGAAGCGCGGCGTGCCGGCGAACTGCGGCAACGCCAGCAGCTGGCGCAGCTTGCGCTGGCTGAGGATCGGCGAGTTGATCAGCGTCTGCTTCGCGTTCTCCGGGCGAAAATCGAACACGTTGCCTTCGGGACCGAGCTGGGTCACCAGCGACATCACCAGCTTCTCGCGCAGCGGATCGATCGGCGGGTTGGTGACCTGGGCGAAGGCCTGACGGAAGCGATCGAACAGCGGGCGCACCTGGCGCGACATCGCGGCGATCGGCGTGTCGTCACCCATCGAGCCGGTGGCCTCGGCCTCCAGATCGGCAAGCACCTTCAGCACCGACTCGCGCTCCTCGCGGGTGAGACCGTAGAGCTTCTGGTAGCGGTGCAGCTCATCCGGCGGCAGCGGCTCGGCGGCCAGCGAAGGGTCGATCAGGTCCGATTCGAGATAGCTCACCCCGGCGCGCAGCCACTCGCGGAACGGCGCGCGCGAACGGTTGATGGCGTCGATGTCGGCATCGCGCAACAGGCGATGGGCCTTCAGGTCCACCGCGATCATCTCGCCCGGCGCCAGCCGCCCCTTGGCAACCACCTGTGACGAGGGCACGTCCCACAGGCCCGCCTCGGAGGCGACGATCAGGTGGTTGTCGGCCGACAGCGCCCAGCGTGCGGGGCGCAGGCCGTTGCGGTCGAGCGTGCAGGCAGCGTAGTGGCCGTCGCACATCACCAGGCCGGCCGGGCCATCCCACGGCTCGCTGTGCAGCGCGTAGTACTCGTAGAAGCCCGCCAGATCCTCGTCGATGCCTTCGCGCGCAGCGAACGCCGGCGGCACCAGCACGCGCATCGCGGCGAGCAGGTCGAGCCCGCCGACGAGCAGCACTTCCAGCGCGTTGTCCAAGCTTTCCGAATCGGAGCCGTTCTGCCGCACCAGCGGGCCGAGGTCGGACAGGTCCAGCAGCGGCGAACGCAGGATCGACTCGCGCGACTGCATCCAGCGCCGGTTGGCGCGGATGGTGTTGATCTCGCCGTTGTGCGCCAGCAGCCGGAACGGCTGCGCCAGACGCCACTGCGGCATGGTGTTGGTGGAGAAGCGCTGGTGGAACACCACCGCATCGGAGGCGAGCGCTGGATGCAGCAGATCGGGGTAGACCTCGCGCAGGCGCCCGGGTGCGGCCATCGCCTTGTAGCCGATGACGTCGGCCGACAGCGTGATCACGTAGAAGTGCGCGTCTTCGCGCAGCGCGTGCTCGGCGCGACGGCGCGCGCGGAACAGCGCGCGTTCGAACGCATCCTCGTCCATGCCGTGCGCGGGCTCGACGAAAATCTGCCGCACCCGCGGCTGCGCAGCCGCGGCCAGCGGACCGCAGGCCTCGGCGTTCACCGCCACTTCGCGCCACCCGGCGGTCTCCACGCCCTCCTCGCGCAGGCTGCGCTCAAGCTGCAGCGCCGCGGCGTCGCCGCCGGCCGGATCGAGAAACACCACGCCGGCGGCAAAGCGCTCGCCCAGCGCGATGCCGGATTCCTTGGCCAGCGCGCGCAGCCAGGGCCGCGGCCGATGCAGCAGCACGCCACAGCCGTCACCGCTGACGCCGTCGGCATTGACGCCGCCGCGATGCGAGAGTTTGGCCAGCGCGTCGAACGCGGTATCCACCACCCAGGCGCTGGCGCGCCCATCCACCTGCGACACCAGGCCGAAGCCACAGCTGTCGTGTTCGAAGCTCGCGTCGTACATGCGCGGCGTAACCTGCTGGTGCAAGGTCGCCTCCCTCATCGCTGGATGAAACGGTTGGGGACACCAACGCCTGCAGCGCACGCGCTGCAGGCGATTGACAAGACGTGCGCTCCGACTGTACGCACATTTGATGCGCCGCGTCAAAGACATTTGGGCGTCTAAACGGAAAAACGCAAAGTGGTTGCGGAAGAGACTTCCGGCGCCGCCTCGCCGCCACCGCGATGCTCAGTGATAATCCCCCCATGCCCACGCCTCCCGCTTTCCGTCTGCTCCTGCCGATCTGCCTCGCCAGCGCCGTCACCCTGCTCGCCGCGCCGCCCGTGCTGGCCCGCCGCACCGGCCAGAGCGCCGCCGAGAAGGCCCGCGCCGAACACAAGCTGGACAGCGTGCGCAGCCGCATGGAGGCGCTGGCCAAGGCGCAGGAGGAGACCGCCAGCCAGCGCGATCGCGTCAACGCCGAACTGGCCAAACGCGCGCGCGCCCTGGCCAGCGCAGCCGGGGCGGTGCGTGCCACCGAGGCGCAGATCGCCGCCAAGCAGCACGACCTGGAACAGTTGCAACAGCAACGGTCGGCGCTGCAGTCGAAACTGGATCACCAGAAGGCCGCCATCGCCGACCTGCTGCGGGCCACCTATGCGCTCGGCCAGGGCTCGGACCTGCGCCTGCTGCTCGGTGACGAGGACGTGGCGCGCATCGCGCGTGCGCTGGCCTACTCCAAGTACTTCCAGCAAGACCGCCTGCAGCGCGTACAGCAACTGATGGCCGACCTCACCAAGCTGCAAGACGTGGAAACCGCCATCACCGCCGAGCAACAGGCGCTGGAAGCCACCCGCGCACAGCAGGCCGAACAGGCCAAGGCGCTGGCCGCGCGCCGGGCCGAGCAGAAGAAACTGGCCGACCAGATCGACGCCACCTACCAGGACGAAGCCGCCCGGCTGGCCGCGCTCAAGCGCGACGAGGCCGCGCTTACCTCGCTGGTGAGCAAGCTGCAGGCAGCCATCGACGAGGCCGCCCGCGTTGCGGCGCGCGAGCACGGCGGCCACGCGCCGGCAGGCGGCGGCAAGACGCCGGTGCTGGCCAATATTCGCGGCAGCCTGCCGTGGCCGGCAGCCGGGGCGGTGCACAGCTACGGCAACGGCGTGCTGATCAAGGCGCCCGGTGGTAGCGAAGTGCACGCCGTGGCCAAGGGCCGGGTGGTGTTCGCCAACTTCCTGCGCGGCTACGGCATGCTGGTGATCCTCGACCACGGCGGCGGCTGGATGAGCATGTACGGCAATAACGAAGCGCTGCTGCACCGCGTGGGCGACACCCTGGAAGCCGGCGAGGCGGTGGGCACCGCGATGGCGCCGACCGGGGTCAACACCGGCGCCTACTTCGAGCTGCGCCACGGCAACAAGCCGGTGGACCCGCGCAGTTGGCTGGCCAGCCATCGTTGACGCCACCCCGTGCCGCGACGCAGGCTAGCGAACGCGGGAATTACCGTTGCCGCCAGCGGTCCAAGCCGCCGCGCAGCCCGCGCTTACCTCAAGTTGTCCGGAGTTTTCCCATGCGTCTTTCCACCTGCGGCCTGATCGCCCTCCTGCTCGCCGCGCCGCTGGCCCACGGCCAGGACCTCCCCGAGACATCGGCGAGCGCAGCGGCGCCGGCCGCCGCCGGCTCGACGGCCGGTGCGCCCGATGCGGTGGATCTGGAGGACATCCGCAATTTCAGCCGGGTGTTCGAGGTGGTGCGCCAGGCGTACGTGGAGAAGGTCGACAACAAGACCCTGATGAAGGCCGCGATCAGCGGCATGCTGTCCGGACTGGATCCGCACAGCGAATACCTGGACAAGGACGGCCTGGCCGAGCTCACCGAGGACACCACCGGCGCCTACAGCGGCCTGGGCATCGAGGTGATCGAGCAGGACGGCCAGCTGCGCATCGTCTCGCCGATCGACGACACGCCGGCTGCGCGCGCGGGCATCAAGCCCGGCGACACCATCGTCAAGATCGACGGCAAGCCGATCACCGAGGAGAACATCGACGCGATGTTCAAGGACCTGCGCGGCGAGCCGGGCAGCAAGGTCACCCTCACCATCGTGCACGACAAGAGCGACAAGCTGATCGACCTGCCGCTGGTGCGCGAGAAGATCTCGGTCACCAGCGTGCGCACGCGCGAGATCGAGCCCGGCTACGCGTACATCCGCATCAGCCAGTTCCAGGAGGACACCGCGCCGGACCTGGAGAAGAAAGTCGGCGAGCTGATCGCCAAGCACGGTGCGCAGAAGGGCGCGGTGCTCGACCTGCGCTCCAATCCCGGCGGCCTGCTGACCGCCGCGGTGGCGGTCAGCGATGACCTGCTCGATGCCGGCACCATCGTCACCACCCGCGGCCGCCTGGCCGACGCCAACCTCAGCTTCAGCGCCCACCCGGGCGACCTGCTCAACGGCGCGCCGCTGGTGGTGCTGGTCGACAACGGCACCGCGTCGGCGGCGGAGATCGTTTCCGGCGCGCTGAAGGACAACCACCGCGCGCTGATCATCGGCAAGCGCACCTTCGGCAAGGGCGTGGTGCAGACCGTGCTGCCGCTGGACGCCGAGCACGCGGTGAAGATCACCACCGCGCGCTACTACACGCCCAGCGGCACCTCGATCCAGGCCGAAGGCATCAAGCCGGACATCGCGCTGGCCGACCTCACCGTGAACAAGGCCGACAGCGGCCCGCAGCTGATCACCTCCGAGGCCGACCTCAGCCATCACCTCGCCAACGAGGACGGCAACGCGCCGAAGGACATCAACAACGACGGCAGCGCCGAGAACGCCAAGCTGGCCACCCAGGACTACGCGCTGTCGCAGGCGCTCAACGTGCTCAAGGGGCTGGCGCTGAACCGACCGGCGGCGGTGCCGGCCAAGCGCTGAACCGACCGGCTCACGCGCCCGTGCCGGGCGCCAGCTCGCGCAGGCGCGCGGCGAGCGCGTCATCGTCCAGCAGGGTGAAGCCCGCGAACTCGAACGCGGGCGCGACCAGGCAGGTACATAGGGCATAGGCGCCCAGCGGGCGCGACGTCTGCCACGCTCCGGCGGGCACCACGCGCACCGGCTGCACATCGCTGTCGGGGTCGCCCAGCGGACCCAGCCGGAGACGTTCCAGCCGGTCGCTGCCGGGATGGTAGACCAGCAACTCCAGCGGATCGCCCTCGACGAAATGCCAGGCCTCCTCGGCATCCACGCAGTGCCACGCGCTGCGTTCGCCGGCGGCCAGCAGGAAGTGGATCGCGCTCAGCGCCGGGCGTTGGCCCGGTGCCGCCTTGGCGGTGTGGATGCGGCGGAAGTGGCCGCCTTCCATGTGCGGCGCCAGGGCGAGTCGGTCGATCAGCACGGCGGCGCGCGAAGGCATGGCCGATCAGGCGCGTCCGGCGCCGTCCGCGGCGGGTTTGAGCAGCCACGCTACCGCCAGCACGCCCAGCTCGTAGAGCAGGCACATCGGCACCGCCAGCATGATCATCGAGGTGATGTCCGGCGGCGTGATGAAGGCAGCGATGGTGAAGGCGCCGACGATGGCGTAGCGGCGGCCGCTGCGCAGCTTCTGCAGGTTCACCACGCCGATCGCGGCGAGGATCACCACCGCCACCGGCACCTCGAAGCACAGGCCGAAGGCGAAGAACATCAGCATCACGAAATCGAGGTAGTGGGTGATGTCGGTCATCATCTCCACGCCCTGGGGCGTCACCGCGGCGAGGAAGCGGAACGCCGCCGGAAGCACCAGGAAATAGGCGAACGCGCAGCCCATGTAGAACAGCACCAGCGCCGCGGCCAGCAGCGGCCGCGCCAGGCGCTTCTCATGCTTGTACAGGCCGGGGCTCACGAAGGCCCACAGCTGGTACAGGATCATCGGCATCGAAATGAACAGCGCCACGTAGAACGCCAGCTTCAGCGGCGTCACGAACGGGCTGGCCACCTCGGTGGCGATCAGGTGCGCGCCCTGCGGCAGGCGTGCCACCAGCGGCGCGGCGAGCTCGGTGTATAGGCGGTTGGCCATCGGCACCAGCGCCAGCAGCACCAGCAGCACCGTGACGCTGGCGCGCACGATGCGGCTGCGCAGCTCCAGCAGGTGCGAGAACAAGCCCTGCTGCAGGTCGATCGACGGCTCAGGACTGGCCATGCGGCACCTCGTCCGAAGACCCCGGCGCGGGCGCCGCGGGCTTGGCCTTCATCAGTTCGTCGGGGGACGCCGCATCGATCGGCGCGTCAGACGGGCTTGGCGCAGGGGCGTCCGCGCCGGCCAGGGTCGACACGTCGGCGCGGGCGGCGGACTCGGCCTTGCGCGCCGCCTCGTTGAGCTCGGCCTGTGCGGCATTGAGCCGCACCTGGGCGGCCTCCGCCTGCGCCGCGGCCTCGCGGGCAGCCTTGCGGATCTCCTCCACCTGCAGCTCGCGCTCTACTTCGGCGCGCACGCTGTCCCAGCCGGAACGCAGGCGTCGCAGCAGCGTGCCGGCAGTACGCGCCGCCACGGGCAGCTTCTCCGGCCCCAGCACGATCAACGCAATGACGGCAAGCAACAACAGCTTGCCGAAGCTGATCTCGATCATGGCCGCACGCCGTCGACGTGCTTACTTGGCGTCGCTGGAGTCGCGCTGACTCTGCGTGGCGGCATCGGGCGCCTTGGGCGGATCGGCCTGCAGCCGCTCGTCGGCCTGCTTGCGCTTGGCCGCGTCCTCGTCGTCGCCGTTGAGGCCTTTCTTGAAGTCACGCATCGCCCCGCCGAGGTCGGAGCCGATGTTGCGCAGCTTGCCGGTGCCGAAAATCACCACGACCACGATAAGCAGGATGATGAGATGCCAGATGCTCATGATGTCCTCGAATGCCAAACCGGTGGGTCGCGCGCCACACCTGCGGGCGCGCGACCTCAGATCAGCGTGAAGTGTACTCCTCCAGCCGGTCGCGGAAATCGACCACCTGGCTCGGCACGTTGCTCACGCCGCCCTCGAAAATCCGCCGCGGCGTGATGCCGGCGCCGTAGATCGAGGCGTTGGCGTCGTAGTCGATACGCAGCGCCGAGCCGTCCAGCGCCACGCCGGCGAACAGCCCGCGCGAGCGCGAATAAGAGTAGATCTCCGCTTTCATCTGGCTGTCGGTGGCGGCGCTGGCGGTGCGGCCCACCGGGCCGGCCGCGGCCGAGGCGTCCGCGCCCAGGGTGAACTTGCCGTTGACGATCGAATCCACTCCGCGCTGCGTGCGGAACACCAGCACCACGTCGGTGGAGGAGACGCCGATCTGGAAGCCCACGCTGCCGCCGGTCATGGTGATGAAGCTGGGGTTGGACCAGGTGCCGTCCGGGCTCTTCACCGAGATCAGCCCCTCGCCGCGGCGGCCGCCGAAGATGAAGCCGGCCTTGACCATGTCCGGGATCACCGCGATCGCCTTGGCGTCGCGCAGCAGATCCTGCGGGATCGCCTTGTCCGGCGCCTGCATGATCTCGTTGAGCACGCGCACCGCGTTCTGCGCGCGCACCAGCGGCGGGTCCTCGGCATGGGCGGCCATGGCCGGCAGCAGGAGGGTCAACGCGAGCAGCGACCAACGACGCAGGGATGCTTTGAACATGGAAGGCTCCGGGTGAGGAAGAAACGGGATCGTGCGGCATTTCGCGCGATCAGGCCGGGGGTGCGGCCTGTGGCAGACTGGGCGGCCATTTTCCGACCGCCGTCGACGCCCATGAGCAGCAACTATACCGGCCTGGCCGGGTATACCCACGACCAGCCGGCCAAGGCTGGCGTACTGCTGGTGAACCTCGGCACACCGGAAGCGCCGACCGCGGCGAAGCTGCGCCCTTACCTGGCCCAGTTCCTCAGCGACCCGCGCATCATCGAGCTGCCGCGCTGGCTGTGGAAGCTGATCCTGCACGGGGTGATCCTGCGCATCCGGCCCAAGCGTTCGGCGCACGCCTATGCGCGCATCTGGACCGAGCAGGGCTCGCCGCTGCGCACCGGAAGCGAGGCGCTGATGCGGGCGCTGCAGGCGGAGATTTCCGCGCACCGGCCCAGCCCGATCAAGGTGGAACTCGCCATGCGCTACGGCGAGCCGTCGGTGCGCCGGCAGATCGAAAAGCTGCAGCGCGAGGGCGCGCGCCGGTTGCTGGTGCTGCCGCTGTATCCGCAATATTCGGCGACCTCCACCGGCTCGGTGATCGATGCCGTGGCCGACACGCTCAAGGCGCTGCGCTGGCCGCCTGAGCTGCGCCTGATCAACGACTACCACGACGACCCGGCGCACATCGAGGCACTGGCCAGGAGCGTCGAGGCGTTCTGGGCCGAACGCGGCCGCGGCGACAAGCTGCTGCTGTCCTTCCACGGCATTCCCGAGCGCTACCTGCGCGCGGGCGACCCGTACTTCTGCCAGTGCCACGCCACGGCGCGCCTGCTGCGCGAGCGGCTGGGGCTGGAGGCGGGCCAGGTAATGACCAGTTTCCAGTCGCGCGTGGGCCGCGAGCGCTGGCTGCATCCGTACACCGACGAGACAGTCAAGCAGCTGGCGAAAGACGGCATCGGGAAGCTCGACGTGATTTCCCCGGGGTTCGCCGTGGATTGCCTGGAGACGCTGGAGGAGATCGCCATGCAGAATCGCGAGTTCTTCCTCGAAGCGGGCGGCAGCGACCTGCGCTACATCCCTGCGCTCAACGACTCATCCGACCAGGTCAAGGCGCTGGCCGACCTGGTGCTGCGCCACGCGCAGGGCTGGCCGGAATTCGCACCGGACTACGATGCGGAGGCGGCGCGCGCGCGCCAGCTCGCCGCCAAGGACCGCGCCGATGCCATGCACGGGCGCACCGGCTGAACGCATGAGCGAACCGCGCGAACTTCGCATCGATCTGCCCACCCTGCGGCTGGCCGCACTCACCTGGGGTGACGACGACGCGCCGCCGCTGCTCGCCCTGCACGGCTGGCTGGACAATGCCGCCAGCTTCGCGCGGCTCGCGCCGCTGCTGGCTGCGCGGTATCGGGTGATCGCGCTGGACCTGCCCGGCCACGGCCACTCCGATCATCTGGGCGACGGTGCCAGCTATCACTGGCCGGATTACGTGCGCGCCGTGCTCGGCGCCGCCGACGCGCTGGGCCTCGCGCGCTACGTGCTGCTCGGCCACTCTCTGGGCGCCGGCATCGCCTCGATGGTGGCCGCCGCCCGACCCGGGCGTATCGAACGCCTGCTGCTGATCGAAGGCCTGGGCCTGCTCGGCGACGACGGCACGCAGACACTTCAGCGCTTTCGCGACGCACTCGCCGCCGAACCGGCCGGCAAGCGCCTGCGCACGTTCGCCAGCATCGAGCAGGCGATCAGCGCGCGCACCCTGGCCAGCGGCCTGCCGGCCAGCCAGGCGCGGCCGATCATCGAACGCGCGCTGCGCGAAGCCGACGGCGGCTGGCAGTGGCGCAGCGATCCGCGCATCAACCGCCCCACCCCGCTACGTCTGGCCGAAGGCCAGATCCACGCCCTGCTCGCGGGCATCGACGCGCCCACCCGCCTGCTGCTGGCCGAACCGGCCACTTCGTACCTGCCCAGCGGGCCGATGCAGCGCCGCGCCGAGTGCGTGCGCGATATCCGCGTCACGCACCTGGCCGGCGGGCATCACCTGCATCTGGAGCATGCGCAGGCGGTGGCGGATTGGGCGTTGCGGGCGGATTGATCCGACCGACGGGCAACCACCGCAAGTGGCGATAGCTGTCTACGTCGGAAACGTCGCCGGCATCTCGTCCGAGCCCCCACGTCGTCATGCCCGCGAAAGCCGGTGCCCCTTCAAGCTCGAAGCACGAGTCGCTGGATGACCGTCATCCGCCGTTGAAAAGCACGTCCGGCTTTCGCCGGTGTGACGAGGTGTAGAAGCGCCGCCCGCCCGGAAGGACGGGCGACGTTCGGCGTCACAGCCCCAGCACGTCCTTGCCCTGCTCGAACGTGATGTCCACCGGGATGTGCGCGGCATCGAGCTTCTTCAGATCGCCGGCGAGCGTGGCGTCTACGTTGCCCATGGAGTCGGTGAGCGCCTTGGCCGCGGCGTAGTCGCCATCGCCCTGGATGGTGAGCAGCTTCGCCGAGAGCTTGTTCATCGCCGCGGTCATCTTGTCGAAGTCGACGCGGTAGCGGCCGGTGGCCGGGTCGCGGCTAAAGGCACCCTCTCGCTGGAAGAAGTTGAAGCGCACCATGTTGGCCTTGGCGTGCGCGTCGCTGGCGCCGAAGCGCACCGAGCGCAGGATGCCGGCGAGGAAGGTGACGTAGTTGTCCATCAGCTTGGTCTTGTCCAGCTCGGCCTTATCGGCCAGCTTGGCGACCATGTACAGGCCCAGCACGTCGGCCTTGCCTTCCTCGAAGCTGGAGGCCTGGTCCTTCAGCGCCTCGCGCACGGTGCCCTTGCCGTCCAGGGTGTTCTTGATTCCCAAGCCGTGCGCCACTTCGTGGAACATGGTGTTCTGGAAGAACGCGTCGAAGGTGAGGTTTTCCTGCTGGTCTTCGGCGATCAGCTGCTTGGCGATCGGCAGCATGATGGTGTCGAACTTCGCCTGCATCACGTTTTCCAGCTGCAGCCGGCGCGTGCCCTTCTTCAACTGCACCTGCTCGTCGTTGGGCAGGTTGATCGCGATGGTCTTGGCGCCGACGTTGGCGTCGCCGGCGTAGTACACGGCGAAATAGGCGTTGAGGTCGGCATCCGATCCCGGCGTCTCGGCCTTGTACTTCGCATCCACCGGCAGCTCGCGCTGCAGCTCGGGCAGGTACTTGGCGAAACGCGCCAGGCGCTTGCTCCATGCCTGGTCCTTCACCAGCACGTAGCTCTCGTAGCTGGCCTTGTAGCCGAACAGCTGATCCTCGTAGGTCTCGATCGGGCCGATCACGATGTCGACCGGGTTGGACTTCATGTCCATCCAGGCGAAGTCGCTGGGCTGGTAGTCGTCGCTCTGCAGGGCGTCGGCGCGCATCGTGAGGTACTTGGCGAAGCCCTTGTCCTTGGCCAGCTTGGCCGCCTCGCGCAGCAGACCAGCGGCCTTGTCCAGCTCGGTCTTGTAGGCCACGTGGTAGGGCACGGTGGTGAGCTTGCCGGCGTCATCGCGGCGCAGCAGGGTGTAGAGCGAGGCCTTGTCCTTGAGGTCGGCCTGCTCGAACTCGGCCTTGCTCATGTCCGCCGGGTAGAACTGCGCACCGGCCGGACGCTCGCCCACGCCTGCGACGAACGGCTTGTCGTTGTCCAGTCGATTCCACGGGCCGTAGTTGAGTTCGGCGAAGGCGCGTACGTCCGGATCGCTGATCTTGGCCATCAGCGCCGCCTTGTCGCCCCAGGACTGCTGCCAGTAGATCGCGTTGGTGGTGTCGGCCGCATCGATCAGCAGGCCGAGCATTTTCTTCTGGTCGGCGTCGAGGCCGGAGAGGTCGGCGGTGAGCTTGACCTTGGCGTAGTCGGCCAGGTGCTGCTGCACCGCGCTGTCAGCGGCTGGCGTCGCGGCCGTGGCGGCGGCAGCGGGCTTGGCAGCCGTCTCGGCGTTTGCCGGTGCCTGGCCCTCATGCGCGGACGAGCATCCACTCAGGGTGGCGCTGCCCAGGGCGAGCAGCAGGCACAGCGGGAGCAGGCGATGGCGCATGGCGGTTCTCCGTGGAATGAAAACCCCATGGTAAGCGAGGGCGACACCAACGCGCCGCCCTCGCCCGTCATCAACCGGAGATCGCCAGGCGCTCGGAGCGGTACAGCTGCATGGTGACGCCCGCCGCGATGATCGCCGCCAGCGCACTGCCGCCCAGGCAATAAGCCAGGTGCAGCGGACTCACGCCGGTGCCGCGCACCAGATCGAGGATGCCCAGGTGCTGGCCAAGCAGCGGCACGGCGTACATCCAGTTCTGCGGCTTGATCGGCATCACCATCAGCGCCACGCTGGGCAGGATCGGCAGCATCATCAGCAGCGACACGTAGGTCTGCGCCTCGCGGTAGCTCTTGGCAAACGCCGCCACCATCGACTGCAGCGCGCCGAGCAGAACGATCATCGGCAACTGCAGCAGCAGCACGTGCAGCGCGAACGACGGCCCCAGGTGCAGCTCCATGCCCAGCTTTTCCGCCGGCACGAAGCGACCGACGATGCTGAAGCCGACCAGGCAGATCACCAGGCTGGCGGTGGAGAACGCGCAGATCGCCGCCAGCTTGCCGAGGAAGATCTTCCACCGCGGCACCGGATTGGCAAACAGCGGCTCCAGCGATTGCCGCTCGCGCTCGCCGGCGGTGAGGTCGATCGCCAGGTACATGCCACCGATGAACAACGTGAGCACGAACAGGTACGGCAGGATGTTGAACAGCAGCACCGCGCGCGACTGCGCCGTGGCCTGGTCACGCTTGGCCACCACCACCGGATTGGCGGTGGCCGGCGACAGCCCGCGCGCCACCAGCCGCATCGCCCCCTGCACGCGCGCATAGCCCTCGATGAGCTTGGTCACCCGTTCCACCGGCGTGTTGGCATCGCGTTGGGAGGAGTCGTAGATCACCTCCACCTGCACCGGTTCGCCCTTGCGCCAGGCCTCGGGGTAATCGGCGCGAATGCGCAGGGCGAGATCGATCTCCTGGTTGCGTACCGCCGCCTCCGGATCGGCGATCGCCGGCTGCGGCACCACGCCACCGGCCTTGAGTGCATCGACCAGATTGGGGGCGTACTGCGCGCCGATCACCGGCACTTTCAGCGGCTTGTCCGCCTTGTCCAGTTCGCGGTTGATGGTGAAATTGATCAGCATCACGAACATCAGCGGCGTGAGCAACGGGCCGGTGAGGAAGGCGCTGGTGAGCGTGCGGCGGTCGCGCAGGTTCTCGCGCACCTCCTTGAGGAACACGGTGAGCACAGCGCGCGTGCGACGCAGTGGGTTGTTCAAGGTATTCATGCGGCGAGGCCCTCCTCGCTGCCGATCAGTTTCACGAAGGCTTCCTCCAGGTTGCTCTCGCCGGTCTGCGCGCGCAGCTGGTCCGGCGTGGCGTCCGCGACCACGCGGCCGCGCGCAATCACCACGATGCGGTCACACAGCGCGCCCACCTCCTGCATGATGTGGCTGGAAAACAGCACGCAGCGGCCCTCCGCCTTCAGGTTGAGCATGAACTCGCGCAGCGCGCGGGTGGCCATCACGTCCAGGCCGTTGGTCGGCTCGTCCAGAATCACGTTGCGCGGATCGTGGATGAGCGCGCGGGCGATCGCGGTCTTCACCCGCTGCCCCTGCGAGAAGCCCTCGGTGCGGCGGTCGGCGATGTCGGCCATGTCCAGCGCGCCGATCAAGGCCTCGCGGCGCGTGCGCAGCTCGTCTTCCGGCAGACCCTGTAGGCGCGCGAAGTAGTCGATGTTCTCGCGCGCGGTGAGGCGTTTGTAGAGGCCTCGCGCATCGGGCAGCACACCCAGCCGGCGACGCACTGACAGCGGATCGACCGCCGCGTCGATGCCATCCACCAGCACCTGGCCGCGGTCGGGCGCCATCAGCGTGTAGAGCATGCGCAGCGTGGTGGTCTTGCCGGCGCCGTTGGGGCCGAGCAGGCCGGTGATCTCGCCGTCGCGGGCGGCGAACGTGACGCCGTCGACGGCGTTCACCGCGCCGAAGGCCTTGTGCAGATCCTTCACCTCGATCATGGCGTGGCACTCCTGGTCCGGCATGAGCTTGCGCGCGGCAGCACCGACAGGGCGACCATCAGCGGAAGCAGAATCTGGGCGAAGAACGGGGGCGCACTGCACAGCGCCGCGATGAACATGGCCGCCGCCCACAGCAGTGCGGCAAAAAGGGTTTGCTGCTTTTTCACGGCGTCGCTCCGTTGAAATCGATGAACATCGGGGTGGGCTTGAGGCGCTCCAGGCAGCTGGCGTCGAGCGTCTTCGGCTGCAGGTCCTCGACGAAGTGCTTGACGATCTTGGGCATGCAGCCGGCGCCCATTACGTTGTGGCCCTGGCCGGTGGCGACCAGATGACGCCCGTTGCTCAAGCCCTTGAGCACCTCCTCGCCGTAGCGAGGCGGGGTCACCGGGTCGTACTGGCCGGACAGCAGCAGCACCGGCTTGTCGGTCTTCAGCGGATCGTGGAAATCCTTCGGCCGCGTGCCGTGCGGCCACACGCTGCAGACCGTGGTGAGCGCGTCGATCATGCGCGTACCCAGAATGGTGTGCTCGTCCTGCGGGCGCGGGGTGAACAGGTCCGCATCCTCGCTGCAGATCACCGACGACTGCATGCCGCCGTTCATGGTGTCGGCCAGGTCGCCGGAGAGCAGCTTGGCCTGTCCCAGCAGCGGGCCGACGTCGCCGTGAGCGGCCGCGTCGATCGACAGCGGCAGCAGCGCCGCGGTGATCGGCGAGTAGGCGAACATGCGCACGACGCTGGCCAGCGAGAACTCGCTCAGCCGGCGCTGCACGGTCTGGTAGCTCTGCGGGTCGCGGAAGCTCACCGTATGCGGATTGGCGCGCAGCGCGTCACGTAGCTGGTACAGCGTCTGGTACGGGTCGCCGAAGCGCTTGTGGCACTCGGCATCGGCGGTGCAGCGGGCGAACTGCGCCTTCAGTGCGTCGTCCAGGTTCTGCGCGAAGTCCTCGCCCAGCACCAGCGAGTTGGGCACCACGCCATCGAGCACCACTGCGCGTACGGCGTCGGGATAGCGCATCAGGTACTGCTGCGCCATGCGCGTACCGTAGGAGACGCCGACCAGGTCGAAGCTCGGCGAGCCCAGCGCCTTGCGCACGTCTTCCAGATCCTGCGCGGCGATGGTGGTGGTGTAGAAGCGGGGATCGGCGTTCTTCTCCACCTGCGCCAGACAGCGGGTGATTTCGGCCTTGAGCTTGGCCGGATCGTCCTCGACGTCATCGTCGGGCGTGGCCGGCTTCTCGTCGTTCTTGCAGCTCAATGGATGCGAGCCGCCGGTGCCGCGCTGGTCCAGCAGCAGCAGGTTGCGGTGCGCGAGCAGCGGATCGAGCGCGGCGAGCGCGGCGGCGGCGTTCTCGGTGGCCGCCTGGCCCGGGCCGCCGGCGAGGAACACCAGCATGTCCTTGGTCGCCACTTCCGCATTCGAACGCACCACCGCCAGGCGCAGCTTGATCTTGCGGCTGGCCGGGTCATCGCGGTTCTCCGGCACCTCGAACGGCGCGCACCACGCGGCGGTGGTCTGAGCGCTGTTGGGCTGGCCCAGTTCGCACGCGGTGAGCGTGAGCGAGCCGAGTTTCCAGGTGGCCGGCGGCGCCGGCTTCACCGGCGTGGCCGGCGCGGACGATGCGTTGGTGCTTGCAGGCGCCGGCTCGGCCGCCTTGGGTCGATGGGCCACATGGTTGGCGGCGATGATCGCGACCGCAATCGCGACCGCCACGCCCATGCGCGCTGCTTTGGGTTTCGTGCTCACGTGCTGCTCCCCGGGTCAAAGATGGATTCGATCGGCTGCCCGAACAGCCGCGCGATCTTGAAAGCCAGCGGCAGGCTCGGGTCGTACTTGCCTGTCTCGATGGCATTGATGGTTTGCCGCGATACGTCGAGCCGCTCGGCCAGATCGCCCTGCGACCAGCCCTGCTCCCCGCGCAGGTCTCGCACGCGGTTGTTCATGTGTTGGCGTACCGGCGCGCCACGAACACCTTGGCCAGGCCGTAGGTTCCGAACAGCGCGGGCAGTACCAGAATCGCCACCAGAAACGCCGGTGGCCTGGTGATAACGTTCACGCTGAGCAACAACCCCACGCTGAAGAAGCCGAAGCCGGTGAGCATGGAGGCAATCGCGAACGCCTCCAGGTCGATCCGCCGCTCCAGTTCGTCCTCGTCGCGCAGCAGGCGCACCATGGCGCGAATCATCGCCAGCACCGGCAGCAACGGGAGCAGCGCCAGCACGATGCGTAACGCGGCCACCTTCACGTGGGGAATGCCGAACGCGAACAACATGATCAGGGCGACGTACGCCATGGTCGCCGCGACCATCTCTCGCAGGTATCGCTTCTGGATGGCGCGCATCAGCGACGGTCCTCCAGCCCTTCGCGGCGGGCCCGCGAGCGACGCCAGAAGCTGCGGATCGTCCAGAATGCGCACATGGCCGCCACGGATACCGCCATGCCTGCGAGCATGCCCAGCCGCGTGTCGTCCAGGCGCCCCTGCCACCACGACACAAGGGCCACGAGGCCGATGATCAGCGACATCATGGCAAGGAAGGTGAGCATCGGTCGCGACGAGCCTTCGTCGCATTCGGTGGAACCGCCATAGCGACGGGTGATGATCCACCAGTGACTGATGCTGTAGCTGACGATCAGCACCGGAAACACCCATATCAGGATGCTTCCATCCAGCGACACGGCACCGGCGGCGGCGAGCAGTCCACCGACCATGCTCGCGGCGCCGACGATGGCCGTGGCCACGCCCAGTGCCAGCAGGTGCGCACGCTGCTCCATCTCGTCGCTGGCGAGGATCTTGCGTGCCAGCAGCGCGATCACGTAGAGCATCGGAATGGCCGGGATGCACGCCAGCAGTGCCTTCATCCATAGCTCCGGCGTGCTGCGCGTCAGTGGCCACACCAGCAGCATCATGCAGACGTACACCACCATGGTCACGCTGATGTGGCGCTGGTACTGGCGGTCGGTAAAGCGCGGCACCGGCTCAGTGCTCCGGGGCCGGCGAGGGGAGGCGCGCCATGAAGTCGTCCAGCGCCACTTCGAGCTTTTCCTTCTGGTCGAACATCACGAAGTGGCGCGCCGGCGCGATCGACACCACCTTCACCTGCGGTGCCTTCGCCAGCAGGCTGCGGTAGTAGTCGGCCTTCTGCTGCTCGCTCATGGCCTGCGGGCCACTGGCGAAGTCCGGCGGGTTGTACGGCGAGATCTCCAGCAGTGGCACGTTGGCGTGCGCCAGCGCATCGCGGAAATCCAGTGCCAGGTCTTCGGCCATGTACTGCGCTACGACCTTCGGATCGCTCGCCGCATTGCGCTTGCCATAGCGCTCGGCCTGAGCGGAGTCGAGCACGCCCATCGACTGCATGAAACCGACCTGCTGTGCCTCGAACTGGACCGGCGTCAGGCCCTGCATGCGCGCCTGCATTGCCGCGGCCATCGCCGGGCGCTGCTCCGCGGGCAGGTTCTCGGTGCCCGGGAACACCGGCAGCCCGTCGACCGCGACCACGCCACCCACCAGTTCGGGATGATCACTGGCCAGCTTGAGCGAGACGGTGCCGCCAAGGCTATGGCCCACCAGCACCGGCTTGGTTACATGGCGCGTGCGGATGAGATCGGCCAGCGCGTCTTCGGCCTGCTGAATGAAGTTGCCACCGGCCGGTGCCGCGGTGCCGTCGAAGCCCGGCAGCGTCACCACGTACACCTGATGATGAGCCTGCAGGTGCGGCAGCAACTCCGCCCACACCCACGCGCCCCCGCCCAGTCCGGGCACCAGGATCAGCGGGCGTCCGGCGCTGCCGTGCTCCTGCACATGCAGCGCCGGCGCCTTGGCCGGAGCGGTGGCGGTGGCGGCCGTCGGCATGCTCGCGGCCATGGCCAGCATTGATGCCAGGGCGGCAGCGAGCGTCGTCTTTGTGTTCATGTCCCCTCTCCCTTTGCTGTAAAGCAACCTTGACACGAAGGCTAAGCGGGCCGAAGCGCGCCTGTCAAGCGTCCTTTACAGGAGGCCGCCATGTCGGCCAGAGATCGGCAAACTTGAGCTCAAAAATGTGACCTGGTTTGCAATTTCTGACGCTATGTGTCGCAATTCACAGAATTTTTCGGGCGCCAAGAGTGCCCGGAAGACGAGCCAAGCGCATGTAATCCTTGGCTTTTTTCGCCGGACACCGGCGTTTTCCGACGCTTTGGCACGTGGCTTGCTCACCCTAGCTCGCAAAACAGAAACACCGCTTCGTCCTTCGACCACTTGATCCACTTCACGATTCACCCAAGGGGGAATTCATGTTCCAGCGCAAGACGCTTCTCTCCACCGCCCTGGTCGCCACCTTCGGCTTCCTCGCCCTCGCCACCGCCCCGGCCCAGGCCGCCAGCACCGGCACCATCAACTTCAGCGGCAAGGTGCTCGCCGATACCTGCACCATCGCCGTCAACGGCGGTGCCACCGTGACCCTGCCGACCGTGATGACCGCTGCGTTTGGCTCGACCGTCGGCACCACCGCGGGCGACACCCCGTTCACTGTTGCGCTGTCCGGTTGCGACACGAATACCGCCAGCGCAAAGATGGCGTTCTCTGGCAGCAACATCGACAACACCAGCGGCGATCTGACCAACACCACCACTGGCGGCTCGAACGTGCGCATCCGCCTGCTGAACAGCAGCAACCAGGCGATCAACACCAAGACCGGCACGAATGCTCCGAACATTGCCGTGACCAGCGGCTCGGGTTCGACCCAGATGACGGCGCAGTACATCTCCACCGCCACGGCGACCAGCGCCGGCCTGGTGACGTCGAGCGTGAACTTCACGCTGACCTACCAGTAAGCAGCGGCCATCGCTGCAACCGGCTCGGCCGGTTGCAGCGGGTCGCCCGTCGCTCCCCGCGGCGCAACGAATCTCTGGAAGTGCCCATGAAAAGCCTGCTCTGCGCTGCCGGCGCAGTCATAGCCGCGCTCGCTCTGGGCGCAGCTCCCGCCCATGCCACCGTAGTGATCGCTGGAACCCGCGTCGTCTTTCCTGCGGCGACCGGCGAAGTGACGGTGCGACTCAGCAACGAAGGCAGCCAGCCAGCCCTGGTCGAAGCCTGGATCGACGACGGTGATCCCGCGTCCACCCCGGACACCGCCAAGGTGCCGTTTCTGGTTACGCCTCCACTGGCTCGCATGAACGCCGGTAAGGGGCAGAGCCTGCGCATCGTCTATGCGGGGCAGCCGCTTCCGGCTGACCGCGAATCGCTGTTCTGGCTCAACGTCCTGGAAATTCCTCCCAAGCCCGTCGCCAAGACCGGCGAGGAACAGAACACGCTGCAGTTCGCCGTGCGCTCGCGCCTCAAACTGTTCTTCCGCCCGGCGCAGCTGGCCGGTGATCCGGCGACGGCGGCACAGGGCGTGGCCTGGCAGTTGGT